>NZ_BLVO01000013.1:600000-900000 GCF_013340285.1 Desulfovibrio subterraneus | reverse complement strand
ACTATCTCGCCTTCTTCAATGGAGAATGAGGCATTATTGACCCCTACCCCGTGGCGGGTCTTCTCCATTATATCATCTTTGCCCTTCCCCTCTTTAAGCATGGCAAGTGCCACGTCGGGTGAAGGACCAAAAATTTTGTATAAACTCTCTACGACAATCTTTGACATCAAATCTCCTGAAATCATGCCCCCGTTACGCAGCAGAACCACCATCGGCAGCATCCTGTGCGGAAGAAATTAACAACCTGAATAAGGATTCTATTATGGATGGCGGTACATGGAGGGGGTCTGTGAATTGGTACATCTTTAACGATGCAATATTCACAGAGGAATGGAATAGGGGCAAGGGGGTATTTAGGGTATGGATCGGGTAGATGTCGTACCCGATTCAAGCAATATGCAGCATACTCTAACCTGAGATTCGGAGAGAGTACCCGAAATCACAGATCAGAAGACTGCGGATGCCTGCGAAGAAGAAGGCTACCTGGCGGAGGATTGCTGCCCTTGCTGCAGAAAGACGTACAGGGAAATCCCCTGCCCTGTCAGCCCGAGCTTGCGGCGGATGTTCTTGCGATGGGTCTGCATGGTTTCAAAAGAAATCTGGAGCAGTTCGCAAATTTCCCGTGTCTTGCGACCAAGTGCAATGAGACGGCAAATTTCCATTTCGCGGGGCGTTAAGCGTATGAGCAGGTTATCGAGCGGAGCGGGACTACCGTCAGACATTTCACCAAGCTGGTCTTCAATAACAGCCTTATAGTTCTGGCGCATATCGGAACTGTCTTCATCTGCAATGCGTTCCAGCGCGGGCAATACCTGGTCTTTCACCTGCTGAACCAGTTCGTCCTTCATCTCCCGCCGTTCTTCGTGCACACTCCTGATGACATGTCGCAGGGCAAGGTTCATCCCTTCCACCACGGCATCCTTACGCTGCAGGTCCTGCTCCAGCGTCACGTGGCTGCTTATGTCGTGGAAGACGATCTGAAAGAGCACATCAGAGGCAATGGATACTTTGCGTGCGGCAATCTCAACCGGAACAGACGGTCCTTCTACAACACAGGCATCCAAGGTCCCGCTCCAGACGGAATCGGTCTCAAGGCCTTGCAGGGCATCGGCAAACTCTTCCGTCACTGCTTCGGAAACAAGAAGCCGGCAGTCGCTTCCGGTCAGAGCTTCTTCGCTCATCCCAAACAGAGTAACGGCGTTGGTGTTCACAACCAGTATTCGGTATGACGAATCCGCAAGAACCAAGGCATCGGGAACGAGTTCAAAAAGCGCCCGAAAGAGCTTCATCGCATCCCTGCGGGACCAGAGCACATCTTCAATACCGGAATACAGGCCTTCGCCTTCGGAAAAGCCCGGGACCCCTTCGACATCTGTTACACTTCGTATGCTCATGAACATCATCTAACACGTTGAATTAAAAAACGCAAAACCTGAAAACAAAAGGGGCGCTCCGTTACCGGAGCGCCCCTTGTCGTTTCATTTGCACCAGACGTTATACAACGCCGTGTTCGGACTTCACAATGGGAGCCTTCTTGGGTTCCTCTGCAGGAATCTCTTCAGGGCTCAGTGCGAGAAGTACCGGGCTGGCAATGAAGATGGAGGAATACGTACCGACGCCGATGCCGATGAGCATGGCCAGCGCAAAATCGTGAATGACACTGCCACCGAGGAAGAACAGTGCCACAACCACGAGCAGGGTCGTGCCGGAGGTAAGCAGCGTACGGCTCAATGTCTGGTTCACGGCCGTGTTCACAACCTCACCATACGTGGGGGCCACTCTTCCGCGGATGTTTTCACGGATACGGTCGAACACGATGATGGTGTCGTTCAGGGAATAACCCACGATAGTCAGCAATGCCGCAACGATGGTCAGGTCGAATTCCTTATTCAGGACCGAGAAAATACCCACCGTGATGAGAACGTCATGGATAAGCGCCACGACGGCCCCCAGGGCATAGTTGAGCTTCAGCTTCCAGCACAGCACCAATGTGAGCGCCATGGCGGTGATCACAAGGTACTGCTTGGATACGCCAAGTTCACCAAGGCCATACAGTGCCGTGGCCAGAGCCGCAGCCATGATGCCCGCTACCACCCAGCGCTGTTCAAAACGGCCGGATATGTAGATGGCGATGAGAAGCACCGCGTAATACAAGGCTTCCAGTGCTGCGGATCGCAGGTCGTTACCAACCTTGGGGCCTACCATTTCAAGACGCTGAATCTCGAAGGACACGTCCTTGAGATGTGTACTGAAGGAAGACTGCACGAGGTCGCGCATGTTTTCGGGGTTGGCACCGGTAACGGAAGCGCGGATCAGATAGGCGTTGTCGCCCTTCATACCGATGCGCTGCACCACAAGGCCGGGCAGGTCAGCTTCCTTCAGGCTATCCTTCAGGGTGTCAGGTTCCACAGCCTTGTCGAACTGCACCTGCACCATGACACCACCTGCGAAGTCGATGCCGAACTTGGGGCCGCCCTTCATGATGAGCGATCCCACACCAATCAGCATTACCAGCAGAGAGATGATGAGCGTATACTTACGCAGCCCTACGAAGTCGATAGTGCTATTCGGTTTGATGATACTCAGACCCATATGATCAACTCCTTAGATGCTGAGCTTGGTTCGCTGCTTGGTGCCTGCCCACAAATCGAAGAGAATGCGGGAACAGAAGATGGCAGTGAACATGGAAGCAAGAATGCCAAGACTCAGGGTAACGGCAAAGCCGCGGATGGGCCCGGTGCCGAACTGATACAGAATGACAGCCGTAATCAGGGTTGTGATGTTGGCGTCAAAGATGGTCAGCGTGGCCCGGTTATAGCCCTCGGTGATTGCGGCAAGCGGCGTGAGGCCTCTTCGCAGTTCTTCGCGGATACGTTCAAATATGAGCACGTTGGCGTCAACGGCCATACCCAGCGTAAGAATGATACCGGCAATACCGGGCAGGGTCAGCGTGGCACCGAATGCGGCAAGACCGGCCATGATGAGCACAATGTTCAGACACAGAACAATGTCGGCCACCACACCGCCAAAACCGTAGTAAACAATCATGAAGACCATGACGAGCACGCCGCCGATGAGAGCTGCGGTAACACCCTGATCAATGGATTCCTGACCGAGGGAAGGACCTACGGAACGTTCCTCGAGAATATTGACGGGAGCGGGCAGCGAACCGGCGCGCAGCACAATGGCGAGGTCATGCGCCTCTTCCTTGGTAAAGCGGCCGGAAATGGATGCGCGGCCGCCGCGGATCTTTTCCTGAATCACGGGTGCCGAGTGGATCTTTCCGTCCAGCACGATCGCCATGCGTCTGCCGGCATGGTCGCCGGTAATCTGCTCAAAGCGTCGTGCTCCGCTGGCATTGAAGGTAAGGCCGACGTAGGACTGGTTGAAGTGGTCAAAGTTCACATAGGCATCCTGCACATACTCACCGGTCATGGCAGCGTCTTTTTCAACGACCAGAACGGTTTCAGAGTACGTTCCGTCAGGATTGCGGGAGACCATGGGCAGCGCCTCGTAGCCGGGGGGCACGATGCCGCGTTTCGCATTCTCTACATTCGCATCGTCCTTGACCATGCGGAACTCGAGATGCGCGGTCTTGCCGATAATCTGAATCGCACGTTCAGGATCGCTCAAACCGGGCAGCTGCACCTGGATACGGTAATCCTGCTGCTTGCGGATATCAGGCTCACTCACGCCGAACTGGTCAATTCGGTTACGGATGGTCTTAACAGCCTGATCGAGGGCAAGATCTGCAAGATACTTGCGATATTCTTTGGTGTAGGAAAGGGAGTAACGTACCTTGCCCTCTTCCATATCCACCGGGGCCTCGTTGGTCAGATGCGAAAATTTTTCGGCAATCAGCTTGTTCAGAGCTTCTCTCTGATCCGCCTTGACGAGAACAAGTTCAAGCTTGTCACTACCGATGACGCGGGGACGAAGAATATTGATTTTCTCTTCGCGGGCAACGGTGCGCAAGTCCTGCCCTGTCTGGGCAAGGGTGTTCTCGATGGCTTTTTCCACATCCACGCCGAGAGTCAGGTAAATGCCCCCCATGAGATCGAGGCCAAGACTAATTTTGTCTTTCGGCAAAACCTTCTGCAAGCCGGAATTCCCTATGAAAGGAACGCTCGGCAGCGCGTAGGCAAGGCCCAGCATGGTTACCAGCAGGGCAACCAGTATTCGCCATCGCAGACCTTCTTTCATTCTAACTCCTAAATGCTATCTGATACTGACTTCCGTCAAACAGCAAAGCCCAAAGCAGTACGGCACTGCCCGGGCATGTTACAGCCAAGCGGGCAAGTCTTACGCCTGCTTGGGGGTATATGGCAAGCGGGAGGCACAATTTTGCACCCCCCCGCCCGCTGTTATCTTATTTATTTTCCTGCTTTTCAGCCTGCTTTTCTTCCTTGCCCTTCTTCTTTTCCTTGGGGGCAGGAGCGGAAACCAGACCGGAAACGAACTGGCGGCCAACCTTTACGGTGGTAGTGCCAAGATCTACAGTCAGCACTTCTTCCTTGGCTTCCACAACGGTACCATACAGGCCGCCGGCGGTGACCACTGCGTCACCCTTCTTCAGACCCTCGAGCATGGCCTTGTGTTCCTTGGCCTTTTTCTGCTGCGGACGGATGAGAAGGAAGTAGAAAATGGCAAACATGAGGATGAGGGGTGCAAAAGCGGCGATTCCCCCGCCCTGTCCGGAAGCCTGACCGACATTGCCCATGGCCCAAGCGGTGTTGATAAACGACATGATTTGCTCCTTATGGGGTGATCATGAAATGAAAACTGGTTGAAAACCTGCAAGAAGTACCTTTTAGGACGAAAACATGCAACCGTTTTCGAGCACAACGGAAAGGGTACCGAAGGCGCGCACGGCACAGCCGGGGCGGGTTGCAGCCCGGAGCGCTGCAATTTCTGTCAGACAGAATCGCAAACCCCATCATTATATATTGGCACGGCCTGCGGTTCCATATCCGGCAGGCGCAAAATAAAAGGCCCTCCTTTCGGAGGGCCCGAATACTTTGCTGATATCCGTCAAAATCCTAGTTGGTACCCACGTACATATTGCCGTAGGGACGCTTGGAGAAAGGCTGCACCTTGCGGAAGGTTCCTGCCATGACTTCATCGGCATCCTTGCCGAAAGCGCTGGCCCAGTCTTCCACATGCTTGCGGATAAAGGCGATGTCTTCATCTTCCAGAGGATGGAAGCTCAGACCGGGTCCGAGCTGATATTCCGGAACATCACCGCGGATATAAATCACCCCGCCGTGCATGCCGGTTCCCAGACTGCGTCCGGTAATGGGCGTCTCCACGGGCATGGTGGAGTCCATGCCGAGCAGGATGATCGCCCCACCCGCCATGTATTCACCAAGAAAGTCACCGGCCTTGCCGCCTGCGACAATGACGGGAGACTTGTCCATGTAGGCCTTCATGTGAATGCCCACGCGGTAGCCCACATCCTGCTTCACCATGACCCGGCCGCCACGCATGCCGTAGCCGAGCACGTCTCCGGCCATACCGTTAATTTCAATCTGCCCGTCGTCCATGGTGTTGGCCACGCCGTCCTGTGCATTGCCTTCCACACGGATAAAGGCTCCGCGCATGAAAGCCGCCATATCCTGACCCGGAACACCGTTCACCGTGAAGCGGACGGGCTTGTCAATGGCGTTGCCGATATAGCGCTGTCCGCGCACGTTGAGCAACTCAATCTCATCGGCACCATTGCGAACCGCCTCGCGAATCTGCTCGTTAAGCTGTCTGTAATAAACGCCGTTGGCGTCCAGAGTGACCTTCTTGCCCATGGTTACGCCTCCACTTTCACAATAACGGGTTCACCGGCCTTGGGCGCCCAAACTCGGTCGAGATCGGGACAAACTTCGCGGATGGAGCTTTCCTCGCTGGACATGAACACCATGCTGTCCTTTTCGGCAATAACCAGAGGACGAAGCTTAACACGGTCGTTCAGGCCCATCATGGTGTTGGCATCGGTTACGAGAATGGCGAAAGGTCCATTCAGGCAGGCCGGTCCGTATACCATGCGCAGGGTTTCATACAGCTTGCGTTCTTCAGGTTCCATGCGGTCAATCTCGTCCCAGAAAGGCGGAGCAAAAACCTTGCTCACCATTTCGTATGAGAGACCGTGCTTACGCATAAGCAGATCGAGCAGATACGCCACAACTTCAGTATCCGTCATCATGGTGCATTCATAGTCATGCTGACAGAGGTAACGGCGGTTGATACCGTACGAAGAGATTTCGCCGTTGTGCACAATGGCCCAGTCCAGAATCGTGAACGGATGCGCCCCGCCCCACCAGCCGGGAGTGTTGGTGGGAAAACGGTTGTGGCCGGTCCAGATGTAGGCGCTGTATTCCTCCAGACGGAAGAAATCGGCGATATCTTCGGGAAAACCCACACCCTTGAACGCACCCATGTTCTTGCCGCTGGAGAAGACGAATGCGCCGCCCCTGCGGTTGATGAGCATAACCACGTTTACGATGTAATCCTGCTCTGTCAGGCCTTCCCACTTGGGGCGACGGACCTTGGGCGTAACGAAGAAGCGCCACATTACGGGCGGATTCTTGATGCTGAGCACCTTGCGGGTGGGAATGGGCTCGGAAACGGAAATCTCAAAGTATTCCTTTATGATTTCCTCAGCCCTGTCCAGAGCGGCCTTGTCGTCGCACATCAGGTGAAATGCGTACTCGTCCTTGTGGTCGGGGTAGATGCCGTATGCGGCAAAACCGCCACCCAGCCCGTTGCCGCGGTCGTGCATGGTGCACATGGCGCTGATGGGCATGGAGCCGGATATGAGGTTCTTCTTCTTGTCAATGACACCGAAGACACCGCACCCGGAAATATCCTTGTCAAAATGCCAGAAATTGCTGGGAGCCTTCATATATCTTCTCCGATGATGGTCTGCCCTACTCGTGGTCGGGGGTCCATCTCGTCTCGAAATCGTGTTCGGGCCAGAGCAGCGCAGAGGGCCGTCCGTCCTTGAGTTCCTGCTTGATCTCATCGCTCAGGGGCAGCTGGAAACGGACAAAACCGGTATACAGCCCTGCAAAGTCGATGTCGCCGACCAGCACATATCCGACAAGCCTGTCATTGCGGAAAACCAGCTTGCGATAGGTCTGCTTCTCTTCATCCGCATAGGTGCAGATTTCGCAGTCTTCTTCCGGTGCGGGGTTGACCATACCGAGAGAAGCTGTGGGCAGCCCGTAGAAGGAGATGGCGTTCATGGCCAGTCCGCCGGGATGCTTTTCGTGCTTTTTGCCGGTCATGTTCATACCCGCATAGTAGCCCTGGCTGTAAGCGTTGGGCCAGATGGGGGTTACCCGCACGTCATCGGTGATCATGTCGTAGGCTTCGGCAACGTCGCCTGCTGCGTAAATGTCTTCGGCACTGGTGTGCAGAAACTCGTCCACCTTGATGCCGCGACGAATGTTGAGTCCGGCTTCCTTCGCGGGAGTGAGGCTCGGAACAACACCGATGGCCACAACCACGGCTTCGCAGGCGATTACTTCGCCGCTGGCCAGACGCACGCCGTTAATGCCGCCGCTGGGGCCGCGAAGCACTTCTTCCACCGTGCTGCCGCAACGGATGCCGAGCCCTTCCGTTTCGAGCCGGCGGGAAACCATCTTGCCCGCCACATCATCAAAAGCGGCGGAAAGAACGCGGGGGCCAAGTTCAACAATGGTTACTTTCAAACCGTTATCAAACAGGCCTTCAGCAGCCTTGAGGCCGATAAGTCCACCACCGATAACCACTACGTTGCGGATATTCTGCGCGATATCGAGCAGTATTTCCGCATGGGCAAGGGTGGTAAAGTTGTAAATGCCCGGGCCTTCGAGCCCCTTGATGGGGGGCATGAAAGGAACACCACCGGTAGCAAGAAGAAGCTTGTCGTACGAAACGCTCTCGCCATTGGACAGTGCCAGAGTCTTCGAACCGGTATCAAGGCCGACAACGCGGGAACCAAGTTTGAGTTCCACGTTGTTCTTTTCATAATATCCGTCGGGACGGAGGCTCATGCGATCCAGCCCGATCTTGCCTGCGAGGAAATAGGAAATGAGGGGACGGCCGTAGGTGGGGGTGTTTTCTTCGCTCACCACCACAATATTGCCCTCTTTATCCAGCTTCCGGATGCCTTCAATGGCACCAACGGAGGCTACGCCGTTGCCTACGATGACATAGGTCATGGTATTCTCCCGGATGCTTGTTGCTAACGATCTTCGTAGCTCAGTGCGGCATTGGGGCAGGCCTCTACACAGGCGGGCTTGTCCCTTCCTTCACACAGGTCACACTTGATGATCTTCCCCTTGGACGGATTGCGGCGGATAGCCCCGAAGGGACAAGCCATCAGGCACGACCAGCAGCCCACGCACTGGCTCTCGTCATACTTGGTCTTACCGCTTTCTTCGTCCTTGTAGAGCGCACCGGAAATGCACGCCGTTACACAGCTGGGGTTCTCACAGTGTCGGCAGCTCAGTGAGACGCAGACGGGGCCCTTTTCATACACAGCCTTGCAGGGGCGCAGGCCGGAAGCCTGTTCCTCGCGCACGGCGATGATAAGGTCCTTGCTCTCGGAATGAGCTGTCAGACAGGCCAGTTCGCAAATATGGCATCCGATGCAGAAATCCTTGTTGGGATAGACTCTGCGCATTGCCTACCTCCCGGCGTGCTTGACACCAAGGATGTCAAGTTCGACTTCGTTAAGGCCGATGCCACGAAGCTTGTCGCGGTTGCCGCGCAGGCTTTCGATGGAGTTGAGGCCCATGCCGCCCAGCATTTCCTGAATTTCGTGTCCCCATGCCCTGACAAGGTTGGTCAGGCGCTTGGCGGCGATTTCAGGATTCTGGCGCTTCTTGAGGCGCGCTTCGTTCGTGGCGATACCCCAGGGACACTTGCCGGTGTAGCAACGGCCGCAGAGCGTGCAACCCACGGCGACCAGCGCCGCTGTGGCGATGTACACGGCGTCTGCACCAAGGGCGATGGCCTTGATGACGTCGGCGGAACAGCGGGTGCCGCCGGCAACAACCAGAGAGGCCCAGTTGCGGATGCCTTCATCACGCAGGCGGTTGTCAACCTGAGCAAGAGCCAGTTCCACCGGAATGCCCACGTTGTCGCGGATCATGGTGGGAGCAGCCCCCGTGCCGCCGCGGAAACCGTCGATAACGACGATGTCGGCACCGGCGCGCACGATACCGGAAGCAATGGCAGGTGCGTTGTGCACGGCTGCAATCTTCACGGATACGGGAACGCGGTATTCGGTTGCTTCCTTCAGCGCATAGATGAGCTGCAGCAGGTCTTCAATGGAATAAATATCGTGGTGCGGGGCAGGCGATATGGCGTCGGAGCCCACAGGAACCATGCGGGTCTTGGAGACTTCTTCGTCAATCTTCTCGCCGGGCAGATGGCCGCCGATACCGGGCTTTGCGCCCTGACCGACCTTGATTTCGATGGCGGCACCGGCATTCAGGTAGTCCTTGTGCACGCCGAAACGGCCGGAAGCAACCTGTACGATGGTGTTAGCCCCGTACTTGTACAAGGTAGGATGCAGGCCGCCTTCACCGGTATTGTAGACAATGCCGAGCTCGGTGGCCGCCATGGCCATGGCCTTGTGCAGGTTGAAGTTGATGGACCCGAAGGACATGGCCGAGAACATCATGGGATATTCCAGCTTCACCTGCGGACCGATCTTGGTCTTCAGCTTGGGACCGTCGGGGGTCTGCTCCACTTCCACATTGTCCGGCTTGGAACCGAGGTAGGTACGCAGTTCCATAGGCTCGCGCAGCGGGTCGATGGAGGGGTTGGTCACCTGGCTGGCATCAAGCTGGAGGTTGTCCCAGTAGATGGGCTTTGCACTGGGGCTGCCCATGCCGGAAAGCAGAATACCGCCGGTGTCGCCCTGCTTGTACAGATACTTCATGTACGTGGGGGTCCACAGAGCGTTATCGCGGAAATCGGCAGGGTTTTTCTTGATGGTGAGACAGCCCGTGGGACAAAGCGCTTCGCATCTGTGGCAGCCGACACACTTGGTGTTGTCGTGGTTCACACACTGACGGGCATCATCCCAGAAATGGGCTTCATAGGAACACTGGCGCACACAGACTTCGCAGTTGATGCAGCGTTCCTTGTCCCGGTCTATGACGAAATCATTAAAATTCTGGCTGATCGGCTTGAAAAGCAAGACAGTCTCCTCGCTTTGCGCAGAGAGCGGGCGGTCGGATCCCCTCACCCCGTCCATCCGGACCCGCTAACAATTTTGATAAAAAAAGCGAAAAAACGCTTTGAGGGCATTTCTCATTGAACGGAAGTACGAATTAGCGTGAAAATACTAAAATTGTCAACAAGCACATGTGGCCATCTTGTCACCTCGCTCGAAAATCGTTCTTATATTTTTTAAATACAGCATGTTAATATATAATATGACGAAATTGTCACAAAAAACTGTGCGTCCACTCGTTTACAATTTTGTCTACAAACCAACTGTTTTGACCAGAAAGTCTTGAATAAGTCCGCAAACGCGCTCTCTCGTTTCCCTGTGAGTTGTCAGCATATGGTGCGCTGTAACTGTCTCTTCGATGGGAATCAGCTCCATTCTCCTGTATTTTGACGAAACCTTGCGCATTATCTCCCACACGTTACCCGATGGCGCGGTCCTGTCTGTCGGGCAATGCATGGCCAGCAAGGGGGCCGTCACGCGGTCCAGAGTACGTCCCGCTTTCTTCACGCCTTCCATGAGGCTCCACAGCTGCGGAAGGCTTGTTACTCCGTCATACCCCTCCCAGGGGGCAATTTCATTCGCCTCCGCCCTTCTGGGGCTTCCCGGCCATATGGGGCGCACATGCCGCAGAAGACCGACAAACGGCAACCGCCAATCCTTCATCTGCGGGGGAAACAACTTATATACGTAAACTGGCGAAGCCATTGTCACCACACCGGCAACGGGGTACTTCGACGCCAGGTGCAGCGCGAGTGTTCCGCCCATGGAAAGCCCTATCACCACAACCCTGTCCACGCGCTGTGCAAGCTCTTCATATGCCTGCTCGGCACCTGCGGCCCAGTCTTCAAACCATGTAGTGCAAAAATCATCAAAGGTCGTCCCATGTCCGGGGAGCGTACAATTGCTCACCACGCACCCGAAAACCTCAAGAGGATGAACAAGCGGCTCCATCTCAAAAGGGGCTCCGGCCCAACCATGTATCAACAAACAACCCGTTTTCATCCTTCCTCCAATTATTAATGATGTGCCTGCAGCTGCAGCATCATATTACGCATCGCAATTGGCTTGCGCCTGCGGCGACGATACCATATTTTGATTGCCGCCACAGCACAATCGGCATTGCCCCACTCACACTCAACGAACCCCACGGAGACCTGCGCATGACAACGGTGTGCGACCTTCTCGTCAGAGCCGACCAGATTCTCACGCAGAATCCTCTCAGAACCGTCATTGAACAGGGCGGCATAGCCATAACGGGCGACACCATTACCGACGTCGGAAGCTGGGAAGAAATCAGCAACCGCTACCAGCCGGTTAACACGCTCGATCTCGGCAACGTGCTGGTCATGCCCGGTCTCGTCAATGCGCATACCCATGCGGCCATGACTCTGCTCAGAGGCGTTGCGGATGACCTGCCCCTGATGGAATGGCTCACCAAGCACATCTTTCCTGTGGAACAGCATCTGAACAGGGATTTCGTTGAACTCGGTGCCCTGCTCGCCTGTGCGGAGATGACACGGCTCGGCACCACCTCATTCTGCGACATGTACCTTCTGGAAGACGCCACCTATTCAGCTGTGGACAAAGCCGGACTGCGCATTCTCGGCGGCGAGGGCATTTTCATGTTCCCCTCCCCCGCCTACCCGAACACCGACCGTGGATTCGAGATAGTGAAAGAGCTGCACGCCAAGTGGAAGAACCATCCGCGCATCTCCCAATCCGTCATGCCTCATGCAGTCTATACCACCACACCGGCAATACTCACCCGCTGCCGCGAGCTTGCCGAAGAACTTGATCTTCCCATCAACATCCATCTCGGGGAAACTCCGACGGAAACCGAGCAGTGCCTCAAGGCATTCGGCAAGCGGCCAGTGCCGTATGCCCATGATCTCGGCCTTCTTTCCCCCCGCACCACCATCGCACACGCAGTGGACCTGACAGAAGCCGAAATCGACCTGCTGGCGGAAACCGGCACCGTGGTTGCCCACAATCCTGAAAGCAACATGAAGCTTGCCTCCGGCATTGCGAACATACCCTACATGCTTGAAAAAGGAGTAAGGGTCAGCCTCGGCACGGACGGAGCCGCCTCGAACAACGCCCTGAACATGTTCACGGAGATGACCTCCTGCGCGCTGTTGCACAAGGTGCACAGCATGGACCCTACATGCGCACCCGCTCAGTCCGTTCTGGACATGGCCACCCTCGGCGGTGCAGCCGCCATGCACAGGCAGGATATCGGCAGCATTGCACCGGGAATGAAGGCAGACATGATCGCGCTCGACCTGAATGCCCCCAACCTGCTCCCCCTCCACAATCCCGTTTCTCATGCGGTGTATGCTGCCACGGGAGCCGAAGTACGCATGACCATGGTTTCAGGCGAGGTATTATATAATGATGGTACATATCTTCGGATAGACTACCCCGCTCTTGTAGCGGAAATTCGTGCTGTTCGGGACTGGGTGCGCAGCAAGCTGGTCTAGCGACATCATGGGCGACATCACGGGCGACATCACGGGCGAGGCACACGCTGGCGCCTGTGCGGGCTTTGAAATGCGCATCATACTCGACAGTTGACGGCTTTATGTATAAAATCTAGAGATTCGATTGGAACAGACACTTTTATGTTGACTTTTGCCGGGATCTATATAATTGATCCCTGCTTTCAAGAACAATATTCGCGCGCAGCCCGCGCGATCCAGGAGGACGATACAATGAGTGCAGTATTTGAAGGTGCAGTCATGACCGCAGAGGGGATGCTCTACAACGGCGTCATCTGCCAGCCCGTAGTTGAGAAGTGCGAGGGCTGCGAACGTAGCAAGCAGTTTGAAGGTCAGAACTACTGCGGCAGCTATGCTCAGCCCCAGAGCAAGTGGGCCCTCGGCGTTTGCAACTTCGCCACCCACGTTAAGGCCAGCGTTGACAAGACCGGCAAGGTCAAGATCAACCCCCTCAAGGCATCCAAGCGCGCTGCCAAGGGCCGCTAGGCTCTTCTTTCACAGCCGACAAACGGGAAGGTGCGCTTCGGCAGCCTTCCCGTTTTTTCTTTCCCTTTGATCATCGGCCGAACGATCTTCGGGCAGTGGAGCCGCCTCTTCACAGCACACGGCACACGTTCCCAGCCGTGCAGAATGGTATGGAAAGCCTCCTGTGCCCGCCAACCATCATCACCGGAGCATAGTCATGCTGGAACAACTCTACACCTTTCTCGACAACCAGCGCGATCTTGTCATCGAACTGCAGACGCAAATGACGGCCCGCCCTGCCCTCTGCCCTTCCGCAGGCGGCATCGGGGAAATTGAAAAGGCCGAATATCTCAAAGGGTGGCTTGCGGCCAACGGCATCACTGATGTTGAAGAAGTTCGCGCCCCTGACGATCGCGTTCCCTGCGGTTACCGCCCCACGCTCATCGCCCGCGTTCCCGGCAAAAGCTCCAGAACCGTGTGGCTGCTTGCCCATACTGACGTCGTACCCACCGGCGATCTGGCCCTGTGGACCAATGATCCCTGGCAGGTGCAGGTAGACGGCGACGTTCTCTGCGGACGTGGTGTGGAAGACAACCAGCAGGGCATAGTTTCATCCCTGCTCACCGCCAAGGCCCTTGTGGCACAAGGCGTTACGCCCGACTTCACGCTGGGCCTCATTCTTGTGGCCGATGAAGAAACCGGCAGCAAATACGGCCTTGACTACATCATGCAGACCAAGCCCGAACTCTTTGCCAAGGACGACCTGATCGTGGTACCCGACGTGGGCAATGCAGACGGCTCCATGATCGAGGTGGCGGAAAAATCCATTCTCTGGCTCAAGGTGACCGTGCGCGGCAAGCAGTGCCATGCATCCCGCCCCGCCCTCGGCATCAACTCGCTCGAAGCCGCAGCAGAGATGATTCTCAAGGTGCGCAGCCTGCACGACACCTTCCCCCGCGTGGACGAACTGTTCGAGCCCAATATTTCCACCTTCACTCCCACCAAGAAGGAACTGAACGTCGAGAACGTGAACACGGTTCCCGGTCTTGATGTCTTCTACATCGACTGCCGCGTGCTGCCCGGTTACGACCTTGCAGACGTGCGTGCCGCCATCCGTAAGCTGGCTGATGAAGTGGAAGCTTTCAGAGGTGTTTCCATCAGCCTTGACGATGTTCAGGCCAACCAGTCCACCGATGCCACTCCGGCCGACTGTGATGTGGTAAAGCGCCTTGCCGTGGCCATCCGCGAAGTCTACAACGTAGAGGCTCGCCCCATGGGCATAGGCGGAGGCACAGTTGCCGCACACATGCGTGTTCACGGTCTTGAAGTGGCCTGCTGGAGCACCCTGAGCGGCAATGCCCACCAGCCTGACGAAAAATCACTCATCTCCATCAACATCAATGATGCCAAGGTGATGACCCGCCTGCTTTTCGACAAGTAGGTCAACAACATTCACGACTACCAGCTCCGGGGCACTTTGTGCTCCGGAGCACCCCTAACGCCCATGCTGAAGTCCCTGCCCCCGGAAGTTTTTGACGTCATCGTCGTAGGTGCCGGCCATGCCGGATGCGAAGCCGCCATGGCGGCAAGCAACCTTGGCCTGAACACCATGCTCATGACCATAAACGCCGATCATATCGGCGCCCTTTCCTGCAATCCTGCCATCGGCGGGCTTGCCAAAGGACATATGGTCCGCGAAATTGACGCACTTGGCGGCATGATGGGTCTGTGGGCCGATCAGGCAGGCATACAGTTCCGCACGCTGAACACCAGCAAGGGCCCCGCAGTGCACGCCACCCGCGCCCAGATTGACCGCGACGAATACATGCGTGTGGTCAAGCGTGACATCTATGCGCAGGAAACACTGTGGGTCTGGCAGGACACCGCTGAAGAGATTCTGGTGGAAAACGGCCGCTGCGCCGGTGTTCGTACCCGCCTTCAGCAGACCTTCCGCGCCAGCACCGTCATCATCACGGCAGGCACCTTCATGCGCGGGCTCATCCATGTGGGGCTCACCAATTTCGCCGGCGGCCGCCTTGGCGATCCTGCCGCCATGAATCTTTCTAAATCCCTTGAGTCCGTGGGCCTGACCCTCGGACGGCTCAAGACAGGCACCACGCCGCGTCTGCTGAAAAGCAGCATCGATTTTTCCGTCATGGAAGAGCAGACAGGCGACACCCCGCCGCCCCTGTTCAGCTTCCGCTCCACGGAAGCAAAAATGCCGCAGTTGCCCTGCCATGTCACATGGACCAACGAACAGACCCATGCGGCCATTCGCTCAGGGTTTGACCGTTCGCCCATGTTCACGGGCGTGATTGAAGGCACGGGCGCACGCTACTGCCCTTCCATCGAAGACAAGGTGGCGCGCTTTCCCGAAAAGGGACGGCATCAGATTTTTGTCGAGCCGGAAGGGGCAAACAGCCCCGAATGCTACCCTAACGGCATTCCCACCAGTCTGCCGCTGGATGTGCAAAAGGCCATGATCGCCTCCATTCCCGGTCTGGAAAAAGCACAGATCGTGCGCCCCGGCTATGCCATTGAATATGACTACGCCAATCCGACCCAGCTGCACGCCACGCTGGAAACCAAATGCCTGTCCGGACTCTATCTGGCTGGACAGGTCAACGGTACTTCCGGCTATGAAGAAGCCGCGGCGCAGGGCCTCTGGGCAGCGCTCAATGCCTTCTGTACCCTGACGGGCAGAGCCCCCTTTGTTCCCGGCCGCGACCAGGCATACATGGCCGTGCTGGTGGACGACCTTGTCACCAAGGGAACCAAGGAGCCGTACCGCATGTTCACGTCCCGCGCCGAGCACCGCCTGCTGCTGCGCGAAAGCAATGCCGACAGACGGCTGACCGCCATAGGCCGAGAGCTCGGACTTGTGAAGGATGAACAATGGGCGCAATACTCCGCAAAACATGCGGCTCTGGATACCCTGCTTGCGGAACTGGAAGAACGCCGCATCCGTCCAGATGCCGAAACGCGGGCCATTCTTGAAGGCATGAATGAGGCCTCCCCCAGCAAAGCCATAACCCTGGGAGACCTGCTGCGCAGACCGGCGTTGCACATAGCCGATCTGGTTCCCTTCTGGCCCGAGATAACGAGCTTTCCCGAAGAATCTCTGCGCGAAGCGGAAACGATAACCAAATACGCCGGTTACCTGCGCCGTCAGGAAGAACTGGTGGAACGCTTTGCGCGCTCCGAACACACTGTGCTGCCCGAAGACATGGCATACGGCGAGGTCTCCGGTCTGACCCGTGAAGCAGTGGAAAAGCTGAGCAGCATCCGCCCCCGCACTCTGGGGCAGGCATCCCGCATATCCGGCATAACTCCTGCCGCAATTGCCTGCCTTGAAATCCACCTCAAAAAGCTGGAACGCAGAGCCTGATCCAAATCCGGTTTTCCCTGCAGCACATCAGTGCCTGCACGCTCCATATCTGCAGGCTTTTCAGTTGCATATGGACCTGTTCTTGCAATATAAATTGCCTCGGACTGCAAAATTTTCTTTGCGTGCCACGGCCGCGCGAAAAGAGAATTCTGCAGCGGAAGAGACAGGCTGCCCGCAACAGCTCCGGAAAAGTCTCGCACACCAGGCAACATACTGATTGTAAACAACAAAATACTTCTTTCTGGCTTTATGCTTCTGTTTTCCGTTCCTGTTATCCACTATACCGCCCCCATTGCCCATCGGGTGGCAGGTGACGGGTAGTTGACTGTACCGGCATTTTCTTCTTTATATATAATGGATAGTCGGCCTTGCGGCAGACCTTTCGCGGTACACGGAAAACCATGCAGACTGCTCGCCCGTCTGAAAAGGGGCAAGCAACCGGAAAAACACATAACCTATCCGGATAAGAAATAAGACCGTGCGATTTCCCATGATCACCGCAGTGGACAAGACCACAGACTATTTCTCAGAAATCAGTCGCAGTTTCACCGACACATCTGCCCGCGAGATGGTTTCCATGCAGGTCATAATGGTCCTGCTGGCTGTTGTTGCGGTGCTGGTTGCCATCATCATTATCATGTGGCTACGCTCCAAGCGCTCCGCAGTATATGTTCCGCACGGCTGGGTACTTGATCCGCAGTCCATACGAACCGATCTGAAAAACGCCATGGACCAGCGCAGCAAGATGGAGCTCCAGTTTCATTCCGAAACAGACAAACGTCGCTCCACCTTCTGCATCCTGTATGACCTGGGAGCGGACTCTGTGACGATGGAGTGTTCCTCCCTGAAAAACATCAGCAGCAACTGGCTCGGCAAAACCGTAGACTGCTACTTCCGCATGCAGGACGAGAAGCGTACACCCCAGCACTACATGTTTACCTCATCCATTATCGGCATACGGCCCGTAGGCAACGAAATCTGCCATCTCAACCTCTCCGTTCCCGAGAAACTGGAAATGAAGCAGAAGCGGGCGGCACTGCGTGTTGATCCGCCGGAGCAATACATCATGGGCATTGCTCTGTGGCCTGAAAAACTGCTCGCCGATGCCAAGCATGACATGAATTTCAAGAACTGGGGCAAACCCGTTCTCAGCTTCATTCCCGGCAAGCGCGCGCAGGTGCGGCTAGTCAATATCTCCGCGGGCGGCGTCAAGCTGCATATCAAGCGCCACGATGCCAAGGAATGCGGGCTTTCATTCAACATAGGCGACAGAATTTTCATTCTGCTGGACCTGTGGGAGCCGGAGACCGGCACCAGAACCCGTTACTGGCTGCTGTGCCGTCTGCAGATGCCCTATGTGGATTTTGAAACCCGCGATGTGGACCTCGGCCTGCAGTTCATACAACGGGCCGAAGCCGTGGAAAACGCCCATGGAGAGCTCTACTGGCTGCCACCATTGCGCGGTAATGAAGTGGATGAAATTGGCAACTGGGCCATGCGGCGCCATCTGGAACTGTACCGGGAAAAGGGACTTGAATAGAAATTACGCGTTCCCGTTTCTTTGCGCTTGCGTCATGCGTGCGTGACAGATATTGTCCCACAATTCAGAAGGACAAACACTGGCCTTTAATCAAAAAACCTTAACAAGGAGACTCGTTTTGGACGGAGGTTCGGACAGTCGACTCTGGTCGCTGATCAGTAACATTTTTAACAACAAGTCCGGAGACAGTGTGGAGAAGGCTATTCTCGAAGCCCGCGAAGAAGGCGAGCTTGAGGCAGCTGAAGGTTCCATGCTCCTTAACGTACTGAGCCTTGACGAGACTCAGGTGGACGAAATCATGGTGCCGAGAACGGACATCCATTGTATCGAACTGAGCGCCTCCATCAACGATGTCGTCAATCTCATAATCGAATCCGGGCATTCGCGAATTCCCATTTATGAAGGAAATCGCGACAATATCGTCGGCGTGGCCTACGCCAAGGACGTGCTGCGTTATCTGTACGATCCTGCCCTGCACAAAACTCCTCTCAAAAACATAATGCGCAAACCCTTCTTCGTGCCCGAAACGAAGATGGTGAGCGACCTGCTGCAGGAATTCCGGGCCCGCAAACTCCATTTCGCCATAGCCGTAGATGAATACGGCGGCACTTCGGGCGTTGTCACCATTGAAGATATTCTGGAAATCATCGTGGGCGACATCGACGACGAGTATGACCTTCCCAAGGAAGAGGACATCAGACAGCTTGAGGATGAAAGCTACATGCTCTCGGGCAGAGCCCTGCTGGAAGAACTTGAACCCTTGCTGGGCATACGCCTTGCCTCGGAGCAGGTGGAAACCATAGGCGGCTACCTCAGCGAGCTGGCAGGCCATGTTCCGCAGGCGGGAGAAACCTTCATGCTTGAAGGCTACCGCTTTTCCATCAAGTCTGCCAACGCCAAGATGATCCAGACCATTCTCGTCGAAAGGCATGAATAATCACGGGCCCGCACCTGCGGGCCCGTTTTTCTTGGTTAAACGACGCGTCTTTACCTCTTGACCTTTTCCCGAAAACCCATTCTCCTCTGCGCACCATGCAAGCACTACTCATCCTCCTCGCCGCCTCAGGCCTTTTTTTCGGAATGGCGAATCAACTGGCGCACCTGCCGCCGCTGGTTCTGATTTTTCCTGCCATCCTCTATTACATGGCAACCGGAGAAACCCGTTCCGCCAGTGTTTTCAGGCGGGCGCTTCTGGCCGGCATTCTCGGGTACACGGCATGCATATACTGGGTGGCCGTACCGCTTGAAGAACAGACCGGAATGCACTGGTCACTTGCCATGCCCGCTCCGGCCCTTCTTGCCACCTACCTGGCGCTCTATGCAGCGTTGTTTGCGCTTGGCGTGCGCCTTATGCGCGACAAACTCCCGCCCATGCTGCGAGCACTGTTTGCAGGGCTGCTCTGGGCATCCCTCGAATTCCTTCGGGGCACTCTGTTCACCGGCTTTCCGTGGGCCATTCTTGCCTCGGCATTTGCCTCGTGGCCCGCTGCACTACAGCCTCTCTCGCTCATGGGCAGCTATGCTTATTCCGGTGTCATGGTGTTTGTCATATGCCAGCTCATCGAGGCTGCGAGAACCCGCAAGCCCGCCCCGCTGGCAGCCGGTACTGCAGCAATCGCCCTGTGCGCAGCATGGTCGCTGTTTGCGTGGAACACTCCCATACAAACAACCGCTCCCGTCCGCACAATCATGGTGCAGGGCAATATAGATCAGGGGCAGAAATGGGTTCCCGCCTATCAGAACGGCACCGTCCACAGATACGTAGACATGACGCACGGGGCCCTGACCAACGCTCCTGCCGACCTTGTAGTCTGGCCGGAAACCGCCATGCCCTTCTACCTTCAGGAAAAGAAGGAATATCTTTCCCTCGTCCGCGAACTCGTGGTCGCGGAGAAAACACCGCTTCTGGTGGGCACCCCCGCATATGCCGCAGGAACCGATGGCCGCAAGTGGAACACCCTTAACCGGGCCTATCTGCTCACCCCCGACGGGTTGATGAATAGCTGGTATGACAAGGAGCACCTTGTTCCCTTCGGCGAGTACCTGCCCTTTGGCCAATACCTGCCCTTCCTCGAAGTATTTTTCGAGGGAACAGGCGAGTTCCAGACCAGTTCTGCCATCCATCCGGTTTCTTACAGCAATCTTGCCTTGGGTGTGCTCATCTGCTACGAAACCATTTTTCCGGAACTGGCACAGCAGCGAGTGGAAGAAGGGGCAAACCTGCTGGTCAACATCAGCAACGATGCATGGTTCGGCAAAACTGCCGCTCCGGAGCAGCACCTGCACCTTGCCGTGCTCAGGGCTATCGAACAGGGACGTTATCTGATACGATCCACCAATACCGGCATTTCCGCCATCGTGGACCCCAAAGGCACCATCATAACCAGAGGTTCCCTGTTCCGGGCTGAGACCGTGAACGGCATAGCCGCCACCGTCAGCCGGACCACACCATATCACAATGCCTTCACGTTCATCCACGTTCTGCTGATCGGCGCATGCCTGTCGTGCATTGGCTACGGAATGACGCGAAAGAACCCTTAACCAATCAGACTATAAATATATGTTACATCTTGCAGATCTGCGTACGCAAAGCCAAACTCTTTTCGAGCAATTTTCAACCCTGTGGAGGCGGCTTTGACCTTGATGCCTCCCAAGCCCGTCTCGACGAAATAGAAAAACAGCTTTCCAGCCCCGGAGCATGGGATAAGCCGGATAAGCTTACTCCTGTTTTGCAGGAAAAAAGCAGCCTTGAGACAGAGGTGAACCGCCTGCAAGCTCTCAAGCGCGCCAAGGAAGACCTTGAAGAATGGCTGCTGCTCGCAGAAGAGGATCAGAGTGCCGAAATTCTGGAAACCCTTGAAGCGCAGACCAACCTGCTTGAAGAATTGCTGCAGATAACGGAAATGAACATGCTTCTTTCCGCGCCGGAAGATTCCAAGGATGCCATTCTGGAAATTCATCCTGGCGCAGGCGGCACCGAGGCGCAGGACTGGGCGCAGATGCTTCTGCGCATGTATGTGCGCTGGGCAGACGCGCAGGGCTTCAAGGCAGAATACCTCGATTTTCTGGACGGGGATGAAGCAGGCATCAAAAGCGTAACCCTGCGTATTCGCGGTACGAACACCTATGGCCTGCTCAAGGGTGAACGGGGCATTCACCGCCTCATCCGCATTTCACCCTTCGACTCTTCGGGCAGACGCCACACCTCGTTCGCGTCTGTGGATGTGATTCCCGATGCCGGAGACGATATCGTGGTAGACGTCAAGGAAGCAGACCTTCGCATTGACTTCTTCCGTTCCAGCGGCCCCGGCGGGCAGAGCGTTAACACCACCAGCTCCGCTGTGCGCATCACGCACATTCCCACCGGCACCGTGGCCCAGTGCCAGAATGAGAAGTCGCAGCATGCGAACCGCGATTCTGCCATGCAGATTCTCAAGGCAAGAATATACGATCTCGAACTGCGCAAACGGCAGGACGAACGGCAGGCCGAATACGCCAACAAGATGGATATCAGTTTCGGCAGCCAGATTCGCACCTACACCCTCCAGCCATACCGGTTGGTCAAAGACCATCGGACAAACTCGGAAATGGGAGACGTCGAAGCCGTGCTCAACGGTAAGATCGATGTATTCCTGAGAGATTTCCTGTTGTATCTCCATGCAGAAAATTAAGACATACGGCTCCCGGGACATCCCCGAAGACCTGCGTCCGCTGTCGTGTGAGCTGGATTCGTTGCGGGACCTGCTGCTCCAGCTCGCAAGGGAACGTACGGATGGCCCCAAGGACGGCCTCATAGCCGTTACGCGCATGCTGTCCGGCGTCACTGTCGAACAGTGGAACGATGTGGCAAAACTCTATGGCCTGCAGGAATGGCTTGCCCTTTCGCTGGACGAATCGGCGTGCCTGAACCTGAACAATCTGCTCAACGCCCTTGAGGATCTTGCCCATCAATCCGAGCACGATCCGCTTACCGGCCTTGAAAACCGCAGGGCTTTCAACCGCAAGATGCAGATGGAAGCCGAGCGCGTGGAGCGCAGCAACAGCACAGTCAGTCTTGTCATCATAGACATAGACAACTTCAAGAACGTAAACGACACCTACGGTCACCCATGCGGGGACGAGGTACTCTGCGGTCTTGCCGATGTTCTTATCGAAGCCAAACGCGTATACGATGTTGCCGCCCGCCTCGGAGGCGAGGAATTCGCCCTGCTGCTTCCCGGAGCCAGTGCACTCAAGACAAAATCGATGGTGGAACGAGTTTTGCAGCAATTTTCTGAGCAGAAGTTCGGCTGTGAAAATCACGAGCCCTTCTCCTGCACTTTTTCCGCCGGGGTGGCCTGTATGAACGGCCGGGGAAGCACATCCATCACCCAGCTCATGGAACTGGCTGACAAGGCTCTCTACGAGGCGAAAACAAGCGGAAAAAATTGCGTACACGTTGCCCGGCAGAAACCGGATTTCGAATACGACCGCTCCACCATGGTACACTCCAATGAAAAACAGTTCCTCTTTTCAGGAACTGATTAATACCCGGTATGAACATGCGCACGAACAGAACTCTCAGTGTTTCCGTACTCAGCGGCAAGGGCGGCGTAGGAAAATCCAACATCGCTCTCAATCTCGGATACTGCATGTTCCGCGGGGGTTTTCCCCTGCTTCTCATGGACTGCGATCTCGGGCTCGCAAACCTTGACGTACTCATGGGCGTCGCTCCCGAAAACAACATGCAGAATCTGCTGGATTCTGATATGGACCCGCGGGAAATAGCTGTCCACATCGAACCGGGCGGCTTCGACTTCCTTCCGGCGGCATCCGGCGTACCTGAATTGGTCGAGATGGATTCCGACCTGCGCGCCATGCTCTTTCGCAAGCTGGACCCGCTGTTCACAGGGTACGACTATCTTTTCATGGACATCGGCGCAGGGATAAATCCCACGGTTCTGGCTTTTGGTGCCATGACGCATGTACGCCTGATCATCGTAACTCCGGAGCCTACTTCGCTGACAGACAGCTACGCGCTCATGAAAGTGCTTGCCACGCAGCACGGTGTGCGGGATTTCCACGTTATCGTGAACCAGGTTGAAGACAAGCGCGAAGAGGAAATAACCTTCAGGCGCCTTGCTGCGGCATGTGACAAGTTCCTCGGCTTCACCCCGCACCTGCTTGGCGGCATCCGCCATGACAGAATGGTCACTGAATCCGTCAGAAAGCAGAAACCGCTGCTGAAAATGGCGCCGGGTTCGCCTGCAGCACAAGATATGTTTGCCCTTGCGGTCAAGTTGCAACGCATGCGTGTTTCACTGCGCGACAAGATTGCCGACGGCCCTTTTTTAACTGAGACAAAGAGTTTCTTCTAATAACCGCTTGAATATCAGAATGATTTATTACATACTCCACATGCCCAATTTGTGTTAGCTGCAAAATTCTTGATCTCTAACCACAGCGCATGCCCACATGCCCGCATTTGCCCGGAGTAGGTGATGAACAAAAGTGAACTCATCAAGACCCTGTCCGACGAGAACAACATCTCAATTGAAGAAGCGACCACCGTGGTCAATATCTTCGTAGACAGCATGAAATCCGCCCTTGCCAACGGCGACCGCGTTGAAATTCGCGGCTTTGGCAGCTTCAAACTCAAAGATTACGGCGGATATACCGGAAGAAACCCCAAAACCGGTGAAATTGTTAAGGTTAACCCTAAACAGCTTCCCTTTTTCAGGGCCGGCAAGGAACTCAAAGAATTTCTCAATGAGTAGAACAAGGCGCCTGACCGGCGCCGGCCGAACTGCCATCCTTGCCGTCCTGTTGAGTGTGCTTGCATTGCTCACGGGAAAAGCGGCAGAAGCACACGACGCGCAGAACCTTCCCGTTCTGCGCATTGTGTTTTTTGCCAACGGGTATGGCGAGCTTCTCCCCTGCCCTTCCTGAGGCGGTAAAACGATCGGAGGGCTGGCCCGGCGGGCCGGTAAAATTGCATCATTCAAGATTCTGGGCCCTGCCATCGTCATCGGCGGCGCTGGTGAATTTACCACTGCCGCAGGCGGCGAGCTTGCTCCGGAGTCTGCACCCTACCTCATCACCGCTTTTGAACGCATGCAGGTAGACGTAGGGTGGATGGGAACCACTGCGCATGATTGGTTTTTAGGGCATACAGGCAAAGTGCCTAACGGCTTCCGCCTTGTTGACCAAAGACCGGTTGTGCAGCAGAGTGTCATCGGAGAAAGGCGTATAGGGGTTGTTCTGTTCCCCGCAGTACAGAACGATCCTTCCGCGTCAGACGCTGAACTCATTCGGATTGCGGACACGCTCCGTGCCGAATGTGACCTCGTGATAGGGGTCAGCCCGTGGGGAACCCCCACGGAACGGGAATTTCTCGCTGCTGCCTCCGGACATTACGATGTTCTGCTCGGCAGTGGCGCAGGTGGAGGAATGCGGGGCAACATGGACTCGAAAGGAACCATTTTATGGGCCAGAGGCTACGCCAAAGGCAAGGCGCTGGCAGTGCTGGAACTCATGGAATGGCCCCGGAGAACCCGGGACTGGGAATGGAAAGAGATTGACAACGTCCGCTTCCCCGTTGTCAATCTTGACGACTCCGTTCCGCCGGACCCGGTGATCGAAGCCATGCCCACCCCATGAATATAAACGCGAGAACGGGCACATATCGCATACATTGCAAGGAGTTATTCGTTGAACAGGAACATGAATGCAGTCCCCATCCATAAGATGCAGGGCTGCGGCAACGACTTCGTGTTCATTGACAACAGAAAGCTTGCGCTGCCCGTGTCAGCCATGGCGGACTGGGCAAAAAAAGTCTGCCGCCGCGCCTTTGGCGTCGGAGCAGACGGCCTTGTCTTTCTTGAAGAGGCTCCCGATGCCTCAGTTGATTACCGCTGGCATTTCTACAACGCAGACGGTTCCCGGGCAGAAATGTGCGGCAATGCATCGCGTTGCGCCGGTCTGCTGGCAGTAAAGCTGGGATTTGCCGGTCCGGTGCACACCTTCGGGTCCGACGCAGGCCCCATCCGTGCTGAGGTGGATGTCGAGAACTGCGAGGTAAAGGTACAGCTCACCCCGCCCAAGGGACTTGAACTGAACAAGTCCGTCGATATGCCCGGTCTTGAAGGCACAATTCACTTCGTGAACACTGGTGTACCGCACGCCGTTTACATCCATGACGATGCGGCAGGTCTGAACGTGAAAACCCTTGGTGCGCATGTCCGCTATCACGCGGCATTCGCCCCTGCCGGAACCAACGCGAACTTTGTGACCGTGCTGGACCGGAATAACATTCATCTGCGCACCTACGAACGCGGCGTGGAAGACGAAACCTATGCCTGCGGCACTGGTGCCGCGGCAGGTGTGGTTGTCACCAACGCTCTGGGACTTACGGAATCATCCGTCAATGTCCGCAGCTCCGGCGGTGAAATACTCGGCATATCCATTGAAAATGGATGCGTCCACCTCAAGGGCAAGGCGCTGAACGTCTATTCCGGTGAAATGTATCTTGAGGCTCTCGGCCTCACCCTACCCTAAGGAACAAACGGCCCGCTCGTCCGCAATTCCAGAAGCGGACGAACGCTCCGACAGCGAGAAGAGGAGGCTATATGCAGTTTACGGGTGCGTTTACAGCGCTGGTAACGCCTTTCAAGGATGGCGTTATCGATGAAGAGCGCTACAGGGAACTGATCGAGTGGCAGATTGAACAGGGCATCAACGGTCTCGTCCCCTGCGGCACAACCGGTGAGTCCGCCACTCTTTCACACGAGGAACATCGCGAAGTCATCCGCATTTGTGTGGAACAGGCCAACAAGCGGGTGCCGGTTCTGGCCGGTGCAGGTTCCAATAATACCAAAGAAGCCATCGATCTCACCAGATTCGCCAAAGAAGCCGGTGCCGACGGTGCTCTGCTCATCACGCCCTACTACAACAAACCCACGCAGGAAGGGCTGTATCAGCACTTCAAGGCCATTGCCGGCGAAGTGGACATGCCCTTTGTTCTCTACAATGTTCCCGGCCGCACCGGCACCAACATGCTGCCCTGTACCCTTGCCCGTCTGTTCAAGGATATTCCGCAGGTGAAGGGTGTGAAGGAAGCCACGGCCAACCTGACTCAGGTTTCAGACATCATCGAACAGTGCGGACCGGACTTCCAGGTTCTTTCCGGCGACGATTTCACTGTGCTGCCTCTGCTTTCTCTCGGCGGTTGCGGTGTTATTTCCGTTGTGTCCAACATCATTCCCGGAAAGATGTCGAGCATGTGCAAAGCCTTCAAGGAAGGTGACATCGCCACGGCCCGCAAGCTGCACTTCGGTATGCAGGGCCTGTGCAGAGCCATGTTCATAGAAACCAACCCCATTCCCGTAAAAACCGCCCTTTCCATGATGGGCAAGATAGGCCTTGAGCTGCGCCTGCCTCTTGTTCCCCTCATGGAAAATAACGAGAAGACCCTGCGGTGCTGCCTGCAGTCCCACGGCCTGCTCGGCTAGTCGGCTAGACATTCTGTTCTGACCAAAACGAAAGCCCGCAGGCGCTGCCTGCGGGCTTTTGTTTTTCCAGGTCTCGGGAACAGTCGGGATGACTACTGCAAATTATAGGCAGACTGGATGACTGTTCCCACGGAACCGGCCATATTTTCGCCGCGCCCTGCCAGTTCTTCCGCATCCAGAATATCGCGCACGCCACCCTCGGCATACACGGCAACGGTGTCGGCAAAATAGCAGGCTTCGTCTATGTCGTGCGTCACCAGAATCATCGGAATGGAATAGTGATTCAGAATACGTGCAAGCTCTTCGCGCATACGCAGCCGCAGGGGCTGGTCCAGCGCCGAAAACGGTTCGTCCAGCAGCAGAACTTCCGGTTTGGAGGCCAAGGCTCTGGCCAAAGCCGTCCGCTGACGCTGGCCGCCGGATATGGCAGCAGGTCGGGCGTTTGCAATCTGGCCAAGCCCGAACACGTCCAGCACCTCATCAACCGTCTTCAGTTCTTCACGCGAGAGCCGCTTGCTCCAGCGCTTCATGCCGAACACCACGTTTTCCCGCACCGTGCAGTGCGGAAAGAGCGCATAATCCTGAAACACATACCCTATGCGACGCTGCTGCGGCAGCACATTGATCCCCTGCGCTGAATCATAGAACACGTGGCTGCCTATGGCTATTCTGCCGGAATCCGGCTGCACCAGCCCCGCAACTGCCTGCAGGGTAATGGATTTTCCGGAACCTGACGGCCCGGCAAGCACAAGATTGCGGACATCGCAGGCAAGGCGGGTCTTCAGCTCGAAAACACGCCCCTCCTTCCGGCAGAACAGGGACTTGCGGCAATCGCCAAGTCTCACTTCAATGTCGATGTCAAACTGCATGGGATCACAACTTCCTCAGGTCTACTGAACCTTGAATCCATATTTCTTCAATACTTCACGCCCTTCTTCGCCATTCAGGAAAGAGAAGAAGGAAGCCGCACCGGACGGATTGGGAGCCTTGTTCAATACGGCTGCAGGGTATGCAACAGGCTTTTCGAGGGGAATTTCCGCAACCGTGGTCACCGCAGCGCCGCCCTTGGCAGCATCGGTTCCGTATACAAAGGCGGCATCAACCTCGCCGCGAACAAGATAATCCAGAACCTGTCTGACGGATTCGCCATACACAAACTTGGGGGCAAGCGTGTCCCACATGCCGAGCTTTACCAGAGCGGCCTTGGCATACTGCCCCGCGGGAACGGTTTCAGGTGTTCCCACGGCAATCATGCGCACCGGAGCAGAAGACAGATCCTTCACAGCACCTACCTTGGCAGGATTACCCGCAGGCACGGCCAGCACCAAGCTGTTCTGGGCAAATATGGTCACGTTTTTCTTGTCCGCAAAACCCTGCTCAACAGCCTTGTCCATCCACTTTGCATTGGCAGAGGCAAACACGTCAACAGGTGCGCCCTGCTCTATCTGCTTATACAGGGGGCCGGAAGCGGCAAAGTTCATGACCACATCCGTATCGGGATGCAGCTTTTCGTAACGAGCCTCGATTTCGGTAAAAGCATCCGTCAAACTGGCGGCAGCTGACACCATGATTTCTGCAGAGTATGCGGAAGAGACCAGACCCAACGTCATTACCAGTGTGAAAATGAACCGTTTCATACTACCAACCTCTCCTTGTCATGCGTTATTCGGAGAAACCAATTTCCCCGTTACTACCAGCAATACCACGCAGACGATGCTGACAACGCAGACGAGTATCGTTGCGAGCCCGTCGTTACCAGCCTGAACCGCACTGTATACGGCAAGGGAAAGGGTCTGCGTGCGTCCGGGCAGGTTGCCCGCCACCATGAGAGTTGCGCCGAATTCGCCCATGCCGCGGGCAAAGGCGAGCATGGTGCCTGCGAGCACGCCTCTGAATGCCAGAGGCAATGTGACCCTGAAGAATATCTCCCACTCGCCTGCTCCAAGAATGCGTGCGGCCTGCAGATAACTGGGCGGCACACTCTCAAAGGCGGCACGGGCGGATTTGAAAACAAGAGGAAAGGAGACGACAGCAGCAGCGACAACAGCCCCCTGCCACGTAAACATGAGGCGTATGCCCAGCTCCTGCTCAAGCCACTGCCCAAGCAAGCCGTTTCTGCCTATCACGACAATCAGATAATAGCCGAGCACGGTGGGGGGCAGCACCAGAGGCAGCGAACATGCGGCATCAAGCCAGTCGCGCCCCGGAAAATTCTTCCTGCAAAGCAGATAGGCAGCAATAATGCCGGCACCGGCAGCGATAAGCGTGGACCAGAAGACCACCTTCAGTGTCAGCAACAGCGGGATCAGCACTTCCTGTAATTGCATTCTCCAACCCCGTAAGGCTTGAGCGGGCAAACATGCCGCGTGAATATCAATTATGTTCCGACGAACATATAAAACATCTGGCATACCACCGTCATTAAGACAAGGTGTTATTACATACGCATGAATCTGCACAAGGCATGAAATACAAAGCTGTATGCACTGTTTCAGGGTTGTCTGATCACACAAATATGTAAGGTCCGCACCATTCGGCAATTGTCAGACATAAACGATTCAAAAGTGGCAATACAGCGAGGGTGTAGAGTGCATATCGCATGAAAGTGAACACTCATCCTGCATCCTGCCGCAAAATCAATACCTTGCTCTAATTGCAACACCATTGTAAAAAGACAGCCCATCACGCACCGGCGGGACAGGGCATGTTCTCAGCGCGCCAGCATGCAGAATGCAGCGGGCATTTCAACCACCCATTACAAAATCAATTTCATGAGCGAGCAGACCACTTCTTACGCATTCCCCTGGCTGGGACACTATGACGAGGGCGTTCCGGCCTCCATCCAGTATGAAAGCCTCCCTCTGTATGCCTATCTCGACAGGGCTGCGGAAAACCATCCCAATCGCACTGCCATTGTTTTCCGCAACAAGAAGATCAGCTACAAGAAACTGCTGATAATGGCAGAAACCGTCGCCGCCAACCTGCGGCGCAACGGAGTTTCTCCCGGCGACAGGGTTTCCGTCATGATGCCCAACCTGCCGCAGACCATTGTGGCCTTCTGGGGAATTCTCAAAGCGGGTGCCGTCGTTGTCATGACCAACCCGCTGTATATGGAAAAGGAGCTTGTCCATCAGATAGAGGATTCCGGCGCTCAGCACATGATAGCGCTCGACCTGGTATGGCCCAAGCTGGAAAAGCTGCGCGACAAGCTGCCCATCAAGAAATATTTCATCACCCGCATTTCAGAGAGTCTTAATTTCCCGCTCAATCTTCTCTACTCGCTGAAAACCAAACGCGACTCTTCGCACCAGCATGTTCCCTTTGACGGCAAGCACATTCTTCCCTGGAAAGTGTTGACTGAAGGAAGCGACAGGTTGAGCACCCCCGTTGCCAACCCCACAGAAACACTGGCGCTTCTTCAGTATACGGGCGGCACAACGGGCATTGCCAAAGGTGTTATGCTCACGCATTTCAACCTTGCCGTTAACGCGCAGCAGTGCAACGCCATGCTTAAAAAGCTGGCCAGCGAGCACCATATTTTCCTCGGAATACTGCCCTATTTTCACGTATTCGGGCTCACGGTCTGTCTTGTCTTTCCTACCATGCTGGCCTCCACGGTCATTCCCTTTCCCCGTTTCGTTCCCAAAGACGTGCTGGACGGCATTCAGAAATACAAGCCCACCATTTTCCCCGGTGCCCCGTCCGTCTACATTGCGCTCATGCAGCAAAAAGAGATCGGCAACTACGACCTCACCTGCATCCGCTACTGTATCTCCGGCTCATCACCCATGCCTGTCGAGCAGACCAAACGCTTTGCCGCTCTTACCGGAGCCAGCATCATAGAAGGCTTCGGCCTGACGGAAGCCTCTCCCGTCACGCACCTCAACCCCATAGACAGCGTGCACAAAATTGGCTCCATCGGTGTTCCATTTCCGGATACCGAGGCACGCATCGTGGATATGGAAGTTGGCTCCGTGCCCCTGCCGGCAGGGAAGATCGGTGAACTCGTCATCCGGGGACCGCAGGTCATGAAAGGCTACTGGAACCGCCCGGACGAAACCGCATCCACCCTGCGCAACGGCTGGCTCTACACCGGCGACATCGCCACCATGGACGAAGACGGCTACTTCTTCATCGTGGACCGCAAGAAGGACATGATCATCGTTGGCGGCTACAACGTGTATCCGCGCGAGATTGACGAAGTGCTCTATGAGCATCCCAAGGTTCTGGAGGCCGTGACCGTAGGCGTGCCTCACCCCACGCGCGGCGAGATCATCAAAGCGTATGTTGTTCCCAAGGCCGGAGAAAAACTGACCAAGGGCGAGATCATAGCCCACTGCCGCGAGCAGCTTGCCAACTACAAACTGCCCAAGCAGGTGGAGTTCCGCGACGAGCTTCCCAAGACCATCGTGGGCAAGGTGCTGCGCAGGGCTCTGCGCGCGGAAGAGGTGCAGCGCATTTCCGATGCAGCCGCGGAAGTAACCCATGAAGACAAGGCCAGCATGGCCAACTTCCTTGTTACAGACGACATGATCCCCGAGGCTGACGAAACGCCATCTTCCGAAACATGCACCTGCGAAGGCGCTTCCTCCGGCCGGAAGAAGCAGGAAGAACGCAAGCAGGATGCCTGTGACGATGCAGACATGTAACAGCACAAGTGCCGGGAGCCTGTGATGAAACTGCTCATCCAGAGGGCAAAGCAAGGCCGGGTAACGGTGGACGGCAACATTGTCGGCAGCATCGGCACCGGTCTTGTGGTTCTTGTCGGTTTCGGCCAGCATGACGATGAATCACTGCCTGCAAAGAAAATTTGGCAGACACTGTTGAGCAAGATGCTGGAACTGCGTATATTTCCGGATAAGGCAGGAAAAATGAATCTCAGCCTGCCGGAGTTCGGTGGCCAGATTCTGCTCGTTCCTCAATTTACACTCTATGCCGATGTCCGGCGCGGCAGAAGGCCATCATTTACAAATGCCTGCCCGCCGCCTGTCGCTCTCGCTCTCTTCGAGCGGTTCGTGCACGATGTGCGCAGCGCAATGCCCGGACCGCAAGACGTGCAATGCGGTTGTTTCGGGGCGGAAATGGACGTTTCGCTCACAAACTGGGGCCCGGTGACAATAGCTCTTACAGACAGCGACTTCGAGAAATCATGACAACCACAGCAAACCCCGCCCCCGCAATACTCATCGCAGATGATTCGCGAATGACCCGGGCCTCCCTCAAGGCAATGCTCGGCGACACGAGAACCCTGCATGAAGCGGAAACGGGAGCGGCTGCGCTGGAAAGCTATCTCACATTCAAGCCGGACATTATCCTGCTTGATCTGCTCATGCCGGAAGAAAACGGTCTCGCTGTTATCCGCAGCATCCGCAAGGATCATAACGACACAGACACCTACATCATCGTCCTCACCGGCGAGGAAGACCCCGATCTGCACACCCTGTCCCTCAACATGGGGGCAAATGACTTTCTTGCAAAACCCTTCAGCAAGGCGGAGTTGCTTGCGCGCATCGGTGTTGCCGAACGGCAGACCGCAATAACCAAGCAGCTGCGGGAATATTCCACACGTATCCGCAAGGAAATAGAACTGGTCGCCCACCTGCAGCAAAAACTGCTGCCGGATGCAAGCCCGCTTATTCCCGGCATCCGCATAGAGAGCATATACAATCCGTCCGGGCATGCGAGCGGTGATTACTATGACTACTTCACCCTGCCGGACGGGGTAACACTGCGGGCCATAATTGCGGATGTTTCCGGCCACGGCGCACGGGCCGCCTTCATCATGGGCATTGTGCGCACCCTGTTCCGCCTGACCCAGATGCGGACCACAACACTGGTGGATACTGTGCAGCTCATAAACAAGCACCTGCTCGAAACCATTGGGACGGAAGCGGACTTCGTCACGCTTTTCTGTGTGGACTTCGACACGCGGAACGGATCGCTGGAATACATTAACGCGGGGCATTGCCCGGCCATTCTGCGGCACCCGGACGGCACCATAGAAACCTTGCATGCCAATGTTCCCCTGCTCGGCTTCTTTGATGTCGCAACTGAATCACTGCATTGCAGCTTCAAATCCGGCAGCCGGATACTTCTTTATACGGATGGATTCTTCGACTGGCGAATGACGGACGGAGCCCTGTTCTCACTTTCCCGTTTTCTGGAGATAGCTTCGGCGCACATGTCTGTTCCTGCCGACTACGTTGATTCGTTACAAAATAGCTTGACGCAGGAGGCGGGAGGAAAGCAGAATTTCAGGGATGATGTAACCGCACTCTGGATTGCAATGGGGTAGCCGCAATGCATGTGTACACACTCACGACCAAGGCACATCCGGACGCCTCTCGGGCTTTGACCAAAGGGGCTGTTGCGGTACTGAAGGATTACATAGTCAATGAAGAGGTACTGCATTCGCTGGACCTCCTGCTTACCGAAGCTGTTGCGAACTGTGCGCGCCACGCCTATCGCAATATGGAAGTAGGCAAGGTTGAAATTGAACTCGACATTGATCCCGGCAATTCCGTCACATGCAAAGTCTCAGACTGGGGCATGGGGTTTTCCAAAACCGGAACGAATATTGCCAATCCTTCTCTTTCACAACCCGAGGCTGAGGGGGGCCGCGGGTTATACATCATTGCTTCGCTGGCAACGGAGTATTTCCTGACCGAAGACAACGGCAAAAACACGGTGCACGCACAGCTAACCATACCGAGGGGGCTATGGATTCGTTAAACCCGATTCAGCAGGGAACCACCCTGCTGATTCAATTCAAAGGCGAAGTAACGCTTAACACTGCACCAGACCTCCGGACAAAGATCGAGTCGTTCGTCGAACGCGAACGCATTGAGCACCTTGTGGCGGATATGCAGGAAGTCACATTCATAGACAGTTCAGGGGTGGGCATGCTGGTGGCCCTCAAGACGAAGATGGCCAGCAAGAGCAAGTCACTGTTCATCCTCAATCCCTCTGCTCAGGTCCGATCCACGCTCGGGCTTGTTCATCTGAGCAACTTCTTTCAGATACTGGAAGGCGACGAAGGCATTCTAGACATATTGCCGGAATAGCCATCAGAGGTAGCAGATGTCGCAAATACTGGTTCATTATTTCGACCCTGATTTCGACCACATGCACCTGACTCCCAAGGAGTCGGTCAGCGGTAAGGTTGACCACTACAACCTGGACTATGTGCAGAATGTCGTGGCCGGACAGGTGCTGGCAGAACTGGTGCCCGCGGACGCTCCGCTGCGCCCCGGTGTGATATCTCCCCGCCCCTGGGCGGGACAGCCGCTTCCCGTGGGGCCCAATACAGCGGTCAACCCCAAAAATGCCGGACAAATCATTGCAACCGTGAACGGATATGTCTTCTATCATGAAGGTGTCATTACGGTTAAGAAACTGTTGAACGTTCGCAGAGATGTGGACTTTCACACCGGCAATATCGTATTTGTGAGCGATATCTGCGTGCACGGGGCCATACGAACCGGGTTCAGCGTGCAGGGGCGAAACATTCTGGTAAAGAAGAACGTCGAAGGTGCCCGTGTTGAAGCGCTAGGCAGCTTCACCGCAGAAAACGGCATCAAAGGCGGAAAAATGGCGCGAATTTCGGCAAAGGGAGACATAAAAATCCCCTTCATCGAAAACGCCACACTGATTGCCGACGGCGATATACTCATTGATGGTTCCTGTATGCACACCGACGTGTGGGTTCAGAAAAATCTGGTTGTAAAGGGACGTCTGCAGGGGGGCACTATACACGCAAACCGCATCGTCTACATTCAGGACCAGCTGGGCGGGGGCATAAGCACCATGACCAGCATAGAAATGGGGTACGATCCGGCGCAGATGTTCAACCTGCGCGCTGCCGACGAGGGAATAGCCAAGCTGAAGGCATTGATAGAATCTCTGGAAAAGAAATGCGGCAAACATGCCGAACTGAAGGCGGAATGCGAACCAAAGCTTGAAATATCGCGAACCAGACTCGTCACCCTGCAGAAACGCAGGCAAGCCCTGTGGGAACAGATGACAAGCGAGTCTGACCTGCGCACATGCCGGATAATCGTACCGGGACAGATACGTCCCGGAGTCGAAATAAGTATTGGCGGAGTCTATTGCGTTATTAACGACTTCATGGAAAACGTCTGCATCACTTGTCAGGACAACGAAATAGTATTTGACTCTCCAGCCATGGTCAAAAAGTAGATAGAATATGGATATAGCAACGTTAATTGGTATTCTTGGCTCTCTCGGCCTCATTGTCGGTGCCATCGCCGTAGGCGGCAGCATGGGGGGCTTTGTAGACATCCCCTCTGTCATCGTTGTTGTCGGCGGTACGTTCGCCGTCGCATTCGTCATGTTCCCGCTCAAAACGATTCTCAGTGCCGCCAAGGTCATCATGAAGACCTTCTTCGCCAAACCGCCGGAACTGACTGATTCCATTCAGACCCTTATCGGCCTCGCTGAAAAAGCGCGAAAGGAAAGCCTTGTGGCGCTGGAAAAGGTTTCCGTTGAAAACCCGTTCATGAAGCGCGGCATTCTGCTTGTTTCCGACGGTACCGAGGAATCCATTGTCAGAGCCGTCATGGAACTGGAAATGTCCAACATGGTGAAACGCCACCGCACCGGACAGGAAATCCTCAAGGGCATGGGCACAATGGCTCCCGCCTTCGGTATGATCGGAACGCTGATCGGCCTTGTGCAGATGCTCCAGAACCTTGATGATCCTTCTTCCATCGGCCCCGCAATGGCCGTTGCACTGCTGACCACTTTTTACGGTGCCATCATGGCAAACTGCCTGTTCCTGCCCATGGCCAAGAAACTGGAAGAACGTTCCAATGAAGAAGCCCTGAACATGGAACTCATCATGGAAGGCGTTCTTGCCATTCTGAACGGCGAACACCCCAGCATAGTAAAAGAAAAACTGGATTCATTCCTTCCTCCCGGCCAGAGACAAAGCAGGTAAGCCATGGCAGAAAAAAAGACCTGCCCGCAGCCATCACGCAAATCAGATGACCCGCCGAAACAGGAAGGTCTTCCGGAATGGATGGCCACCTTTGCAGACATGGTTACGCTGCTGCTCTGCTTTTTCGTGCTTCTGCTCTCCTTTGCGCAGCAGGATGCCAACAAGTTCAAGACCCTCATGGGGTCCGTCAAGAACGCGTTCGGCATTCAGATAAAAAGGCCCGATGCAGAATTTGCCGCATTTTCGCCTTCGCAGTTCGAGCGCAAGGATGTGGAACTGAAGAAAGATGATCAGCAGATTCTGGGCATGGTGGTAGAGCTGAAGAACATTGTCCTCGAAGATCCCAACCTGAAGAAAACCGTTAAGGTTTCCGCAGAGGATCAGGGCGTGGTAATGCGCTTTCCTGTGGACACCTTCTTCGCCCCCGAATCGGCGGAGGTCAAACTGGACGCCGTATCACTGCTGGACGGGGCCATCAAGATTCTCAAAGAGCGCAACGTAAACCTCGTTGTCCGCGGGCACACCAGCGATATTGCTCCGCCGCCAGGCCCCTACCCCACCAACTGGGAGCTTTCGAGCGCCCGAGCGGCAGCCATGCTGCGGGCCATCATGGCTCGCGGGGATATACCCCCCTCACGGCTGAAGGCCGTAGGCTATGCCGACTCCCAGCCCCTGCTGCCCAATACATCGGACCCCAACAGAGAAACGAACAATCGCATGGAGCTGTATCTCCACAAACCCGAGGTTAAAAGCTGGTAGCCATGCAGGTTTCCGTTTCAAAGGATTATCAGGTCCGGCCGGTAGCAGATAACGAAACGCTGGTTGATGTTCAGATCACACGTTCCGGTAAAACCATGCCCCTGCTCGGCCCCGGCGGAGCGGAAAGAGAAATGCAGTTGCTGCGCCCCTTCCTGTCGCAGGAAGACAGGACAGGCACGCTGCCCGTGCTGCTTGGCAGCGGAATGGGCCATGCCCTGCAAGCATTACTTGAACAATATGATGGCCCTGTTGCGGTTGTGGACAATGAACTGCCCATTCTGCACTGCACGCGCCTTAACCAGCTTCCGGCACAGACAGGGACATCAGATGCAGCGCATAAAGGCCAGCATCCCGGCCTTCTTGCAGAAGCCCTAAGCACAGGCCGGATTCTCTGGATTGCAGATGACAATCCGGAAACCGTGCTGGCGGGCCTGACAAAATGGCAGATGGAGCATGGCGGAAAACCGCTTCTGGCACTGTCCCATCCGTTCTATCTGCGTCTCGACCGGGACTATTACGGCACCATCCGCGACAGGCTGGCGGCAAGCGTCCGGTACGACTTCTGGGCCAAAGCCGCGTATCCCAAATTTTCCGGCACCGCACCGCGCCTGCTGCTCATCACCAGCCAGTATTTCCTCATGGGGGAGATCGTCACCGCCTGCGAACGGCTGGGATACCCCTACCACCTGCTGACCCTGAGCGATGACGAGGTGGGCCATACCGAATTCGTGGAACGCCTGCTCAAGGCCGTGCTGGAATTCAAGCCGGACTTCGCCTTTACCATCAACCACCTAGGGGTGGACCGCGAGGGTGTGCTCACCGACCTGCTGGAAAAGCTGCAGCTGCCCCTTGCCTCGTGGTTTGTGGATAACCCCCACCTTATCCTCTATCTGTACAACCGGCTCATCAGCCCGTGGACAGCCATTTTCACGTGGGATACGGACAACATAGCCTCCCTGCAATCCATGGGCTTCGAGCATGTCCGGTATCTCCCGCTCGGGACTGACCCTGTCAGGTTCGCAAAACCCGCCTCGGTGCCTGCGCACCACCCGCTCAAGCGCGACATATCCTTTGTGGGCAATTCGATGGTGTACAAAGTCGCCCACCGCATGAGGGCAGGACGCTTCCCCAAGCCGTTGCTCACAACGTACAGGCAGGTCGCGCGGGACTTTGCCGCACATGAAGAACGCTCCGTCCGCCAGTTCCTGCAACACCACCATCCCGCTCTCTTTACGCATTTCAGCGAGCTGGACACGCCCGAACGACAGCTTTCCTACGAGACAATGATCACATGGGAAGCAACACGCCAGTACCGCGCCCGCTGCGTGGAGCAGACCCTGCCCTTCTCCCCCCTCATTGTCGGCGACAAGGGGTGGCGGCAAACCTTCCGCTCTACGCAACACCCGTGGGACCTGCATCCGGAAATAGGCTATTACGACGAACTGCCCCACTTCTATCCGCTCTCGACCATCAACTTCAACTGCACCAGCAAGCAGATGAAGGGAGCAGTGAACCAGCGGGTGTTCGACGTTCCGGCCACAGGCTCTTTCGTGCTGACCGACTGGCGGGAACAGATGGATGAACTCTTCGTTCCCGGCAAAGAAGTCATCTGCTATCACGAGCCGGAAGAAGCCCCTGACCTCATCCGCTTTTACCTGCATAACGAGCAGGCCAGACACACCGTCATCTCTGCTGCGCGAAAACGCATTCTTGCGGAACATAGCTACGAACAACGCGTGACCGATCTGGCGGCTGCCATGCGCGACATATTCGGGTAGCCCATGAGCGCAAAGCCCATTCTTGTTCTTCAAATGCAGCGCATGGGGGATCTGGTTCTCACCTTTCCCCTTCTGCTCTGGCTGCAGCACCAATACCCCGGCCACCCCATATGGGTAGTGGCGGAACGGACCTTCTTTGAAGGCCTCATGCCGCTGAGCCCGCATGTGACCTATTTCCCGCGGGAGGCTGCCCCCCTGCTCGCAAAGGAAGAGTACAGCCTCGTCATCAACCTGAGCCACAGGCCGGAAGCTGCCGCCCTTGCCGGCGCGCTGCACTGCGAACATCTTGCGGGTCCGGCAACCACTGCCGCCGGAACCACCTATATTCACGGCAAATGGCAACTGTACAGAGCCAGCCTTGTCCATAACAACAGGCACAACCTCTTTCACTGGGCAGACCTGAACGGGCTGGATACGGTTCCTGCCGCTCTCATCAGATCATCCCGCTGGCCGGACCCGGAAACGGACCGGACTGATGCGACCAAAGTGGGCGTGTTTCTCGGTGCCAGCGATCCGGCAAAGCGCCCAACCGTTGAGGCATGGTCATCTCTGGTGACCGCCCTGCTCAAGCGCGGCATGAAGCCGGTTCTGCTGGGCGGCAAGGCCGACATGCCGCTCGGAAGTGCCGTGGCCCACAAAACAGGTACGGCAGCACTGAACCTGTGCGGCAGGTTTTCCCTTTCCGAATTCTCGACCCTCATCAGAACGCTCCGCTGCCTCATAACGCCGGATACAGGCCCCATGCACGTTGCGGCATGGACAGGCACCCCCACGCTCAACCTCTCCATGGGTTATGTGCACCCATGGGAAACCGGCCCTTACCAGCCGGGGCATCATGTTCTGCGTTCCAGCATCAGCTGTAACGGCTGCTGGCAGTGCAAGCACCCATCCTTTCTCTGCCACAAGACATTTTCCATGGAACGTGTGGCGGCCCTTACGCACGCGCTTTCCAAAAAGGATGGTACTGAAGATATTTCCGTAACGCCTGCAGGGCAGAGGCTGTATACAACCACGCGCGGAGCGGACGGACTGTACAGCCTGCGCCATGCGGACGGCACGGAAATTACCTCCCCCAGACACCGGCTTGCCCTTTTCTGGAAGGCGTTTTTCGCCAGTGAGTTTGGGGTGACTGCCTCTCATGATGCCGAGACTGCATTCAGGATGCTCAACTCGGTCTCTCCGCAGCTCGTTCCTGTTCTGAAGAAGCAGCTGCTCGGCATAAGCAGAGACCTGCTTCCGGCCATTAAGGGCAAATCCTCCCCTGCCGCCGCTCCCGACTACTGGAAACAACATCCTCTCTTCATACGCCCGCTCACGGGCTACATGCAGCTTGCACTCTTCAATCAGGAATTTTCAGGCGCAGCGCATGCTGACGCACTCTCCATGATTGAACGACTTCTGGGCCTAGCCGCCGGCTAACCCCCTTTCCCCCTTCTGCTCCGCTTTCTCCCCCTTGCAGGGCAAACATTGCACATATAACGGCAACAGAGCTCCTGTATTCTGTTCCCTGCTTTCCCCCAGCCTCCCCCAAAAGGGGAAACCTTTGCCGAGCCAGGCAACACATTCCCCTCTCAAGCCTTTACCTGCGACACATAACCATCTGTATTTTAACAACTGAAAGTTTTGGAACGCTTTTCGCTTTGGGAGGTCCAAAGGAGTCTTCCATGCAATTCTTTCCCGTACTATTTTCAGAATCATCCCCTTCAAACGGGATCAAGGCGCAGACGAAGGCAGCCGGTGCCTCCGCTTCGTCTTTTGAAGGCATTCTGAAAAATACGGCCAGCATGGGGCAAAGCTCGCTCAAGACTGCTTCCAACGCGCTTTCACTCGCCGGCAGCAATGCGCAGGCAGACAAGATCCGCAACCGCCTTCTCGGCACCGGCGGCAAGGAAGATGGCATAAACGGTCTGCGCGACGGCAAGATCGACGTGCACACCTATCACAGCCTCAAGACCAAACTCTCCAACCTCGGCGTTGACGACAAGACGCTTGATGAGCTTGAAACGTCGGCCTCTGAAGGTTCTCTCACGTGGAGCAGCCTGCTGCACTCTCTGGCCGAAAACGGTGCCTTCACCGGACAGGAAACGGCCGCTTTCAAGCTTGATGATGCCACCCGCAACGGCGCATCCGTCTTTCTGCAAAAGCTTGGCTTCACGCCTGAAGAATCCGGCAGCCTGCTGGATACCGCGCAGAGCGGCAATCTTTCCAAGGCGTGGAACAGTGTCCTCAACAAAATAGCTTCCATGCCCGAAGGAACCACCCTCGACATCAGCCAGGAAGAACTTGCCAACATAGGCAAGGCTCTCCAGCTGGACGAATCCGGCATAAGCCGCATGAAGCAGCTCTTTGCAGGGCAGGAAGGTCTTACCGTAGACACAAAGGGCCTGAAGGCTCTGCTCTCAGAAATTTCCAATAGCATTACTGCCAAGCGCAACGCGGCCGAAGAGCGTGTTACCAGCTTGCACGATGCGCTTGCTCCCGCCATGGAAGAGGCATGGGAGCGCTCCGGCAGATTCAATGCTGCCGATATGCGTGCTTCCAAGGAAACCGCGGCATCGTCGGTTCTTATCAAGGATAGTGCGACAGCCGAAGCCAACGGTTTATCAACCGTAACGGCAGGTTCTGCGGGGAACAAGGAAGTGACCCGCGAAGCACGCAATGCTGCCATGCAGGAAAAAAACGCCGAGTCCGTGAAACAAACAGACAACAAGAACGCTGTTCATCCGGCAACCGACAAGCAGCAGAGCGCAGAGTCTCGCCAGTTTGGCCGTTTCAACGACACGCTCTCAGACGACACCATGCAGAACAAGAGCAGGGACAAGCAAAAAGATGCCCTGAAGTCCCTGCTTGAGCGCCTTGAAATCAACTCTGCTCCTTCTACCAACGGGCAGACCGTGATCGACCAGAACGCCGCAGCTGCCAACGGTTTACGTACGGCTGCAGCCAGAACGGCAGAAAGACAGGTTTTCGAACAGGTTGAAAGCGGCATGCTCCGCACCATGCAGAACGGTGCAAAGCAGCTGACCCTGCAACTCACTCCTGAAGATCTCGGCAAGATCACGGTCATTCTTTCCGTCAAGAACCATGAAGTGAATGCGCTTATCAGACCCGAAAGCGCGGAAGCTGCCAAGGCGATCAATGACCAGTTGCACCAGCTCAAGACTTCTCTGGAAAACCAGGGCCTGAAGGTGGACAACATCGAGGTGCAGACCGGGCTGCAAAACCAGCAGGACATGTCTTCCTGGCAAGGCTCCACAGAGCATAACGCGCAGCAGGAACTGAGACAAAAATTCTTGAATCAGAGGCGGTTACACAACCTCAGAGCAGACAATACGGCTTTGGCCCAGGAAATGCACAATACCGGGGAAACGGCAAAACATTCCACCCGTCAGGGTGTGGATCTTATCGCATAAGAGAGGTTTCCCATGGCAACGGCAGTAGATGGCAGCATACTTGGCAAAGCCGAACAGGAATTCGGGCAGCTGCAGGTTCGCGGCAAGTCCGATCTGGGCAAGGAAGACTTCCTTACCCTGCTGGTTGCTCAGCTCTCCCATCAGGACCCCATGAACCCCATGGACGACAAGGAATTTGTTTCCCAGCTCTCTGAATTCTCCAGCCTTGAACAGCTCACCAATATTTCCGGCGGCATCAAGGAAATGAACGATTCCACCTCCCGCCAGGAAATGATCAGTGCGGTCAGCTTCATCGGCAAGGACGTGCGAGCCAAGGGGTACGGCCTCTCCAAGACCGCCGATAGCACCAGCTCCCTGTATTTTACCATTACCGAGCCCGTGGCCAACGGTTTCATCAACATCTACGACCCGAATATGAACCTTGTCCGCACCGAAAGCATCGGCACCAAGCAGACGGGCAACTACGAATATCAGTGGGACGGCAAGGACTACAAGGGAACCGAAATGGCAGACGGCGTGTACTCGGTCGCCATGTACGCCGAGGGGCTGGATGGAAAGCCGGTTCTCATCTCCACGGAAGTGAGCGGCAAGGTGGCAGGCGTGCAGAGAGACGGAACAGACCAGTACCTGCGCCTCGCCGACGGCCGAATAGTTAAATTTACGGACGTTCAGGAAGTTGTTGATAACTCTTCCATCCCTACCACGGATGAAACACCTTCGTCCGAGGAATAGCAATCGGATTTACAAAACCTAACCCAGTGCAAAGCTGGCTTAAGCCGCCTGCACACAGCTTGACAATGATGTGCGGAATAGTTCCGCACACTGTGGCACACAGTGCCTTGTAAGGAGGTCGATCATGAGTCTTACCGCATCCATGTGGACAGGAATTTCGGGCCTGCTGGCACATGGCGAGAAAATGAACGTTCTCGGCAACAACATTGCGAACGTCAACACCGTTGGGTTCAAGGGCAGTCGCATGGACTTCGAGGACTTCATCAACCAGGATGTCAACAGCGCCGCCGGTGTCACACAGGTCGGCCGTGGCGTTGCCATCGGAGCCATTTACGGCGACTTCAGCCAGGGTGCGTTTGAAACCACCACTGAAGCAACCGACCTTGCAATCGGAGGCAAGGGCTTCTTTCAGGTAAAAGTGAAAGACGAAGAAAGCGTCTATTACACCCGCGCAGGCAACTTCCGCTTCGACAAGGACGGCTATCTTGTCGACCCGCACGGCTATGTGCTGCAGGGCTGGCAGATTCAGACGCCGCGTCCCTCGCTGGCAACATCTTCCACGCAGGTGACAAGCACGTCTTCATCCATCAAGGGATCAGGTGTGCCCACCGACATCAGGCTGGAAGGCTTTACGTGTGAACCCAAGCACACTTCCAACGTCACCATGATTACCAACCTTGATGCCCGTGACGGCGGCGACAAGGCCAGCAACGATGCTGACCCGTTCTTCGCGATGTTCTCGCAGTGGAACGGTCTGGACAATCCGCCCATCGGCCAGAACAGTTTTGCCTACCAGTCCACGCTGCGCGTGTATGACGAAGGTGGCACCGCACATAACCTGACGGTCTACTTTGACCAGGTTGCAGCAGACACCGTTTCCGGTGCAGCAAGCGGCAAGCGCTACTGGGAATACATGGTAACCGTGGAACCCGGTGAAGACGGACGAGTCTTCAACGGTACCAAGGTAAGCACCACCTCATCCGCAGGTGTGCTCATGACAGGTACCCTTACCTTCGACAGCTCGGGGCAGCTTGTGGACCAGTCCGCATACACCATCAAGAGCAACGCCGGTACGGACCTGAAACAACTTTCAAACTGGGCACCCACCACGTATTCGACAAACGGCTACCCGCTGTTCACTGCGAACTTCTCAGGCCTTTCCAACGCCAGCTTCGTAACCCCCGGTCTGTCGACCAATGTTACCGGCTCGCTCATGGAACTGAACCTCGGTCTCAAATACACGAGCACTTCGGCTGGCCTCGTCAACGGCGGAGCAGGACAGACTGCGGCAACCATTGGCAGCAACGCCGGCAACCTCATGTCGCTCGGCAGCAATGTTGAACGCCAGTCTTCGGCCACCACCAGTTTTGCGGGTGCTTCATCCACCCTGCTGCAGAGTCAGGATGGGTACACCTTCGGCTTCCTCCAGAACGTTACCGTTGACCGCGACGGCATCATGCGCGGCCGCTACTCGAACGGCATCATTCTGGACCTGTACCAGATCACGCTCTACGACTTCCAGAGCGAGCACAACCTGCGCAGAGAAGGCGGCAACCTCTTCTCCGCAACCCGCGATTCGGGCGAAGCACTCCCCGGACCGGCCAACAACAACGGGCTCGGCGCGGTGTATTCGAACTCACTTGAGCAATCCAACGTGGACCTTGCCAAGGAATTCGTTCAGATGATCACCACGCAGCGAGGCTTCCAGGCTAACTCCAAGGTCATCACCACCACGGACACCATGCTGAACGAAGTCATAGGCATGAAGCGCTAATACTGACTGCACAATGATCGACCATATACGGCAGGCGGCCCCGAAACCGCCTGCCACCCGAAAATCCCGCTTTACCCGAGGCGGGATTTTCGTTCATCCTGCAGCAAAAAAGCGGCCCGCCTCACCGGCAGGCCGCTCAATGCGGTTTCCTTGATCGCTACGTTACTCCGGCAACGCCATTCGCTGTCGTGCGGAGAAATAGGCCATGGAAGAATCCAGTTCTTTCGACTGACGGGAAAGGGATGCGGAAGTTCCGGCAATCTCTTCGGATGCCGCAGCATTCTGATGCACCACGCTGTCCAGAGCCTGAATGCCCTTGTTCACCTGCTCAGCTCCCTGATGCTGCTCCGCACAGGCGGCAGAAATTTCCTGAACAAGGCTGGATGTTGCTTCAATATCCGGCAGCAGTTCGGCAAGCATTCTTCCTGCTTTGTCGGCAATGTCCACACTGCTGACAGAAAGCTCGCTTATCTCTTCAGCCACATGGTTGCTGCGCTCCGCCAGTTTTCGCACCTCGCTGGCAACCACGGCAAACCCTGCACCGTGTTCACCCGCACGGGCCGCCTCTATGGCAGCGTTTAACGCCAGCAGGTTCGTCTGTCTGGCGATTTCCTGTATGAAGCGTATCTTTTCCGCTATATCCCGCATGGCCCCAACGGATTTGCTCACGGCCGCCCCGCTTTCCCGTGCATTGTGAGCAGACTTGAGAGCCATTTCCTCTGTGCGTTTGGCATTATGCGCGTTCTGTTCAATATTCGAGGTCATCTGCTCAACAGAGGATGATATCTCCTCCACGGCAGAAGCCTGACGGCTTGCACCTTCTGCAAGCGATTCAGACGCGCTGGCCAACTCGTTGCTCCCCATCGAAACCTGTCTCGCTATTTCCTTTGATTCCATGATGATATGGCGCAATTTTTCAAGCATGGCGCGCAAACTGGCAACCAGTTCGCCCATCTCATCCTTATTATCATACTGTATATGGGAATCCAGATTCCCCCCGGCAAGCGAGGCAACATACACCTTTATCTTTTCAAGCGGCGAAAGCAGGCTGGCCTTCATTATCAGCCATGTAAGCAGAATTATTACCAGCAATGCGCCCCCGGCAATGCCTGCCACATTGTATTGGGCCTCCCGAATTCTGGCATTTGCCTCTGCGAGAGAGCTGATGATCTCGAAAGCTCCATGCACTTCCCCGGCGCGCCACCCTTCCTTGATGCCTCCGGTTACATCCTTCTCCCCTACGGGGTCGCCGTGGCAGTATAGGCATTCTGCCGTCAAACGGATGGGGCGGAAATACCGGATCTCATCCTTTCCATAAATGATGTACTCGGACAGATTGCCCTGTTCCAGCTTTTCCAGCACTTCTTTTTCAAGTTCCGTGGGGGCATTGGCCGGATTACGGGGGCTGTTCTTGGGAACGCGGAATTCGTAGCCGGCCTCTTTTGCATTAACCTTGGCCATGTTTATGGCGGTAATCACCGGTACGGCCTCTACCACCTTGTCCGGCGGGATCTCGGCAAAGGGTTTTATGAGGTGCATCTCAAGTTTTTTGGACATTTCATTCCGTCCGGCCTCTGCCATGAGAACAATGGCCCGACTTTTAGCCACAACGCTTTCCTGTGCTCCCTGCCGGATATCCTGAACCCGGAGAAGCGACAGAATGACAGCAACGACCAACGGCCCGGCCACGGCCACACTCAGCATTTTTGCGCGCAGACTCATTCTTGATAGCATGGAGTCCCCTCTCCTTGGACGAAAAGAAACATTGATGGAACGGAACAGTATTGCACCGTGCCATACTATATCAGTTTCTCACTGACTCCATTATAATGCTGCCTGTTTCGCATATTCCTGTACCGGATATAACAGACCACGAAAAAAGGCATGGTTGTACCATGCCTTTTGTAAGCACTATCAAAACATCTCTTCGGTCAGGAACGCAGATTGAGAAAATTCCCTATGGCAGTCCTGCCCTGAGCATTTATGCGAAGGACGCCTTTGGGAGGGATGCGCATGAGCACCTTGCTGCGATCCTCATCTGTAACTTCCACTTCTATCTGCCCGTCTTCGGCGTGCATAACCTCGAACTTCAGATGTACACCTTGTTCTTCCATGCGCTTCTGCAATTCTTCGGCTGCCTGCCGTATGTCTTTTTCACTGGCAGGTTCTGTGTTCTGGTCACTGCTCCCGTTCCCGGTTTCGTCAACGCGTGTCTGAGAAGCCTGCTTGTCGATCGGTGTCGCATAAACGTTGCTTCCGGGGTCCGCCCCTCTTACAGGGCCGGGCTCGCCATAGGTATGGAGCAGACCGCTGTCAATTTCTTGCAGTCTCATGACGACTCCTCCCGGTTGAAAAGCCGGCACTATGCCGGAATGGGACTAACTCCTAACATACGTCTTATCGGCTCACATTAAATTTGCTTTAGGGCAGCATGAACACTTTTTCCCACCGGCCTTCCTGCGTCGAATATCCGCCCAAGCAGGCGGAAAATATTGACCATCTGCGCCGCAAACCCACAAAAACAGCATTTCATGCATTTTTAACACTCTGAAATAACTATTAATTTATCATTTGGCATCGCCATTGCTAAGTCCAAGACAGTACAACAAGGAGGTTATACCATGTCTTTGGTCATAAATCACAACCTTATGGCGATGAACGCGTCTCGTAACTTGAATGCAAGTTACACCAGACTGTCAGATTCCACGCGCCGTCTGTCTTCCGGTCTGCGCGTGGGAACCGCAGCGGACGACGCAGCAGGTCTGGCCATCCGCGAACTTATGCGGGCAGATATTTCCACAATGAACCAGGGGATCCGTAACGCAAACGACGCGATCTCCATGATCCAGACGGCCGACGGCGCTCTGCAGATCATCGACGAAAAACTGATCAGAATGAAGGAACTGGCGGAACAGGCAGCCACCGGTACCTACAACTCGGACCAGCGTCTCATGATCGAATCGGAATATCAGGCAATGGCATCGGAAATTACCCGAATTGCCAACGCCACCGACTTCAACGGCATTCACCTGTTGAACGGTACACTTTCCGGCAATGTGCATAACGGCAGCGGTCTGAACGCCACGGGCAAGCTCAAGGTGCACTTCGGTACGGGCAACGACTCAGCCGAAGACTATTACTACATCCAGATCGGCATCTCCACCGCATCTGCCCTTGGCATCGGCAACAATACGCTTGCAACGCACGGCGGGTACACGATTTCCACCCAGTCCGCGGCACAGCAGGCACTGAATGCGATTGACCAGGCAATTATTTCCAAGGACAAGATCCGTGCCTCTCTCGGTGCCCTGCAAAACCGCCTTGAGAACACGATATCGAACCTTACCATTCAGGCAGAAAACCTGCAGGCTTCAGAATCCCGAATCTCCGACGTGGACGTAGCCACCGAAATGACGGAATTCGTGCGTAACCAGATTCTGACCCAGGCTGCAGTGGCCATGCTCTCGCAGGCCAACTCTCTGCCGCAGATGGCAATGAAGCTTATCGGCGGTTAGTAGCACCGCGCGTCGAACATCGTTCAAGGCGACCAAAGACGAAAAAGGCCGGGGAGCTCCCCCTCCCCGGCCTTTTCAAAAAACCTATTGGTCCATTGAACGTTCCAGCAGCTTAAGCGCCAGTCCGGCGGCTCTCTGCTCAGCCCGTTTAACACTCGGGCCGTCTGCAGTCACAGTTTGGCCGTCGGGTAATGTAAGCAGGACTTCGAACACTTTTTCATGTTCCGGCCCTTTGCTGCCGGCCAGGGAATACACAGGGCGCTCTCTGAAGCACTTCTGTGTAAGTTCCTGCAATCTGCTTTTATAGTCCTTGCTCTTGCCTCCTTCCGGCTCCTGCGGCCAGCGAGAGGCGAAAAGGACGTCTACAACTGCGAGCGCAGAGGCGTATCCGCCATCCAGAAACACGGCCCCCAAGACGGCTTCCAGTGCATCGCTCAGCAGAGAATGCCTGTCCCTTCCGCCCTGGCTCTCTTCCCCCTTGCCCAACAGCAAACAGGCATCAAGCTTTAATTCCTTGGCAAGCTCCGCCAGAGATGGCTTGCTCACGAGCTTGGCCCGCATACGGGTCAGGTGTCCTTCCCGTGCGCCCGGGAACATGGCAAACAGCCGCTCCGAAACGCTCAGCTCCAGCACCGCATCACCAAGAAATTCAAAGCGTTCGTTATGTTCAATATCGCCACCCTGCTCGTTAGCATGCGAGCTGTGGGTGAGCGCCGTTTCCAGCAACTTGACTTGCCGGAAGCGATAGTGGATAGAATCTTGTAGAATGTTAAGCATTTTCACCTTTCTCCAAAGTGGGGGCCCATGACATATCACCGTAACATCCCGGCCCTGTTCAACCCCGAAAACGTTGCCATTATCGGAGCCTCTGCCACAACCGGAAAAATTGGAAACGTGGTATTAGCCAACCTGCTGGAGGCAGGTTTTGCTGGTGGGATATATCCTGTAAACCCGAAGTCGGAGACTATACTTGGTTGCAGGGTTGTCCGCAACATCCGCGACCTGCCTGATTCAGTCGATTTGGCCGTAATCTGCATTCCCCCGGCAGAAGTTGCCGGGGCTGTAGACGAACTGGGCAAGAAAGGTGTCAAATCCATTGTCGTTATCACTGCAGGATTCAAGGAAATTGGCGGCAACGGATGGTACCTTGAAGAAAATGTCAAAAAACTGGCAGAAAAATACGGCATAGCCCTGCTCGGCCCCAACTGTCTCGGCCTCATCAATACCGGAGCACGGCTCAATACTACATTTGCCGTAGGCCAGCCTGCCCGCGGCAACATCGCCTTTTTCTCGCAATCCGGCGCCCTGTGCGTTTCCATCCTTGACTGGGCGCAGGAGCGGAGCCTCGGTTTTTCAAAATTCATCAGCATCGGCAACAAGGCCATTCTCGACGAGTCCGACATCCTTGCCTATCTGGCGGAAGATCCCGACACGCGGGTCATCATCGGCTATGTGGAGGGCGTGGAATGCGGCCAGCGTTTTTTGCAGGTCGCCCAGAATGTCACGCGCGAAAAGCCCGTTATCATGATCAAGTCGGGCAAAACGGGCGCCGGTGCCAAGGCTGCTTCTTCTCATACCGGTGCCATGGCAGGTGCCGATCAGGCGTATGAAGCGGCCTTTGTCCAGACGGGAATAATGCGGGTGAGCGCCCTGCGGGACCTTTTCAATCTTGCGCAGGCATTTTCAAGCCTTTCCCTGCCTGCCGGACCCAATGTAGGCGTGGTCACCAACTCCGGCGGCCCCGGCATCATGGCTGCCGACGCCATAGAACTGTCCCGCCTGATCATGGCCCCTTTATCCGCAAGCACGGTTGATGCGCTCAAGGGCATCCTTCCTCCCTTTGCCGCCTTCTATAATCCCGTGGATGTCATTGGCGATGCCAAGGCGGACAGATTTTCCGGTGCCATAGATATCGTCCTGAAAGACGAGATGGTGCACTCGCTGCTTATTCTTGTCTCCCCCACTGCACGCACTGGTGTGTCTGATGTGGCGCGGGCCATTGTCGAGGTGGTCGCCAAACATAACAAGCCGGTATTTGCCTGCCTCATGGGCGGGCCAGCCGTCAGGGAAGGCAGAGAAATACTCGTGCGGGCGGGCATACCCTGTTATGATTTTCCTGAACCAGCCATTCAGGCCATAGAGGCCCTTAACCGCTACAGGGAATGGAAGGTACAGCCCATGCCGGTGGAGGTGTGCTACCGGCGCAACATAACCAAGGCGCGGGAAATAATTCGCAAGGCTCAGGCGGATGGCACACAGGAAATTGTGGAATTTCAGGCACAAGGTCTTCTCAAGGCTTACGAACTACCCATTCCGGACACCAGACTCTGCCGCACCAGCGACGAGGCAATTGCCGCAGCAAAACAGATAGGCTTTCCCGTGGTGCTCAAGATCGCCTCACCGCAGATTTCGCACAAAAGCGATGTGGGGGGGGTCAAGGTCAACCTCAAGTCGCCGGAAGAGGTGCAGGCAGCCTTTCTGGACATTACCTCCAGAGCGCAACGCCAACGCAAGGACGCCTACATAATGGGCTGTCTTGTGCAGGGCATGGTAGCCCGCAATGCCAAAGAGGTGCTTATCGGCTTCAAACGTGACCCGCAGTTCGGCCCCATGATCATTTTCGGACTCGGAGGCATCTATGTAGAAGTGCTCAGAGACATCTCCTGCAGGCTGGCTCCCCTTTCCCTGAGCGATGCACACGATATGATACGTGAAATCAAATCGTTCCCGCTTCTGCAGGGGGTGCGCGGCGAAGAATCCGTCAACTTCACGGCCATTGAAGACATTCTTTTGATCATGTCACAGTTATCACTTGATTTTCCGGAGATTCATGAGGCAGAATTCAATCCCGTCCTTGTCAACAGCACAGGAGCGTGGGTGGCGGATGTGCGCGTGATTCTGGCTCCGGCACCAGATGCCGGGACCTGCGGCTTGAAAGAATAGCCGGTCCACACAATGCGCGGGACACGCAGACAGGTGGAACAGACACATATCGCACCCAACGGCAACATCAGAGGAGGAGACTATGGCTGCCGGTATCTACATCGGATCGACAGCCGGATATTCCGGCAAGAACATGGTCGTCATGGGCATCGGGCTTCGCCTTCAGAAGGAAGGTCTGAATGTGGGCTACATGAAGCCAGTGGGCGCCATGCCCGAAGAGCGTGACGGCATTCTCGGCGACGAGGACGCTTTCTTCGTACAGGATATTTTGGGACAGGATGCCCCGGCCAACCTCGTCACCCCAGTGGTGGTGACGCAGGATTTCAAGGTCCGCGCATTCAGCGGACAATGCGACGACCTCATGCCCTCCATCGTGAACGGCTACAACACGTTGCAGCAGGACAAGGACGTCATGGTGGTTGCGGGCTCCGGCAGCATGTACTCCGGCCGCTACTGCAACGTGGACGGCATACGCGTGGTACGCGAGCTGAACCTGCAGGCTGTGGTCATCGACCGTCTGCAAAAAGAGCTCAACTACGATTATCTTGTCGTTCTCAAGGATACGCTCGGTGATAATATGGCGGGCGTGGTGCTGAACGACATTCCTCAGAACTTCATGAACGAGGTGGATGGACTCATCCGCCCGTTCCTCGAAAAGAACGGCGTGAAGGTGCTGGGAGTTATTCCCAAGGACCCGCTCATGGGAGCCATAAAGGTTGGCGATCTGGCCGAACGTCTGGGCGGCAAAGTCATTTCCGCACAGAACAAGTCCGACAAGGTCGTGGAAAACTTCCTCATCGGCACCATGCAGGTCGAGAACTTCATGACCCACTTCCGCAAGAACAAGAACTCCGCCATCATCGTCGGCGGTGACCGTTCGGATGTTCAGCTTGTGGCGCTTGAAGGAAACTGCCCCTGCCTCGTGCTCACGGGCAACCTCTACCCCAACGACATCATCCTCACCCGCTCGGAGGTGCTGAACATTCCCATCGTGGTGGTACGGGACGATACCTACACCGTTGCCAAGAAGATGGAGATCATTCTCTCGCGCCACAAACTGCGCGATGTGATCAAGATCCGTCAGGGAGCACAGCTTGTGAGCTCCGCCATCGACTTCAATTATCTCAAGGAACGCATGGGGCTGTAACTGCCCCAATGACATTGCCAAAGCAAAGGGGGGCAAAAGCCCCCCTTTTCAATGCCGTTGGCGAAACAGCGATCCGGCAGAAAATGGCAGAAACGCAGCTAGTTGGCTGCTCCTGCTAATCCGTACTGATTCCCGACCGACTCATAGACAGGCGGGGTGACACTCCTGCGAATGGAATGCGGCCCCTTGCCCTTGGCCACGTCGGTTATCCTCTGCGAATAACTGCTTCCGACACTGATGCAGGCATAGGTTATTCCCATAATAAGAAGAGCCTTGCCCATGAACGATAACGCGGCGTGCATATTCCGCTCCTTGCTTCTTGCGAATCGTTCACACAGACGCACTTCCGGTCCCGCAAAGCCTATGCGGAACAAGTCGGCAATCTTTGCCCGATTTGCGTTCAGCGCAGAATGCAGCAAGAAACATGCACAACAATCTAATGTTACAAGAACTTTCTGAAAGAACATGAGCACGGCAGATCAAACCACCTCCACACCACCATTTTCCAGGGCGTTGCCGTGGATTCTGTTCATAACTTTCATGTTCTTTTTGAACCAGACCTCGCGCATGCTGCTTGCCCCCATGCTCGTCCCCCTGCAGGATGAATTCAATCTTTCCTACACCGACGCTGGCGCGCTTTTGCTCTTCACCTCGGCAGGCAATGCCTTCAGCGTGTTCTGCAGCGGCTTTCTTTCCAGCAGACTGCGCCACAGGTATGTTATCCCCCTTTCCATAGGCTGCTACGGCCTTGCGCTCACCTTTCTCTCTTTTGCCAGCTCCCTTGACGAGCTGCGCATCGGCTTTACCCTGTGCGGCATGTCCGGCGGCATGTATTTTCCTTCCGGCCTTGCGGCACTCGGTTCCATTGCCGACCGCAAGGACTGGGGCAAAACCATATCTGTTCACGAACTTGCCCCCAACCTTGCCTTCATCGTTGCGCCTACATTTGCCGAAATAGCCCTGCAATTCACGGATTGGCGCGGTGCGCTGCAGGCCATGGGCGGCATTGCCGTTACCGGCGCACTGCTCTTTCTGTTCAAGGGAAGAGGCGGTAACTTCCACGGTGAACCACCCGGAAAAAGCACAGTTCCCTCTCTGCTTAAACGCAGGGAGACATGGCTGTTTGTCCTTATCATCGGCGTTGCTGTGGCAATGGAATGGGCCCCGTACAGCATCATGCCCCTGTTTCTGGTGAATGCGGAAGGCATGGACAGAACCTCGGCCAATGCACTTATGGCAGTCACCCGCATTCCCACGCCCTTCATGGCTCTTGCCGGTGGCTGGCTTACGGACAGAATGGGTGAAGAACGCATTCTATTTATCTCCTTCGCCGGCAGCGTTGTTGCCGTCATGCTTGTGCCGGCAGTGCACGGGCAGTGGCTGACCATGACGCTTTTCATGCAGGCGGCGCTTCCACCGCTCATGTTTCCGGCCATTTTCAAGATGTTTGCCAACGCCTTTCTGCCGGCGGAACGATCACTGGTCCTTTCCATGACCATGCCGCTGGTTGCTTTTCTCGCTGCGGGCGGTGCACCGGCCATGATCGGATTCTGCGGTGACCTGGGCAGTTTCGGGGCCGGATTCATCATTCTCGGGCTTGCGGGCGTGGTCTGCCTTCCTGCCATTCGAAATTTCGGCAGAATGACCTCGCAGCTTGACAGGTAGAGGGCTAAGCCCTACCTATTGCGCGGTAACAACCCCCAAGGAGAAATCTCATGGCATATGAAGTTAAGCTGGTTAAGCTGGTAAGCGGCGATATGGTCATCGGCAAGGCCGGTGTTGAAATAGGCAAGCTGACCGAAGTAGCCGCCCTGCAGACCGTTCCCACCCAGCAGGGGGTGCAGATGATGTTGCTGCCTTTCGGCTATCCTTTTGAACAGGACTTCAACGGCACCATTGAAACCACGCATGTTCTTTATGAATATAAGAACTGCCCTGAAGAACTGAAGAGCAAGTATATCGAAGCCATTTCCAACCTGACTCTCAGCACGGGCGGCCTCGGCGGTCTGAATCTGCAGAACCCCGGTGGCGGCAAGGTTTCCGACATTTCCAAGCTGCTCAAGTAAGAACGCTCAGTTCCGTATACCCGAAAGGGGGGTGGCACATGCCACCCCCCTTTGTTATCGTTACCGACGGCAATCTGCCACACAGCAGACTGCGTTCACATTTTTCACAGGCGTAAGGAGCTACTCATGCGCGAACTGCTCTCCCTCATCCCCAAACCCACCCGCTATCTGGGAATTGAAGAAGGGGCCATTCACAAGCGAAAAGATGCCGTAAACCTGCATCTGGCCCTCGCCTTTCCTGATATGTACGAAGTGGGCATGTCCTATCTCGGCCAGAAGATTCTTTACGGAATCATCAACAACCGGGAAGACTGGTGGGCAGAGCGCGTGTTCACTCCCTGCGTTGATACGGCCGCCGTTCTCCGCGAACACAAGGTGCAGCTCGCCACGCTGGAATCGGATACTCCGCTTTCACGCCTCGATCTGGTCGGCTTTCATGTAACGCATGAACTTTGCTACACCAACATCATGTACATGCTCGACCTTGGCGGTATTCCCCTACGGACCGTCGATCGCGGCGACAACCTTGATATTCCGATCGTCATGGCTGGCGGCGGATGCACTCTTGGAGCGGAACCTCTTGCGCCGTTCATGGACCTGATGGTTCTCGGTGAGGGTGAAGACCTCATGGTGGAACTGCTGGATGTTCTGCAGCAGTGCAAGAAGGAAAAGACGACCCGCCACGAGTTTCTGCGCCGCGCCTCGCGCCTGCACGGCGTTTACGTTCCCTCGTTCTTCGAATTCAAGGGCAAGGACCAGCCCCTCGTCCCCCTGTATGAAGACCACACCGCCCCTGCCCGTCGTGTCATTCCGGACATGAACACGGCCACGTTCCCCGTATCGCAGCCGGTTCCCTTCGGTGCTGTGCACAGCCGTCTGGCACTGGAAATCGGCCGTGGCTGCACCCGTGGCTGCCGGTTCTGTCAGGCCGGCATGATCTACCGCCCGGCCCGCGAACGCTCCGTTGAGGAAATCGAGCGCATCCTGCACGAAACCCTCACGTCCACGGGCTATGACGAACTTTCGTTCCTCTCACTGTCCACGGGTGACTTCTCCGCACTCAAGACCCTGTTCACCAGAACCGTGGACCGGTGCAGCAGCGAACAGATTTCCGTCTCCCTGCCCTCTCTGCGCGTGGGGTCCATCGATGACGACATCATGGCCCGCATGGCGGGCATACGCCGCACCGGTGCAACCCTTGCGCCGGAAGCCGGAAGCCAGCGCCTGCGCGATGTCATAAACAAGGGCATAACCGAAGAACAGCTTCTGCTGCATATCCGCAAGCTCTTCCAGCACGGCTGGCAGCAGGTAAAGCTCTATTTCATGATCGGCCTGCCCACGGAAACCTACGAAGACCTTGATGCCATTGTGGAACTGTGCCGCAAGGTGCGCTGTGCGGCCGGATATGTGAAGCGCCTGAATGTTACGGCTTCCATCTCTCCCTTCGTACCCAAGGCGCACACCCCTTTCCAGTGGGAAGCCCAGATTCCGCTTGAAGAAATCAAGAACCGCATTTTCTACCTTCGCGATGCCTTCAAAAAAGAAAAGAGCATGCGCATGCGCTGGCACGAGCCCAGCTCCAGCGCGCTTGAAGGCATTTTCTCCCGCGGCGACCGTCGTCTTGCGGACGTGGTGGAAACGGCCTACCGCAAGGGTGCCGTTTTCAGCAGCTGGATGGAGCACTTCAAGCTTGAACCCTACCTTGAAGCCCTTGGCGAACATGGCCTCACCTACGAAGAGTACATTGCGGAGCGCGATGTTTCCCTTCCTCTGCCGTGGGATCACATTGTCAGCGGCGTTTCCAAGGAATACCTGCTCAAGGAACGCCAACGCGCCTACGACATGGCCATTACGGACGACTGCCGCTACGGCAGCTGCCACCTGTGCGGCACCTGCGACGTGGGCAAGCGTCCCTCCCTGCTGGACCGCATTACCCCGGAAACGACCTATCAGAATGTTCTGAACCGTACAGAGCGCGACCAGCTTACCCATGAGCCGGAAACGGACGAAAGGGGCAACGTCATCCAGCTGCAGACAGAAAGCAGCGCACCGCCCCAGCTTGCCGAAGAACTGGGCAACAAGGCCGTGCATTACCGCATATGGTACACCAAGGAAGGCCCTTCCATCTTCCTTTCGCAGCTTGAGCTGCAGGCCGTTTTCGAAAAGGTGTTCCGCCGCGCACGCCTGCCCATGACCTTTTCACAGGGCTTTCATCCCCTGCCGCTCATCTCGTTCGGCAAGGCGCTGCCCGTTGGCGTGGCAAGCACCGCGGAATGGGTAAACATTTACCTGCGTGAGCACATGCCCGCGCAGGACCTGTTCAATGCCATTGCGACTGCTTTCCCCAAAGGAATGCACCCCACCCGCATTGAACTTCTCGATTTCCGCAGAGTGCAGCCGCAGGCCATTGCGGAAGAGTTTGAACTTGAATACTGCGGCGCGCCCGAGCGCCTTGAAGAGTTCAAGGCCGCCTTTGCCACTTTCGCGGACTTCGAAATATTCGACTGGACCCGCGAAACAAAGAAGGGAGAACGCACCGTAGACATCCGCCCCATCTTCCACAGAATTGAAGCGACGGACAACGGGTACAAACTGACCTTTGACTGGTCTGATCTGTACGTTTCGCCCCTGAAGCTCATTCTCGCGGTGGTGCCGGAATTCGGCCTGCTGGACTTCAAGCTGACAAAGACAGCACAGCACATGGAATAAAAAAAGGGAGGCGAAAGCCTCCCTTTTTCAGACTGGTAATCAAGTCATTTTGAGTTTTATTCGCCTCCGGCGGGCAGGGGGATAATCCCCCTGCACCCGGTGTAAGCGATGCAATTTCGTATTTGGGCATAAGCCACGGCTTACTGCACTTTTATTAATTTATCAGACGGCAGAACGACCGTTACGCGACGAATACCGAAGCAAGCGACAGCCGCGCCCGCACCTCGTCGCTAAACCCGCACTGGCTGAAGGTTTCACCCGCAGCACCGGCATGACCACCACGCAGCGTCAGCTGCACGCCGTGCTCTGCCGCAAAGCGCGATGCCGCAATAAGAAGTTGGATAAAGGATATGTCCGTGCTCTGGGTCTCGCGCATATCAAGTTCAATGGCGGCATGCTCCTGCATGAGATCAAGCAGCAGATCACGCACATTCTCAGCGGCGGCAATGGTAACGTCACCAGCCAGATTCACCACGGCGCGGGATTCATCCGCTGTCACGGTGAAACCATGCAGGCGTTCGGTCTGCCCTTCCATGGCGAGCACAACCCCTCCTTCCACCTCCTCCCTTGTGGGATTCAGGTAGGAAAGATCAGGCTCATTGCCCGAATCCATAAACAAATCGGCATCGGGGTCAGCGTCCGGGTCTGCGGCAGTATCCGGTTCATTAAAAAAGTCCTGTTCTTCACTGACTGCAGATTCTTCCGCTTCCATTCCGGAGACATCGTCCGGCAGCAGAATACCGGCTGTGCGGGCTTCTTCCAGAAGTGCGGCCTCGAACTCGGCTTCCAACGCTGCAAGCTGGCTCTGATCCCCTTCGGGATACTCCGCCTCAAGGCTCTCGTCCTGAGTCGTAGTCTCACCGCCAAAAGCGGATACACCGCTGTCCCCGCCGGCGAACAAGGTGTCGACACCGGATGCAGGAAAACCGGAAATCCCTTCGCCCTCGCCGGCAACGTCCTGTGCAAATGTCTCGGAAAGAGCCGCTTTTTCATCCAACGTCAGGATACCAGAATTATCGCCTGACGGATCGTCCGCCAAAGGCATGTCTGCTCCGTCGGTAAGAAGACGCGAGTCATCCGGACTGCCGTCCTCATCCGTATCGGGCCAGTACTCGCTGGACACATCATCCGCCGGCAGGTCCTCAGCAGGCTCCGCAGGCTCCGGACGGTCGCTTTCACTCTCTGAAGTCTTACCGCCAGGCGCTGTATCGATAAAGGCAGCATCAATATCGCCCTGCACAAACAAATCACCGGCTGCATGCGCGATGGAGCTGGCCATGCCGGATGCATCGCCGGAATGCTCACCGAGCAGTTCCGCAAGAAGCGATTCGGTATCATCCTCAGGGACGGTCGCCATTACCGGAGAATCACCTTCTATAAGCTCATCCACAGGTGCCAGATCTCCAAACGGATCTCGCACGGACGAAGCCACAAATGAAGCCACAGACGAAGCCGCCGGTTCTTCCACAGATTCATCCGGTCCATTTGCCATCTTCAGAATCGAGGACTCCACGCCGTCGACAATGGAATCAAAAATATCCTGCTTTTTCAACGCGGAAGCCGGCAATGGGGCAATGCCTGCTCCGAATGCGTCCGAACCGTCCCAAGGTTCAAACGGCACGTGTGATCTTTCGCGCATTTCGGCCATGGCACGGTCGAACTCTTCCATCAATTCGTCCAGTCCCTCAATGGGGGCATCCGTCACCTGCTGATCGTACAACGCTGCCCCATCATCCGGCGAACGCTCCTCCGCTGTAAGCGAAAGCGTTCCGGAAGCAAGTGTCAGCACGTCCAATGCCTGTATCTGGCGAGAATCCAGCATAAACACGGCTTCCACAAGGTCCTGCTCAAGAATGGACGAAAACAGAACATAAAGTACCCCTTTAAGATCTGTTTCGCAGCATACGGTAGCCGCCAGATCACACTCGCAGTGCGTGGCAATGACATGTCCGCTTTTTTGCAGAAATTCGAGCAAATCAAGGGGGGTAATATCTTTTGCGCCGATATCCGCATGCAGATTGAAGGTCAGCATGTACAAAAAGGCCCCGTCACCGCCGCACTGTTCCAGCTCGTAACCGGAAAGATGCATTATGGGCTTTCCGTCAGCAAAACAAATGGGATAACCGGGATCGAACATTCCCTCGGAAGGCATATGGGACTGCGCGAGCGCTTCAAGAGCGGCAACGGCGTCATCATATCTGGACGTATCCTCATTTCCCGCAATGGCGGCCAGCACGGAACAACCCCGCAGGATAGTCCGGACTCCCTCATGCGCCAGTTGCAGCGATCCTGAGCGCAGGCGCTCAAGCACTATTTCAAGCAGCCGGGCAAGCCGGAGCAAACGCTCCTCTCCCAGAAGTCCCGCCCCCATCCTTACACTGGTGACAACACGAAGAATACGCCCGAGAAGCTCGGAATCGGCCTGCTCATCGGCTACTTCGAGTTCCAGAAGATACGGTTCAAGCTCTTCCACAAGACTGGCAGAGCGCCTATAGAATTGTTCCAACAATGCCTCTGGCATAGATATCTCCATTGACGGATACGCCGCCGTGCGGCCAAAGTACAACAGGCCGCGACCCTATCGCAACCACTTCGGGAACATTACCCATTTTACGTCTGCGGGCAAATTATTATGCAGCAACCTTGCCTTGAGGACTTTGACGATTACCTGTATGCAATATGGCACACAAGCTATGCTTGATGCCGCTTCTGAAGTATCATGCCCTCCGGGCTGTCATTTTTCCGAAAAGTTTGACCACAGGAGCTTAAACGATGTTTCAGCGGTTCTCCGGCTTCCTGTTCGGTATCGTCGTCATGATCGCGATGATCTCGATGTACATTTTTATTGATAAACCAACTGAAAAAACAAACGAGAAGACGTTGTCCGCCACTACTTCCCGCATGTCTGCCCCCGAAATAGCCCCCAAGCTCGCCGATACGGATTCCCCCGCCATGGACACGCCTCCGTGGGGCGCAACCATAACCCGCCTGCCCAACGGACTGACCGTGCTGGTTCAGGAAGACGAACGGTTCCCGCTCGCTTCCATCCGTCTTTATGTGCATGCGGGCTCTGCGTACGAAACACCTGCTCAGGCGGGCATCAGCCACCTGCTTGAACACATGGTGTTCAAGGGAACCGCCAAGCGCCCCAAAGGCGGCGCAGCGGGTGATATCGAGGCCATCGGCGGTTACATAAACGCGGCAACCAGCTTCGACTATACTGTCTATCTGGCCGATGTTCCCGTCAGCCACTGGAAGACCGGCATGGACGTTCTCAAGGACATGGCGTTTAACGCCACCGTTGATCCCGAAGAACTGGAATCTGAAAAGAAGGTTGTGCTTTCTGAGCTTGAGCGCGGCGAAGACAATCCCGGCCAGCTTCTCTTCAAACACATCTCTGCCAACACCCTGCCCAATACCCCTTACGCGCGGCCCATCATAGGCTACCGCGAAACGGTCAGCGGTTTCAGCAGACAGGACATCAAGGACTACATTGCCACCTATTACCAGCCGCAGTCCATGCTGCTGGTCGTGAGCGGCAAGGTGGACAAGAAGGCCGTGCTTGACGAAGCGCAGAAGCAGTTCGGCTCGCTGAACAACACCCGCGACTTTGTTCCCCCGGCGTCCATCGACATCACCCAGTTCACTGACGGCCCTACTGTCAGAGTTGAACACGGCAAGTGGAACAAGGTGTACATGAGCGTTGCACTGCCCATTCACGGCTTCAACGACTCACGTGCAACCGCCCTTGAAGTGCTCGCACAGCTTCTTGGCGGTGACCGCACCTCCACGCTCTACAAGACTTTCAAGTACGAAAAGCAGCTTGTGGATGACATTTCGCTGGGCGCCTACGCCTTTGAGCGAGTCGGCTTTCTGTACCTTTCTGCCTCCCTTGACGCGGACAAGCTGGACACGTTCTGGCAGGAACTCATGAAGACGTTTTCTTCTCTGGATGCGAACGCCTTCACGGACGAAGAACTGCAGCGCGCACGCCTGAATCTTGAAGATTCCATGTACCGCACCAAGGAAACCCTGCCCGGCCTTGCCTCAAAGGTGGGCATGTTCCAATTCTTCAGCGGCGGCGAACAGGGCGAAACCAACTATATCCAGACCCTTCGCCAGACCGGCCGTGCCCAGCTTGAAGACGCCATCCGCACCTACGTCCGCCCCGAGCGGATGCATGCAGTTCTGCTGCTGCCCGAAAAGGCCGAAGTAAGTGCCACAACGCTGGAAAAGTCCACCCGTACCATATGGCCTGTAAGCGCCGTTGCCGTGAAGAAGGCTGACAGCAAACAGCATCCCGCCGGCACTGAAACCATTGATCTCGGCAAGGGCAGAACGTTGGTGCTCATCCCTGACAATACCCTGCCCTACATCTCCATGGACCTTGTCTTTCAGGGTGGTGACAGCCTTGTCGATGCTAACCGGCAGGGCCTTGCCGAGCTTACCGCCCGCACCCTGACCAAGGGAACGGCAAAGCTTGATGCCACGGCCATTGAGGAATTCCAGTCCAACAGGGCTTCAGACATCGGTGCAAGCTCCGGCAGACAGACCTTCACACTGCGGGCAAAGTTCCCTGAGCGCTTCGGTGACGACATGCTCGGCCTGTTCCGCGACGTGCTCAAGGAGCCTGCCTTTGCTCCCGAAGAAGTAACCCGCGAAATCACCAACATGAAGGCGGCCATCAAGTCACGTGAAGACCAACCCCTCGGGCTTGCCTTCCGCCACATGTTCCCCTTCCTGTTCCGCAACCATGCCTATGGTTATTACCAGCTCGGTACGGACGAAAGCCTGAACACCTATACCCCGGAAAGCATCAGCACGTTCTGGAAGGAGCAGGTCGCCCGCCCGTGGACTCTGGCCGTATGCGGCAACTTCGATCGCGAAGCCATGCTCAAGTTGGCGAACAGCCTGCCCGTTCCCGCTGCAGAAAAGGCAGTACCTGCTCAGCCGGAATGGAACGCCGAACGCGAAAAGACGCTTACGCTGAAAGACCGTAATCAGGCTCACCTGCTCATGATCTTCAAAACGGCTCCTCTCGGTGCAGAAGACGGCCCCGCCCTTGACCTGCTGCAGGCCATACTTGCCGGACAGAGCGGGCTGCTCTTCAGCGATCTGCGCGACAAACACGGGCTCGGCTATACCGTGACTGCCTTCCCGTGGCAGTCCAACCTCACGGGTCTGCTTGTCTTCTACATCGGAACGGAACCGGAGAAGGAACAGCAGGCGCTGGACGGGTTCAAACGCGTTATCAAGGATCTGCAGACAAACCTGCTGCCTGCGGAACAGCTTGCACGCGGCAAGAACCTGCTGCGGGGCGACTACTACCGGGATCATCAGAGCCTGAGCAGTCGCAGCTCCGAAGCCGCATCGCTTTCTGCTTCCGGCTTCCCGCTGGATATGAACAAAGAGGCCATCGAAAAGGCAGACAAGCTCACAGCCGAAGACCTGCGCAACGTAGCCCGCAAGTACCTGCTGCCGGATTCCGCATACATCATGCGCGTTGTTCCCTAGCAGACGTACATCACGAAATGGCAAGCCCCCGAATTTGCTTCGGGGGCTTTTTCATGGGGTTATCCGCCATGCTCCTCCAGCTCACCACGTGTTCCCCGCGGCCTGCCTGGCTCGCCCGGCGAAACAGTATCCTGAGCTACGGAAGGCACAGCCTGCAAATTTCCTTTGTGTTTCACGCAAAAAAAACGTATTAGCCCCGCGGACGCACCGCGTTCCCATCTTTTTTCCGGAGAATCATCATGGCATTGAGCATCGGCATCGTAGGACTGCCCAACGTGGGCAAGTCCACTCTTTTCAACGCATTGACCAAGGCGCAGAACGCGGAATCCGCCAACTACCCCTTCTGCACCATCGAGCCCAACAAGGCCACGGTTCCTGTGCCTGACAAGCGCGTCGACACGCTGACCGAAATAGCCAAGCCCCAGAAGACCCTGTACGCCACCATCGACTTTATCGACATCGCCGGTCTGGTCCGCGGCGCAAGCAAGGGCGAAGGTCTCGGCAACCAGTTCCTCGGCAACATCCGTGAAGCAGCAGCCATTCTCGAAGTTGTCCGCTGCTTTGAGGACGATAACATCACGCACGTTGAAGGCTCGGTAGACCCGCTGCGCGATATCGAAACCATTGAAACGGAACTGCTGCTGGCAGACATTCAGGCCGTTGAAAAACGTCTGGACAAACTGCAGCGTGCCTCCAAAGGCGACAAGACCATGCGCCCCACCGTGGAAGCCATGGAACGTCTGCTTGCCTATCTGAACGAAGGCAAACCTGCCTCCACTTTCCCCGACCGCAAGATCGATTGCCTTGCCGCGCAGTTCAAGGAACTGGCACTGCTTTCCGACAAAAAGATCATCTATTGCGCCAACGTGGATGAAGGCGGCCTGCTGGAAGACAACGCCCACGTGCAGCGTCTCGCAGAATTCGCCGCATCCCGCGGTTGCGACATAGTCAAGATCTGCGCCAAGGTTGAAGAAGAGCTGCAGGGGCTTGATGAAGCCGAAGCTCAGGAGATGCTGGAATCCTTTGGCATCAGCGAAAGCGGCCTTGTGCAGGTTATCCGCACCGGCTACCACACCCTCGGCCTGATCAGCTACTTCACCGTAGGCGTGAAGGAAGTGCGCGCGTGGACCATCCGCAACGGCTGGACCGCACCGCAGGCAGCCGGTGTCATCCACTCCGACTTCGAACGCGGCTTCATCCGTGCAGAAGTTATCGGCTACAACGATTACGTCCAGCACAAGACGGAAGCAGCCTGCCGCTCGGTGGGTGTGCTGCGGTCGGAAGGCAAGGAATACATAGTGAAGGATGGTGACGTGGTTCACTTCCTTTTCAACGTGTAATGGTGTAGTACTCCTCCAGTGAACCAAGGCCCTGCGTCCGCAGCGCCGCACACCGGAGGATTACATGCCACAGAACAGCAAACGCCGGGGATTTTTGTCCTTCAAGACAATCCTCGGCGTTTTTCTTTTGCTCTTCTGCACCGGCGTCCAATCCTCATGGGCCGTGACGCTGAAGGAAATCCGCGAACGCGGCACCCTGCGGCATCTGGGCTTTCCCTACTCACAGTTTGTCACTCCCAACCATAACGGGATGGATGTAGACATCATCAAGCTCTTTGCCCAGCATCTGGGAGTGCGCTACGAGTTTGTGGAATCCCCGCATACAAGAATGTTCGCCGACCTTACGGGCAGGCAATACCACCTTACAGGCAAGGGGATGACATACGCCGGCAGCACCCCCATACGCGGAGACATTGCCGCAGCAGGCCTGACGGTTGCACCCTGGCGGGAAAAAATCGTCCGCTTTTCCATCCCTACTTTTCCCACCCAGGTATGGCTCATGACAAGAGCCGAATTACCCCTTGTCCCCATCACCCCATCAGGACATACCGAAGAAGATATTCAGGCCGTCAAGAAACAGCTCAAGGGGCGGAGTGTGGCAGGGGCAAAAGACACCTCCATCGACCCGGCACTGTACGGCCTTGAAGAATTCGGGGCTCACATCATACATTATGGTTCCTCCGCTCACGACCACATAGGTGCGCTGTTGCAAGGCAACACCGATACTATTCTGACTGATGAACCGGATGCCCTCGTCCTTCTCGGCATCTGGCCCGGCAAGCTCAAGGTAATAGGCCCCATATCCGATAAACAGCGTATCGCTGTTGCCTTTGCCCCTGAGTCTGAAGAACTCCTTGAAGCGTTCAACGCATTCCTGCATAGTTGCATGAATGATGGCAGCTATGATGTCATTATCAACAGATACTACCCTGAAGCAGTTCGAAACGTAGAAGCATTCATTGAGAAGCAGAATCACGCCGATGAAGAATGATTATACTTCTCTGACAAAGATATCCCGACACACAAGGTTGGCCCTGTATGCCGCCGTATTTACGGTCGGGATATTCCTGTTCTGGCTTATTGCAAAACTGCATCAGCAGAATATTGTTCTCAGCAATACCAACAGACATCACCTTCTTTCTTCAGCCAACAGCGAAGCACACGCCATCTCCTATTTCTTTCAGACCAAACTTGTCGACATTACCGAACTGGCACAGCACCCCTCTCTGGCAGCATATTACAGAACAAAAGATCTGGGGATGCCTCGTCAATACGGTCTGGAAGCCAGCATCAGTCTCATGGAAAATCAGTTCGAGCGTTTTCTCTTCCTGAATGTAATCAATGGAACGCCGATTTACTGTCACATAGGTTACAAGTCCACAGACAATTCATTAAACATTCTCAAAAAGTATCCATCAGCTGACTACTGCAACTCGGATTTCACCCTCCAGCAAGATGACAGCAACTATCAAAAAGCCGAAACAACCCGGATATATACCGGAAATTCAAAGAATATTATCATAACACTTCCATACATACATGATGGAATAGTTGTAGGGCATATTTTCAGTTCCATTCCTGTACACTCTCTGAAAGCATATCTCTCACAATTCTCCACAGACACCCCTCACAAGTCCTTCCTGCTGCATCCCGATAATCCTCCCATCCCCATCTCGGATGACAGCCCCGCGCAGTTTCCGGCATACAAACTCACGGGGTTGCGGCTGGGATACATAGAGCCGCTCCCTTTTGCAGGCGGTGACGGCTCTCTTCTGCCAAAGCTGCAGGCCATACGGCTTTCCATTCCCAACTCATCCTATGAACTGGTATCTGTTTTTGAAATCGACGATGTATACGGCCTTGCTCACCCGCAACTGAAACTGTTTCTGCTATCACTCATAGCCTCGGCCACGCTTGTTACCGCGCTGCTTGCAGTCCGGCTGGACCTGCGTAACACATCACTCAAAGCGCGCCTTGAAGAGGCAAGCAACAACAGAGAACGTATCCAGCTGCAGAACACCCTGCTGCAGCAGGAAATACGGGACAGAAAGAGTGCCGAAGAAAGGGAGGTTGCGCTGCGCAGTCAGGCCGAGAAGGTCAACATGGTCATACCGAGCGCCATCGTCTCACTGAATCAAAGCGGATTGGTTACCGCCTGGAACAACAGGGCGGAAGAAATTACCGGTTACCCGTCAGAAGAAGCCATAGGGAGGCACTACAGCTTTTTCTATGTGAATTCCGGTACCATAGGCCACACCATCGGCCCCGTTTCCAGCCGTGGCATCCAGTATGAAATCCGTACCCGATCAGGATCTGTCCGCACTGTCATCAAGAACAGGGAACCCCTTTTTGATTCCGCCGGCAACATAATCGGCGCTGTGGACAGCTTTGAAGACATCACCGACCAGCAGAGAACTCTGGCCGCACTGGCCGTTGCAGAAGAAAACTACAGAACCATTTTCAGCAATGCTCCGTATGGCATTTATCAGAGCACGGAAGAAGGCAAGCTGCTCAGTTTGAATCCGGCCCTGGTCAGCATGTTCGAATACTCCTGCGAAGAAGAGATGCGGGCAGCCTTGCAGGACAAGCTGGACGCCTTCTATGCAAGGCCGGAAAGCCGCAGAGAATTCCTGCGCCGCATGAACAAGTACGGCTTTATCCACAATTTTGAAGCGCAGGTTGTTACCTTTACAGGAAAAAATTTATGGGTAGTTGAAAACGCCAGAGTGTTCAACACCCCCGAAGGCACACCGGGGTTTGAAGGATTCATCCATGACATCACCTTGCAGAAAGAAGCAGAAAATCTGCTCATAGAGGCCAAGGAAGCGGCTGAAATGGCCAACCGTGCAAAAAGTCAATTCCTTGCCAACATCAGCCACGAGATCAGAACCCCCATGACGGCGATACTGGGCATGGCCGATATGAACCTGCGCATGGAGACAGATCCGAAAAAAGTACACAATCTGCAGGTACTCAGGGACGCCGCTTCATCACTGCTCAAACTGCTCAACCAGCTCCTTGATTTTGCCCGGATAGAAGCAGGAGCCATCGATCTGGAATATACGGACTTCAGCCCGCGCAAGCTTGTCAGCGGCATTCAGGATCTTCTCAGGGTTGAAGCACAGAACAAGGGTATTCATCTTATCACCGATTGTACGCCGGACGTACCTCTGCGCGTTGTCGGCGACAGGGACAGGCTACGGCAGGTATTGATCAACCTTGTGGGCAATGCCGTCAAATTTACGGATACTGGCTCCGTGACCATCGGGGTATCCCCCGAACGTCAGGAATATGGCGCCTCTATCACGAATACCTCCGCTGACTCACGGCAATCACACGCCGAATTACAAGCCCTTTCAAACGACGGCAACGCAGCCACAGAAAAGCAGCAGGCACTTCAGGATGTTCCCGAGTGGCTCAGTTTCACCATCCGGGATACGGGAATCGGCATTCCCAAGAACAAGCTTTCTCTCATATTCCAGAGCTTTGCACAGGCTGACGGCTCTATTACCCGCAAGTTCGGCGGCGCTGGCCTCGGCCTTGCCATATCTAAACACCTTATCGAAATGATGGGTGGAGAAATCAACGTCAGCAGCACCGTGGGGGCGGGAACAACGTTTCACGTCTCCATCCCCTTCGGACAATACAAAGGCAATGAAGCTCCGCTACCTTCACGGAAGCCGGATAACTCCATGCGCAAGGTTATAGAGGGACTTCGCATCCTTGTTGCCGAAGACAATCCTTTTAACCAGATCGTCATTGCCCAGATGCTGGAGTTAGACAATCATGTGGCCACCATCGCCGAAAACGGAGAAAAGGCGCTGGAACTTCTGGAAAAGCAGGAATTCGACCTCGTGCTCATGGATATACAGATGCCGGTTCTGGACGGGATAGACACTGCCAGAAAAATACGGTCCGGCACCCTTCCTGCTGTTTCTCCGCACATTCCTCTCATCGCTCTGAGCGCACATATCCGTTCCGAGGAGCAGCCCAGATTTGCAGAAGCCGGTTTCAATGCCTGTCTTTCCAAGCCGCTTGCGATTGAAGACCTGCGCCAGCTACTCCTCGACATTTTCCCCCACCGGGGTCTGGAATATGTCCCCGTGAAAACTCAGGCCGAGGAGCAAGCGGTATCTCCGGCGACCAAACTCTCCGATTTCGATGAAATCAGCCGTCTGCTTTCAGGCAGAAGGAATGTCATAATCACGTTGCTCACGCTCTATGCCCAGACCATGCCGGGCACGACAACCGCGCTTGAAGAATGTCTTATGAAAGGAAACTGCAGGGAACTTGAGCGCCTTACCCATTCCGTAAAATCTTCCATCAGGAACATAGGAGCTGCAGCGCTTGCCCAAATGGCAAAAGAGCTGGAAGACGCCGCCCGCAACGAAGATTTGACGCAAGCCATGCATATTTTCCCCAGCCTTCGCCTTGGCATTCATCAGACTATTTCAGAGGTAAATAGCTACCTCTCCCGCATAGACGACCTGCTCTCGGGAAACGCAATAATCAACGATTCAACACACTGATATAATACTCTTTTATATCAGCATGCGTTGCTGTGTGCGATGGCCCGCCGGCGCGATCACATTCCCCCTCCAGTGGCATGCGTATTGCTTATATCTGTGCATAACGGAGCGAAGCGACGGCATTCTGGCTAAGAGATCAACATACTTAGAATATACCGTAAACATAAGAGGTTCTCGCCAGACACCCGTCCTTCTCTCCGGTATTTCATTGCACTCCATGTTATAACTTCGCACCATGTCTTGAGATTCTGGTTTGTTACAGGTATAGAACTGCTCCATGATCCGTTTGTAACCGCATACCTGAACAGGAATCCGCATGGCCATCCATCCGCTCGCAGGCAAGAAGTGCCCACCCGAACTGCTCGTCAATATTCCCAAGCTGGTCTCCGCCTATTTCACGCTGCAACCCGACATGCAGGAACCCGCGCAGAGAGTGGCTTTCGGCACATCGGGCCACAGGGGCAGCTCGCTGAAATGCAGCTTCAACGAGGCACATATTGCTGCCATCACACAGGCGGTATGTGACTACCGCAGGCAGAACGGCATTAGCGGGCCACTCTTCATGGGCAGGGATACGCATGCCCTCTCTGAACCAGCCCACGACACGGCTCTGGAAGTGCTGGCCGCAAACGGCGTGACTGTCTGCATTGATGCGCAGGACGGCTACGTTCCCACGCCCGTCATTTCCCACGCCATTCTGTCTTTCAACGCGGCGGGCGGCAGCCTTGCGGATGGCATTGTCATAACGCCCTCGCACAACCCGCCTGCCGATGGCGGATTCAAGTACAATCCCCCGCACGGCGGACCTGCGGATACCGATGCCACCGTGTGGATTGAGCGCCGTGCAAACGAGCTGCTCAGCACCGCCAACAGGGACGTACAGCGCATTCCCCTTTCCCGTGCTCGCAAGGCGGATACAACCCGTTCGTACGATTATATTTCTCCCTACGTCCGCGACCTCGCCTCCATCCTCGACATGGACGCCATATCCAAGGCCGGACTGAAGATCGGCGTAGACCCGCTCGGCGGTGCCGGTCTTGCCTACTGGGAACCCATTGCCAAGCGATACAAGCTGGATATCACAGTCGTGAACAAGGAGACGGACCCCACGTTCCGCTTCATGCCCGTGGACAAGGATGGAAAGATCCGCATGGATTGCTCATCGCCATGGGCCATGAGCAACTTGATACACATGAGCGCCTCCTACGACATTGCCTGCGGCAACGACCCGGATACGGACAGGCACGGCATTGTGACCAAAACCGGACTGATGAATCCCAACCACTATCTTGCCGCTGCCATTCAGTATCTGTTTACGCACCGTCCCAACTGGCGGCCGGATGCCTCCATAGGCAAGACACTGGTATCGAGCTCCATGATTGACAGGGTAGGTAAGGAGCTGGGCCGCACGGTCAGCGAAGTGCCTGTCGGCTTCAAGTGGTTCGTCAGCGGCCTTATCGATGGCTCGTATGGTTTCGGTGGCGAAGAAAGCGCGGGAGCAAGCTTCCTGCGCAAGAACGGAAAGGTGTGGTCCACCGACAAGGACGGCATAATCATGAACCTTCTGGCCTGCGAGATTCTTGCCGTTACCGGCAAGGACCCGCAGCAGCAGTATACTGCGCTTACAGAGCGCCACGGCACCCCCATTTATGAACGCCTTGAGGCACCGGCCAACCCGGAGCAGAAAAAGGCGCTGAAAAATCTGGACCCGTCCGCCGTGCGCGCCGACACGCTGGCGGGCAACCCCATAACGGCCAAACTTACCAGTGCTCCGGCAAACGGCGCGCCCATAGGCGGGCTGAAGGTTGTAACTGAAGAGGGCTGGTTTGCCGCCCGTCCTTCAGGCACGGAAGACGTGTACAAGATTTACACAGAGAGCTTTGCCGGCCCCGAACACCTGAAAACCCTGCAGGCGGAGGCACGGCAGATTGTGGCCGATGCGTTTGCCGCCGCAGGTGCCTAAGCGTGTTGACGACCGCAAGGATGGAGAGTAGAGTTACGCGCGATACCTCTCTGGAACATTTGGAGGAATTGAATGAAATTTCTTGTCATTGATGATGACTTTGACAGCCGCAGGCTGGTTCAGAAAATTCTGCACCCCTACGGATATGTCGAAGTTGCGGCTGACGGAGAGGAAGGTGTGGAGGCGTTCCGTGCTGCCCTCAAAGACGGTGAACCCTATGATGTCATCACGCTCGACATCATGATGCCCAACATGGACGGGCAGGATGCCCTGCGCGAAATCCGTGAAGTTGAAAAAGAAATGGGCATAGCTGGCGACAAGGCCACCAAGGTCATCATGATCTCCGGACTTGATGATAACAAGGAAGTGCACGATGCATTCTTCCTTGGCGATGCCATCAGCTACATCGTAAAACCCATCCGCAAGCAGACTCTTCTGGATGAGATCCAGTCTCTGGGTGTCACCCTCGAGAAGTCTGCAGAATAACACAGACTGAATACTGCAAATGGCCAGCCCCACCCAAGTGTGCGCTGGCCATTTGTTTTTCACAGCCATCTGAGGCTTTGATCACTAAACAAAGCTTTTTTTGCAGAAAACACACACCGGGGACTTGCCCATAGCCGAGTCCAAGGGTATGCAGAACCAAGAATCACTCGCGGGGTTTTCCCCGCAAACCACAACCACAACAACACCTAACGCAGGAGGCTTCCCTCTATGAAAACCCCTGAGAATCTTCTCTACAGCAAATCCCACGAATGGGCCGACATTGACGGCGACACTGCAGTCATCGGCATTACCGATTACGCACAGGAACTGCTCGGCGACATCACCTTCGTCGAACTGCCTGCCGTGGGTGACACTGTGGAAGCCGGCACGGAAATGGGCTCCATCGAGTCCGTCAAGGCTGCCAGCGAACTGTACGCCCCTGTAAGCGGTGAAGTCATTGCCGTGAACGAAGCCCTTGAAGACAACCCCGAAAAGGTGAACGAATCGGCTTTCGAAGACGGCTGGCTGATCAAGGTTCGCATTTCCGACGAACCCGCCAACCTGCTCTCCGCCACCGAATACGCGGAACTGGCTGCCAGCGAAGACCACTAGGCGCGGCTTCGGCCGCGGGTACAAGGTGCGTCCCGAGCCTGCTTCCTCTTGCAGAATCCGGGGCGGGTCTTTTCGCATTGGCTGTGCCGATGCGCCCTTGCAATATGACAAGCACATGTCGGCGTTGTCCCGCTTCCGCACAGAATGATCTGTTCCGGACGGTCACAGCATACATGTGCCCTGCAAGTGCATCCCTGCCCTGCCAATCAGCAAAACGGTACCCCGCTGCCTGAACACACGACGCCCTTCCCTGTCTTCCAGGCGGGAGCGGATCATGTAGACTTCCCGCTCCCCATGCAAATGCAGGCAACTGCATGACCCTGCCAACGGCAGAGACACGCGTTTTCCAACGCACAGGCCACAGGAGGCCCTATGCCTTTCGTTCCTCATACTCAGGAAGACCTGAAGGCCATGCTGGACGTCATCGGCGTCACCACCATGGAAGATCTTTTCGCAGACATTCCCGCCAACATGCGGCCCAAGAGCTTCGACCTGCCGGAAGGCATGAGCGAAATGGAAGTCTGCTCGTACTTTGAAGAACTGGCCGGAAAGAACCGTACCGACCTCGTCAGCTTCCTCGGTGCCGGTTTCTACGATCATCATATCCCCAAAGCCGTAGACGCGCTCATCTCCCGCGGCGAATTCTACACGGCCTACACGCCCTACCAGCCCGAATCCTCGCAGGGAACGCTGCAGGCCATTTTCGAGTTCCAGACTGCGGTATGCCGCCTTCTGGACATGGACGCATCCAACGCATCCGTTTATGACGGCGGCTCCGCCATCTTCGAAGCCATGATGATGGCAGTGCGCGCCACCAAGCGGAACAAGATCGTCGTCTCCGAGGCAGTGAGTCCCATCTACCGGACCATGCTCACCTCCTACACCTCGAACCTCAATATCGAGTTCGTCACCGTGCCGCATATGGACGGCATGACCGACATCGAGGGACTGAAGGCCGCCATTGACGACAAATGCGCAGCCGTGGTGGTGCAGAACCCCAACTTCTTCGGCAATGTCAACGACTTCACCGAACTCTTTGCCCATGCACACGAGAAGAAGGCCCTTGGCGTCATTTCCGTGTATCCGGTCATGCAGTCCGTTCTGAAGACCCCCGGCGAAATGGGCGCAGACATCACCGTGGCAGAAGGCCAGAGCCTCGGCCAGCCCCTGTCCTTCGGCGGCCCCTACCTCGGCATCATGGCATGCACCGAAAAGCTGGTCCGCCAGATGCCCGGCCGCATTGTCGGCCGCACCGAAGACCTTGAAGGCCGCACCGGCTACGTGCTCACCCTGCAGGCCCGCGAACAGCACATCCGCCGCGCCAAGGCGACTTCCAACATCTGCTCCAACCAGGCCCTGTGCGCACTGCGCGCGCTTATCCACATGTGCCTGCTGGGCCCCGAAGGGCTTATCCGCACGGCCGAGCTTTCCATGGAGCGCACCCACTATCTTGCAGACCGCCTGACCGCCATTCCCGGTGTTGAACTGCTGAACGACGCGCCCTTCGGCAACGAAGTGGCCATCCGTCTGCCCATCAGCGCCTTTGAGGCCGTGGACAAGCTGGTGGAACGCGGCTTCGTGGCAGGTGTGCCGCTCGGACGCTACTACAAGGATATGGACGACGTCCTGCTCGTTGCCTGCACGGAAAAACACACCTTTGAACAGGTCGGCATTCTGGCCGAAATGCTGGGAGGGATACTGTAATGAAGACCGCATTCGCACAATCCGTCCCCGGACGTACCGCCTGTCTGCCCCCCATGCCGGAAGAACGCGCGGAATCTTTCATCCCCAAGAACCTGCTGCGCGCCAAGCGGCCCGCACTGCCGGAAATGAGCGAACTGGACGTGGTGCGTCACTTCACCCGTCTAAGCCGCCTGAACTACGGGGTTGATTCCAACTTCTACCCGCTTGGCTCCTGTACCATGAAGTACAACCCCAAGTTCACCGAACAGGTAGCTGCGCTGCCCGGTTTCTCAAGGCTGCACCCGCTGCTGCCCCAGATCAAGAGTGCCGGTCTGTATACGCAGGGCGCGCTTGAGGTCATGTACGAAACCGAGCGCATGCTCTGCGAACTCACGGGCATGAGCGCCTTCACCCTGCACCCCATGGCGGGCGCTCACGGCGAACTCACCGGCGCAATGCTCATTGCCGCATATCACAAGGACAAGGGCAACAAGAAGACCAAAGTCATCTGCCCCGACTCCGCACACGGCACCAACCCCGCATCTGCCGCGCTGGCCGGATTCGAAGTGGTGAACATCGAGTCCAAGGACGGCATGCTCGACCCCGCGGCTCTTGATGCCGTGCTGGACGACGACGTGGCCGCCCTGATGATGACCTGCCCCAATACGCTGGGCCTGTTTGAGAAGCATCTCCCCGAAATCGTGGAGAAGCTGCGCAAGATTGACGCCCTGCTCTACTACGACGGCGCAAACCTGAACGCCATCATGGGCAAGATGCGTGTGGGCGACGTGGGCTTCGACGTGGTGCACCTCAACCTCCACAAGACCCTTGCCACCCCGCATGGCGGCGGCGGCCCCGGTGCCGGTCCTGTTGGTGTTTCCGAGCGCCTCAAGCCTTTCCTGCCCATCTCCCGTGTGGACAAGCTGCGCGATGGCCGCCTCTTCCTGAACTACGACTATCCCAAGTCCATCGGGTTCATGGCACCCTTCTACGGCAACTTCGGTGTCGTACTGAAGGCCTATGCCTACATCCTGCGTCTCGGCGGCGAAGGCCTTACCCGCGCCTCCGAATACGCCGTGTTGAACGCGAACTACATGCGCAAGCGCCTCGAAGACTACCTGCACATCCCCTACAACAGGATATGCATGCATGAATTCGTGGCCTCCGCGTGCGACCAGCAGGCATCCTGCGGCGTGCGCGCGCTGGATATCGCCAAGGCCCTGCTGGACAGGGGCTACCATGCTCCCACCATCTACTTCCCGCTGATCGTCAAGGAATGCATGATGTTCGAGCCCACCGAGACGGAAAGCAAGGAAACGCTGGACGCCTTTGTGGATGACCTCATCGAGATTCTTGAAAGCGCGAAGACTGATCCCGTGGCCCTGCAGGAAGCACCGCTGAAGACCCCTGTCCGCCGTCTTGATGAAACCAAGGCTGCCCGTTCGATGATTCTCATCGAACCTGCGTAGGTGATGCCATGACGTACGATTGCATAGTCATCGGGGCAGGCCCCGGCGGCATGCGCGCCGCCATGGATGCCGCACAGGCCGGACTCAAGACCGCGCTGGTGGAAAAGGAAGACCTTGGCGGCACCTGCCTGAACTGGGGGTGCATCCCCACCAAGCTGTTCCTCGGCTCCACAGCTGCCGCTCCCATGCTGCACAGTCAGGAAAAGCTGAAGAGCGCTACCGGCACGCTGTCCTTTGACCTGCCTGCCATGCAGACCCGCAAGGACCGCTTTCTCAAGGGAAGTCGCACCGCAGTGGGCAAGCAGCTGCAGGCGCTGGGCGTGGACGTGCATACCGGAGCAGCCAGCTTCAAGGATGCCGCAACCCTCGTCGTTGACAAGGCCGATGGTGCTGTTGAGCTTGGCTTCAGGCATTGCATTGTGGCCACCGGCTCCATGCCCACGGCGTTTCCCGGTCTGGAGCCGGACGGCGACTGCGTGCTGCATTCGTCGCACGTGCTGACGCTCACCGAAGCGCCTGCATCCATGATAGTGGTGGGTGCCGGGGCCATAGGGCTTGAGATGGGTGATTTCTACAACCGTCTGGGAACGGAAATCACCATAGTGGAAGGCATGGACCGTCTCGCGCCCACCGAGGACGCGGATATCGGCGATGTGCTTGCCAAGCAGCTCAAGCGCGAAGGCTGGAAGATACATACCGGCCGCAAAGTTGCCTCGCTCAAAACTGTTGACGGCAAAGCTGTGCTCACCTTTGAGGATGGCGAGACCCTCACGGCAGACAAGTCGCTCATGGCTGCTGGCCGCAAGCCTGCCAGCGGCACCCTGAATCTGGACGCCATAGGCGCGAAGACCGTAGGGGCCGGATGGATTGTCACGGACGGCAGCCTCAAGGCAAGCGATAGTGTGTATGTTATCGGCGACGTGAACGGCCGCACCCTGCTCGCCCACGCTGCCGACCATCAGGCCCGCTATGTGGTCCGCCACATCTGCGGCAAAGCACAGGGCGACTATGTGTCCGGTCCCATGCCCGCCTGCATCTACGGCCACACGGAAGTAATGCGTGTAGGTCCCACCGTTGCGGAACTCAAGGCCGCAGGCAAGGCTGTGGAGGCTTCCGTCTCGCAGCTCATCGCCAACCCCATTGCCCAGTCCTACGGCACGACCCACGGGTTCGTGAAAGTGCTGTGGGTGGAAGGCAAGATGGCAGGCATTGCCGCAGTCGGTCACGGTGTTTCGCATCTCATCTCTGCTGCCACCATCATGGTAAAGCAGCAGTGGACGGTTGAGGATGTGCACTCCATTATCTGGGCGCATCCCACCTTGGATGAAGCGCTGGAGCTTGCCGCCACGGCACCGCGAGTTGCTGTGTAGCTACGATTTGAATGGTTAGAAAAAATGAAGCCGCCCATCGCAAGATGGGCGGCTTTTTTGCAGCGTAGTATAAGACCTAAATGCAAGTGCATCCAAGTGATCTAGCATTATCGATGCAGTCAGACTTGTTCACATAGCCCTGAGAAGAAGACCCAACAATATTTCCGTTTGTTGCCGTCTTACGCCATCTCCACTTGTCGTTGGAATCCTTATAGAATTCCCACACATAACCTTGTTTGTCAGTGCACTGGCTCATTTTAGCCTCCTAGATAATTTATATGAGGCTAAATAACATATTTCTTATATAAGTAAAGAAATGAAATCATTGTGGCACACTCCTTTTTGCGAACGCCACAGCAACCCTGTTGCCAAATACAACCAGAAGGATGCCGGAAAATACGAGGCAGGATGCGGCCATTTCTATGGCTGTGAACTCTTCGCCAAGCACGACTGAGGCGGAGAGAATGCCGAAAATGGGCACAAGCAAAGAGAACGGAGCCACCATATTGGGGGAATATTGCTTGAACAACTGCGCCCAGGCAGCGAAAGCAAAGACAGTCGAGATGATAGAGATATAGAACAGCACTCCGGCACCTGTGAGGGTCATCTGCGTTATGGCCTCCCACTGTCCGGTTTCCATCACTACGGAAAGACCAAGCAGAGGCAACGGCGGCACAAGACTCATCCAGACGATGAGCGAGAGCATATCCACCTTCCCCACCTTCTTCATGATGATGTTGGAAACGCCCCAGAAGAAACCGGCGGCAATCACCAGCATAAGGCCTGTAAAACTGGGCGTTCCAGACATGTCGGAAATGAGCAGCCCCATACCAGCACAGGCGACTATCACTCCGCCCGCCTGCCATTTGGTGGGAACATCTTTCAGCACCAACGCTGCCATCAGCAACGTGAACACGGCCTGACACTGCAACACCAGCGAAGAAAGCCCTGCGGGCATGCCCATGTTCATTCCCACAAACAGCAAGCCGAACTTCACCACTCCCAAGCTCACGCCGAGCGCAACGAGCCATCGCCACGGAATACCCTTTCGAGAAATGAAGAATACCGCAGGCACGGCGGCAAAAAAGAAGCGCAGCGCCACGAACAGGATGGGGGGAAACGCTCCCAGCCCTACCTTGATGACCACAAAGTTGAATCCCCAGACAAGCGCCACAAGCACGGCGAGCAAGATATCGGCAGCCTTCATGTTAACTCCGGAAAAAGATGCTGGAAACGAGAGAACCACGACCCTATACTTCCAATTGCAACATTACAAGACGCAGAGTGCGACAACAGGAAACAACCTGCACAACTTCAATTCCGCCCCTGTAAACAGGTTCTACCAAAGGGCCGGAGCCAAAACCCAATGAGGCACTGCCAACCGCTGGCAAAGCTGACAAGGCTATCACCTACGCTCACGAGGCCAAACGATTTCGTGATCATAATACCAAACAATCTCAATATCACATGACTACGCGAACAAACGACCCTGCAACTAAACCACCATACAGCCGTGCAACCTTGCGATTTTACGGCCTTGCGATCTTGCGACCATAAAAAAAGCCGCTTCGGGTGAAGCGGCTTTTTTATTCTTATTCCTGAACTCAATTACTTCTTGAGCCAGGGCATCATATCACGAAGACGCTTACCCACTTCTTCAATGGGATGTGCCGCTTCGATACGACGACGTGCAGTGAAGGTGGGGTAGTTCGCCTTGGATTCAAGGATGAAGTCCCGTGCAAAGCGGCCGTACTGGATGTCTTCCAGAACGCGCTTCATTTCCTTCTTGGTTTCCTCGGTGATGATGCGGGGTCCGGTTACGTAGTCGCCGTATTCGGCGGTGTCGGAAATGGAATGACGCATCTTGGCGAGGCCGCCTTCGTACAGAAGGTCCACAATAAGCTTGGTTTCATGCAGACATTCGAAGTACGCGACTTCCGGCTGGTAGCCGGCTTCCACGAGCGTTTCAAAGCCTGCCTTGATCAGGGCGCTGATACCACCGCAAAGAACAGCCTGCTCACCGAAGAGGTCGGTTTCAGTTTCTTCGGTGAAGGTCGTTTCAATAACGCCGGAACGTGCACCACCTACGCCCTTTGCATAGGCCAGAGCCTTCTCCCGTGCCGTGCCGGTCGCATCTTGGTGGATAGCGAACAGGCAGGGAACTCCGCCACCTTCGGTATAGGTGCGGCGAACGAGATGACCCGGACCCTTGGGGGCGACCATGAACACGTCGACATCCTTGGGGGGAACGATCTGGTTGAAGTGGATGTTGAAGCCGTGAGCGAACACCAGCGACTTGCCGGCGGTCAGGTGGGGCTTTACATCGTTTTCATATACAGCGGCCTGATTCTGGTCGGGGAGTAGGATCATGATCAGGTCGGCCTTGGCGGCGGCTTCAGCGGCAGACATGGGTGCGAAGCCATGTTCCTTGGCGAGCTCATAGTTGGCGCCACCGGGGCGCTGACCGACAATGACGTTCACACCGGAGTCGCGCAGGTTCTGTGCGTGGGCGTGGCCCTGGCTGCCATAGCCGATGATGGCTACGGTCTTGCCCTTCAAGACGTCCAGGTTGGCATCCTGTTCATAATAAACCTTCATTACTACTCCCTGCCGTGCAGAGCACGGCGCACACGTTTAGGTTAGGGTATAAAAAAACCCGCCTGAGAGCCGACCGGCGCTCAGGCGGGTTGCCTAGCGTGCTTGTCTAACTCTCAGGTTGCATGGAACGGCGCATAGCGACAGTGCCGGTCCGTGCAATTTCCTTAATGCCGAAACGCGATAGTAGCGCGATGATCGCTTCAATCTTGCCATGGTCTCCCGTGGCTTCTATGGTCAGTTCACTCATGCTCACATCTACTACCTTGCAGCGGAATATATCGGCAATACGCAGAATCTCGGCCCTGCGGTTGTCTTCCGCATACACCTTCATCAACGCCATCTCTCGCTCTACGGCAGCGAGGTCCTGAAAGTCAACAACTTTAATCACCGTAACCAGCTTGCGGAGCTGTTTTACTATCTGCTCCACTATCTGATTGTCGCCGGTGGTTGTAATAGTCATAAGAGATACGCCTTCTTCCAGCGTGGGAGCAACGTTCAAAGAATCCACGTTGAATCCGCGACCGCTGAAAAGGCCGGCCACACGGGAAAGCACACCGGGTTCGTTCTCGACAAGTACCGACAGTACGTGACGCATGGTTACCTCCTATACCAGCAGCATTTCTTCAAGGGAGGCACCGGCAGGCACCATGGGGTACACGTTCTCTTCCTTTTCCACATGCACGTCTACAATGCAGGTGTTGGGGTTTGAGAACGCTTCCTTCAGAACGGACTCAAGCTGCGATTCCTCTGTTACCCGGTAGCCCGAGGCACCATAGGCTTCCGCCAGCTTGACGAAGTCCGGCTGTGCGTCCATGCAGGTATTGCAGTAGTTCCTCTGGTAGAAGAGTTCCTGCCACTGCCGGACCATGCCGAGGAATCCGTTGTTCAGGATGACAATTTTCACCGGCAGACGGTTACACACTGCGGTCATAAGCTCCTGACTGTTCATCTGAATGGAGCCGTCACCGGCAATGTCGATAACCAGCTTGTCGGGAAAGGCCATCTGCGCCCCGATTGCAGCGGGGAGCCCGTATCCCATGGTTCCCAGTCCGCCCGAGGTGAGCAGTGTCCTCGGCTTGCGGAACTTGTAGAACTGGGCAGTCCACATCTGGTTCTGCCCTACTTCGGTGGTCAGTATCGCTTCGCCCTTGGTAAGCTCGAAAATGGTTTCCACCACCTTCTGAGGTTTGAGCTTACCGTTCTTGATATATGTGAGCGGCTGCGCAGTGCGCCATTCACCCACCTGACATATCCAGTCATCGTGCTCTGCATGCCAGTCTTTTTCAGAAAGGCGGGCGTTGACGATCTCCTGAATACCGGCAAGGGCGTGCCGGCAGTCGCCGACCACAGGAACATGCACTTCCACGTTCTTGCGGATGGATGTGGGGTCTATGTCGATATGAATGATCTTGGCACCCGGAGCAAAGGTGGAAAGCTTGCCCGTCACGCGGTCGTCGAACCGCGCACCAGCCGCGATGATCAGATCGGCATTGCTCACGGCCTTGTTGGCCGCATACGTTCCGTGCATGCCCAGCATACCCAGCCATAGCGGATCGTCACAGGGGAAAGCCCCCAGCCCCATGAGGCTGCCCACCACCGGAATGCGCAGCGAACGGGCCATTTCGCCCAGCTCCGCACTGGCGTTGGAAGTGATGACCCCACCGCCCGCAAAAACCAGCGGCCGCTTTGCTACCATGATATGTTCCACGGCACGGCGCAGCTGGTTCAGATTGGGCTTGTAGGTCGGATTATAGCTGCGCATTTTAATCTCTTCAGGATACCTGAATTCGCACAGTCTGTTTTGCACATCCTTGGGTATATCCACAAGAACAGGCCCCGGACGGCCCGAGCGCGCCAGATAAAAGGCTTCCTTTATGGTGGAAGCCAGTTTGGTTATGTCCTTCACCAGATAGTTGTGCTTGGTGCACGGTCTGGTGATGCCGACGATATCCACTTCCTGAAACGCGTCGTTTCCAATCAGGGGGGTTGGGACCTGTCCTGTTAGCACGACAAGCGGAATCGAATCGCAGTATGCCGTGGCAATGCCGGTAACGGTGTTCGTGGCACCGGGACCGGAGGTAACCAGACATACGCCGACCTTCCCGGACGCACGTGCATATCCGTCTGCTGCGTGCACAGCGCCTTGCTCGTGGCGCACCAGCACGTGACGCAGACTCTCATGCCTGGGAAGTTCGTTGTAAATATCCAGCACGGCACCGCCTGGGTAGCCGAACAGAACATCAACGCCTTCCATCTTAAGGCTTTCCAACAGGATTTGGGCCCCAGTCAGTTCCATTTATCCCTCCGCGTTGCGATAGCGGTCCAGTATTCCATGAAGCCGCGTTTTCCCTTCCAGTTTCTGTTTTTTTATTTCCTTCAGAGTCTTGTCCTCCGAGGGAGTGCGTACGATTTTGCTTTCGAGTTTTTCGAGCTTTTTCTTGTAGATGATGTGTTCATCCCAAAGGGTCTTCAGTTCAAGATCTTGCGGAAGATACTTTTCAAGTAATTCGAGGTCACGTGCTTCCATAAGCCTTACTCCTTCCTTTGGAGGTTATTCAGCAACACCCGTGATCAGCGAGTTCCACACGGGTTCTTCTGCTGACTCTATACGGATCTTCTTCTGCCTGCTCGTTTGCCCTGCCACCAGTTCAAGGCGGCTGGCACGAACAGACAGAAGCTTCGCGACAAACTCAAGGAGAGCTTTGTTGGCCTTGTTATCCACAGCCGGTGCGTTAAGTCGTATCTTCAAACGCCCCTGATGGAGGCCAACCACCTCATTCTTCTTGGCACCGGGTTGTGCCCAGACCAGCAGCATATGGCTGCCATCCGGCTCCGGTACAATATATTCCGGCAGGGCCATGCCTACCCGTTGTTCGCCTTCAGAAATGCCACCTTCTTCTCCATGGCATCCAGCTGCTCGTCTTCCTTGCGGTTCATCTCGATAAGCTGTTGATGCGAATCGATGACCGCCTGAACCTTCATCTCAAACTGCGCACGCATCTTCTTGGACGCATTGATTTCTTCATGTATCTTGGCCAGCCGCTGGTGTCCCTGATTTATCAGGTTCTCTGCCTTGGCATAGGCAGCATCAATGATGAGCTGCGCTTCGCGCTGGGCGGTGGACTTAAGCTCGTCGGTCACCTTCTGGGCGGTAAGCAGGGTATCTCTCAGCGCATTCTCACGGTCCTTGAAATCACGCAGACGGGCCTCAAGCTCTGTCACCCGCGCCTCAAGCAACGACCTATCCTCACTCAACCGGCCAATGGTATCGGCCGCCTCCTGCATGCAGCGGTCCACCTCTGTCGGGCTATAGCCCCGCAGACTGCGGGAAAACTTCTGGTTGAGGATATCAATACGGCTGATAGACATTCCTACCTCCTACATGTGCCCGGCGAACTGGTACAAGGTACGCACGAGAAACATCTTGATAAATTCAATCCCGAGCAGAATGACCACGGGCGACAAATCAAGACCGCCGATATTAGTAAACGGAAGCAGCTTTCTCACTCTGTAGAAAACCGGTTCCGTCAGATTGCGTATGATACGCACAATGGGGTTGTAGGGGTCGGGGTTAACCCAAGAAAGCACCGCCGAAGCTATAACAATCCAGAAATACAGTGAAAGGACCGCGTTGATAACTCCGGCGATGGCCCCGAGAAAATTTCCTGCAAGCAACTCCATATAGCCTCCGAATATTCTTGGAATACTCCCCCCCTCGACGAGGGGTCTGGAGATACTCCTTAATGGTCATCTTTCCATTTCCTGCAAGTCGAAATCAAGCAAAAAAATGCAGAAGACGTGTTTTTTTCCAATCCCACAGCAAAACAGCCGTTTAACGGGAGCAGGTATCCCCATTCCATTGAATGAGGGCTCGCCTCACACTCCAGAAGTCCGGAACATGACGTTGTGCCAGCAGACTTTCATTCTTGAAAGCCCAGAACGGAATACCGGCTGCTTCCGCGGCCCGCTGGTCCGCTGTCGAGTCTCCGATAAAAGCAACGTCAGAGGGCTTTGCCCCCCACGCTTCAAGTATCTTGAACGCACCTTCGGGATGCGGCTTGCCCTTCACCTTCTGCGCGGTCATGACCGGAAAGAAGAAGGAGGAAATACCCCAGCGCTCAAGAACAAGCTCCATGGTGTTGGTCCGGTTGGTATACACGGCCATGCGCACGTTCATGGAACGCAGTGTTTCAAGCAGCTCAAACAATCCGGGCTCCGGCCGCATGTGCGGCATTATCTCCTGCACATAATTAACAGCCTTGCGGGCCTCTGGCAGTTCGTTCCAGCGTGAACGGGGAACAATATACTCCAGCGACTGCACCACGGTGGCCACGTGCACGAAATCTTCCTGTTCCTTTGTCATGGGTTCAAGCCCCATGCGTGAAAGGATGAGATTGTAATACTGGACATTGCATTCACGAGTGTCGAACATGACACCATCGCAATCGAAGATGATACCGGTAACGCCGGCGGGATATGCTTCCCGCAGATTATGGGCAGTTACATACACCGCTCATTTCTCCTGAATAATCGCTAACAGGTATGACAGACCAGAAACCGCAGTTCACGTCCGAGCCACGGACGGTCTGCAGGGGCACTGTCGTGTCCGAGCAGGGTCCATGCAGGCACCCGGCACATGCCGAATCCTTCTACCCCGCCCGCTTGAGCCAGATCTTCGTCCGGCTGCACAATTTCAGTCAGTTCGGTTAAAGCCGAAACAAGCCGTTCATCCGTGGTGACAAACACTGCATCAGCAGGGGCAAACCGCAGCACGGCAGACAGCACCGTCCGCCAGTTCATGCGCGATATGTCTTCCGCACCGCTGTTCAGCGTTCCCATGGTTCTGCTCAGGCCCGGCAGTTCATCAAGATCTTCATCGTCCACGCCCACCAGTCCCTTGAAGGAACCGGCGGCCTTGGCAAGCGTATCGTGCAGCCCTGCCAGCTCATGAACACGGGATTCAAGATTCCATGCCAGAATCAGCGCCTTCTGCGCAGCAATGGCCGATACAGCAACCAGAGACTCCTCAGATTGCAGGGGATCCTTTTCAGAGACGACAGACTCGCCCGTGGCGGCGAAATGTTCCAGTTCTGCCATTTCCTTCCGAACCGAGTCATTGCCGCCATACGGATCAATCTGGGGCTGCAGGGCAAGAGTAACCAGATCGCGGGTATTCCTGAACTGTTCTCCCAGACTGATCATCTCGTTCAGACAGGCCCGTGCCTCGGCCGGAGCAAAAGGCAGCTCACCGGAAACCCAGAAAGGTGAGGCGTCAGTGCGGGGCAGTCCCGGCGACATGAAGCGCACTCCTGCGGGCATGCGGGAACTCGCAAATTCGGGTTGCAGACCGGGAACATGCAGCAGCAACGGAACATCTAACTTCGTCATTGTTGTCACCATCTTATAGAATATCAACCGGTTTGACGGACAAAATGGCCGCACACGCCTTCGCAGCGGGGCATTCGCAATATGCAGGCTGAGCCGAAGCTGCGGGTACAGTCAAGTACGGAAGAGAAATCCTGCACGGGGAAGGTGGTGTCAGTTTCCCCATTCATTGTTTGCGCCGATGCAGAAGATCCATCGGAAGTGTTCCCTTGCGATGAACAGGAACCCGCAGGCTTGCGGCAGCCGGGGCAGCCGCCCGTTCGTGGAGCATACGTAGGACACCCGTCTCCGGGAGCGCGAGTTGCCGCCACTCTCTTCTCCCACAATGAGGCCACCTCTTCCTCCGACAGGGAGAAACGTTCGCACTGCTCAAGCAATGTATCATACATCGCCATGAACCGCATAAGCTCCGCACAACGCCACTGAGGCTCATAGCCGGGATTCAGACGTTCTTCATAAAGGCAATGCCCGGCGGCATATAGCGCACAATGCACGCCGGGCATGCGAAGAACATTCATGGGGGTTTTCCCTTGCAAATGCATCAGCCTTTCATCACCTCATAAGGCCACATATCCATACCGCCATCCAGCACATACAGATCGGTGGCCCCCAGCCCGAACAGCTGGCAGGCTGCGGAATAGGCTGCGTCCGAGGAACGGCTGATCAGCACGATGGGAGTGAATCTGGGCACTTCGTCCTGCAGACGCTTTTTGAGCTGGGTGTAGGGAATATTGTAGGCTTCGGGAATGTGCCCACCCTTCCAGGCCACGTTGTCGCGCAGGTCAAGCATGAAGAAGTTGGCACCGGCTTCCTTGGAAGCCATAAGTTCTTCCGCCGAAATACCGTAAAAACGGTACATGAGCTTGTTGGAAAGAATGGAAGCCGCACGGTGCAGAATCTCGCCACCGGCCCCCGCAAAGTCGAGCACGGAGAGGCGTTCAACCGTCATGGACGATGCCATGGCCACGCTTACACTGTTGGCAATGGTATCAGCCTGACCGCAACAGCTGCGTGCCACAACCTGTGCACCCAGCAGGACGTGTGAATTCTTGTCACACACCAGCTTGAGCGTGACAGGTGCATCGGCATTGCCATACAGGGCGGCCGAACTGTGCAGCAAAGCAAACTCGGGCTCAAAACCGGCCACTCTGGCCTCATCCATGGTCAGGCCCAGCTTGCATGCGGTTACATCGGCCCCGCAGCTGCGGAAAACGCCGGCAACACCCTGCCATGAAGCATTCTCGCCAACAAAACCGGCAAGATGATTCGCCACCACGCGGGCGGAAGCAAGCACGGCAGCCTCGCCCATGGCCACACTGGGCACGGGAGCACCCGGAGTCTTGCCCGGCAGGCGGGACATAGAGACGCCGGAGCCGATGATGTACAGCCCCTCGGGGCCGCTGCGGAAATGGCTGTCCACGGCAATAAGGCCGGACGGATCAAGCTCGACACCGGGCTGGGCAATGATAGGATGCAGAGCCCGCTGCGGAATGGTCCAGAAAAATACGTCGCCAGCTACTTCGCCGCCACGACCATCCTGTAAAGACTGCACTGAGCCGTCTTCTGCAAGCACGGGAACAAGCGCCTCAACCCGCACGTCTGTCCAGTCCTCAACCACCACACGGCCGTTGGAGGAATCCGTAACGCGGCGTTCGATGACATCCCACATGTCGGCATCGTACGCCGCATCAGCAGTGCGCACCCAGGTAACGGAAAGACCGGACTCCAGCAGAGGCGCCAGCAGTTCCAGAGCCACACTGCCACCCACAACGACAGCACGGCCGGGCCGGGTTTCGTTAATCCAGCTATCGAGCACAAAACAATTTTCCAGAGGCCACGGGACAACGTTCCCAGCTGCACGCAGGCTGCGGGGCAGGCGGGCCGAAGCCTCGACCTCCAGAACGACCTCATTGAAACGAATATGCAGAAGGCCGCGCTGCGAACGCACATTTACCTGACTCTGTTCAAAATCGAACTGCACCTCACTGGCCTTGATCACGCCAACCTGACGCGCCTCGGTCAGCGCTTCAGAAACCTGACGGGATTCAACCATGCGGGCGAACGGGCCGCTCTCTTTGCCCTGCTCTTCGCCGGATGGAACAACCAGATTTACCTCAATCTCAGGGGCAAGACGCTTTATGCGCGTCGCGGCTTTTGCGCCCGCAAGCCCGGAACTGACAACTACTATACGTCGCATTATACTCTTCCTCTTCCTTATTCACGAATATGACGCCATGGTACCCCAAGACGCCAGACCTTGCAATTACAGATAGTTAGCAGCACAAAAGGTTTTTTCCCAACAGTAGTTTCCCTTGACCTCAGGTTCCCCTATGTGTATAGCCTGCTGCTATATTACACGGAGGCAATGTATGTTCGGATTAGGAATGCAAGAAATCCTGTTGATTCTCCTTGTGGTGCTGATCGTTTTCGGCGCCAACAAGCTTCCTGAAATCGGCGGTGGACTCGGCCGAGCCATTAAGAATTTCAAGAAGGCAACCACCGAGCCTGACGAAATCGACGTTACTCCGTCTTCCAAGAAGAAAGACGACGACGCCTAACACAATCACGGCACGGACTTTTCTCAAAAACAAATCCCGAAGCACGACGCGCTTCGGGATTTGTTTTTTGATGCTGACTCATAAAACAACAATCAGTCAGTTTCACATGCTTCCTTTCAACCGGCGACAAGTGCCATGCCCGGCAGGTAGTTCTTTCAACGACTCCCGCCAACCTATTTCAATGAGCTTTACCCCGCATTGCACGCCGCAATGACAGCGTTGACACAGCCGCCCTGCGGCAAGCGCAGAGCTATCTATCCTTCAGGGCAAAAGACAAACGCCGCTTCGAGGTATAGTCCTGCAGACGCTCACGCAGCTTGTCCGCATCAAGAATATTCACTGCCCAGTGGCCGGATATTCCCGATGCTTCCATGGAAACATCCTGCAGCGATACCGTATCCAGAACGTCGGACCACTCCTGCAGCATGGTATCAAAGGCCTCCACCCCGTCGGGAGTGAACCAGCCGTCCACTGTAAGAGTAACCGAAGCGGTGACAGCCTTGTCTTCGTTCATGCCGCCGAAATACTTGCCCCACACCTTGCCCCATGCACCATCAAGAGAATCGGCAGTGGCAAAATACGGCTCGGCGGAAGGCGCGCTGCGATCCACAAGAGAAACGGTCCACACCTTGCCGGCATAATCGAGCTTCAGCTCAAGAGGGGCCGCCGAACTTGGGGTAAGTCCGTATAAAACATGCAGTCTTCCAAGTGTTTCCCACGTATCCGGCTGCACAGCACCATATTGGGGGCTGTACGCCAGAGGAGTGGCGCCGGTGGCAAAAAAGCCCAGACGCTTGAGCTCCTGCCGCAGAAGGTCACGGTTCACATGAACATCAACGGTGAGGCGGCTGCCCTCAGGCAGATTTTCCACACCGAGCTCAGTATAACTCATGATGAAATGCGAAGCCCGTTCTTTCAGGTAGTCCTGAAGAAGCACCTTGCGCTCATCGGAACCGGCGTTACGCAAAATTTCCGTAGCCTCCGCAAACACGGCATCTGCAAAGGCAAAACGCTTTGCTTCATCCTTGGAACGCAACGGAGCAATCTCGAAGGTCTTACCCGCGGGAAGCTTGTCCATCCACTCGCCACTGGCCACACGGGCCTCGGCGCTTCCAATGAAACACAAAGCCAGTGCAGCAGCGGCGCACAGCATTTTGGGATTGTATATTTTTTTGTTCATGGCGAATTATCTATTTTACATACTATGTTTCCGCCAGTCTCCGCGCGGCGCCAACCTCCATGAAGCTGTGCCTGTAACGGACAATCCGGCAGATATGCCTTAAAGCAACATGGTCAAACTAGGCGTTAGCGCTCAAAGAGGCAAGTGGAGGAGTAAGAAAAAAGCCGGGTTTCCCCGGCTTTATACTATTTGCATTCGTTTTCTTCAGGAAAGTTCACATGAACCTGTTCCGAGTCATCCTGCTGTCGGCGCTCGATTTTCCCGATCACCCACGCTTTCTGATGGAGCGCGTCGAGGCGCCCCATGACCTCTTCACAGATATCTTCGCTGACAATAAGCACATAGCCTATGCCGGTGTTGAAGATCTGGAGCATTTCAGGCCATGAAAGCTCGCCCTGCTCTTTCAGCCACTGGAACACAGGCTCGATATCCCAGCTGCCGAAATTGATGTTTGCCTGCACAGTAGCGGGCAGCACACGGGGCAGGTTATCGTAGAATCCGCCGCCGGTGACGTGCACCATGCCCTTGATCTCGAAGTCCCGCATCAGGTTACGGACAGTTTCCACATAGATTGCAGTGGGTTCGAGAAGGACTTCAGCAACAGTACGCTCGGTGCCGGGGAACGTGTCATCACCCTTGAGGCCGCTCTTGTCGAGCACCTTGCGGATGAGGGTGTACCCGTTCGAGTGAGGACCGGTGGATGCAAGACCGATAACAACGTCATGCACGCGGATGGAGGAACCATCAACAATACGGGCGTTATCAGCTATGCCGACACAAAAACCGGCCAGATCGTATTCGCCGTCGGCATACATAGAGGGCATTTCAGCGGTTTCACCGCCGAGCAGGGCGGAACGTGCGCGCTTGCAGCCTTCAGCCACACCGGCAACAACCTGCTGGGCCTTGTCTACATCCAGCTTGCCGGTTGCGAAATAGTCGAGGAAGAACAGAGGCTTTGCGCCCTGAACAAGAATATCGTTCACGCTCATGGCAACAAGGTCGATACCGACCGTGTCATGCTTATCAAATGTAAAAGCCAGCTTGAGCTTGGTTCCCACGCCGTCGGTGGAAGCAACCAGTACCGGATCTTCCATACCGGAAAGGTCCGGCTTGAACAGACCTCCGAATCCGCCGATATCCGAAAGAACGCCGTTGGTGTGCGTTGTGGCGACAATATTCTTGATTCTGCTTACCAGGGCGTTGCCGGCATTGATATCTACCCCCGCCTCGGTGTACGCTCTAGCACGATCTTCAGACATGTATATAGCTCCTTAAACAGCGTAGGTTCGAGATTTTCGGAAGCCCTTCATAGGCTTTTAGTGCCCAAAGAGCAAGGAGAACTCTCATGACAAGGAAAAGGTTTGCATTCCAGAATGTTAACCGTCCGGCGACCTGTAACGTGCGCTTCACACTATGCGCATTGCTTATTGGTTTAACCATTGCCGCACCCGTTTTTGCCAGCATGGGTACTGGCGACACCCAGCGGCAGGACAAAACCATGGGCACCTTTACAGAAGGAATGCAGCTCGGCACAGACCCGGAAACCGGAGACACCATCCTGCGCTCTGCTCCCTCTCCTCAGAATAATTCCGGAAACGGAACTGATAGTAACACGCCTCCGCCCGTGATCAACATAGAAATTACGCCCAAGCTTCACATGAAGCCCGGGACGTCCCAGTAATCCGGTTGCAGCCATGCATGCCGCAAAACACTGGAAGCCGCTGAACGACGGGGCTGTTCAATGCAGACTCTGCGCCCATTCGTGCATCATCCGCAGTGAAGATAAAGGGTTGTGCGGGGTGCGTCATAACAAGGGCGGAGAGCTCCTCACCGCGACATATGATTGCATTGCCGCCGCAAACCTTGATCCGGTGGAAAAGAAACCCCTGTATCACGTATTGCCGGGCTCAACAACGTTCTCATTCGGAACCATGGGGTGCAATTTCAGCTGCGCCTTCTGCCAGAACCATACTCTCTCAGCCCCCCCGCGCCTTGGCAGGCCGGTGCAAGGACAGCCTGTTACGCCCGCAATACTCGTGGAAGAAGCTTTACGTCTGAATGCGCGGTCCATATCCTACACATATTCCGAGCCTACAATATTCTATGAACTCATGGCCGACACAGCAACATGCGCCATTGATAATGGCCTCATGAATATCATGGTTTCCAACGGATTCCAGAGTACTGAATGTCTGGATGCGCTGAACGGGCTCATCCACGCCTGCAACATAGACCTTAAAGCCTTTACTGAATCATTTTACCACGAGCATTGCGGCGCGCAACTCAAACCTGTGCTGCGCAACCTGAAGCATATCGTCCGCATGGGCTGGTGGCTTGAAGTTACAACGCTGCTCATACCGGAGGCAAACGACAGCGATGCCGAACTGCGCGACATGGCCTGCTTCATCCGCGACGAACTCGGCAAGGACGTGCCATGGCACATCTCCCGCTTTCATCCTACATATATGATGACAGACAGGCCCCCCACTCCGCTTGAACGTCTGGAACGTGCATGGGAGATTGGCAAACAATGCGGCTTGTCCCATGTATATCTGGGTAACGTGCATGGGCATTTTTCCGAGCACACGGCTTGTCCTTCCTGCGGAAACGTTGTAATCCGCCGGACCGGCTATCGCGCAATTCTCAAAGGTGCGCCCGTCTGCAAGGCGTGCGGCACCTCCATCCCCGGCATCTGGAGCTTTCCGGCATGATTCTCGTCAACACAGGCAACGGCAAGGGCAAAACTACGGCTTCGATAGGTATCGCCATCCGTGCAATCGGGCAGAACCTCACTGTTGCCTTTGGACAGTTCATGAAGCGTAACGATCAGGCAGGGGAACAGACCGTGCTCGCAAACCTGCTCGGTGAACGCTTTCACGCCAAGGGCAAAGGGTTTCTCACCCGCCCCGATCAGTATCCTTCTCACCGTGCCGTTTCGGAAGAACTGATCAACTGGGCTAAGGAACAGCTTGCCAGCGTTGATATGCTGGTGCTGGATGAAGCGCTGTATGCACTGCAGTCAGAACTGCTTAAAGAAGAAGAGCTGCGCGACCTGATTGCCATGGCCCGCAAGCGGGATGCTCATTTGATACTCTCCGGCCGCGGCTGCCCCCGATGGCTTGAAGAAGAAGCCGACCTCGTCACCGAGATGACTGAGATCAAACATCCCTATAAGAAGGGAATTCCCGCCCAGAAAGGAATTGAATTCTGATGAACCGGCCACCCGTTCTGAACATCCACCCCGTCCTGCTCCGTCTGGGAGACGATAAGGAGTTGTTTGCCCTGCTTCTGGATGCTTTCAGGATGGATGCCCCCAAAAAGCTCCGCCGGATATCCGGACACATGGCCGACAACAATTACAATAATGCACGCATTGAAGCCCATGCCCTTAAAGGCGCTGCCGCCACGGTGGGAGCCGAGCGCATCGTCTTGCTTGCCGGCGAACTGGAAGACCTTATGCAGCAACTGGCGGCTCTATCCCCCTCAGACATGACGGATGCCATCACCGGCTCCCTCGCTACTTCTGCCATGCTGCAACAGTTGGCCTCCGAACTTGAAGACCTGTATGAGGCCATAGACAAGCTGCATCTCATACCATCAGATCCTGAACCAGACTGATCCACCTGTTCTCATCCGGCATTCCCCTTGATTGAGAAGGAATCCCCACAGAATGTCGCTTCCTGAACACATTACATCTTCCCAAATTCCACTTTTTGCTTGCAACCCCAAACTCTTTCGTCTATCAGACCGCTTACATCAAACGGAGAGTAGCGCAGGTTGGTAGCGCATCTGGTTTGGGACCAGAGGGTCGCAGGTTCGAATCCTGTCTCTCCGACCAAAGAAATCAAGGGCTTACGACACATCGTCGTAAGCCCTTTTTCTGTGAAACATTGTTTCCCTACCATCTCCCTACCAGAATTCGTTGATGGAGAGTGTAAACGTGTGAAGTAAAAGACGCTTCCTCAACGATTCTGCCCCAAACCCAATTGGATGGGCCAAAGCCCCCTATCACTTCGCTTCGTCCTTTTCCCGTATCTCCTTCCATCATAAGAGATGTCACCTGCACTTAGCTCTTTTATTTGTAAAAGGCGCACCCAAATCGCAACAAGAACCATTAAGTTTCTCAACTTCAGGCCCTACCCCAGCCCCCCCCCAACGCATTTCTGGGAGGGGGAGACACTCTTGACGTGGATGCCACTATCGGCTTGGCGAACTGGTGCCCTTAAGGCTCCCAGGAGAAAAGCAGGAAGCAGTCAGAGTTCTTTTCATAAGACCAAGAACGGCTACTGGCTTGGCTGCTCAAGAGGAGATGAGGATTTAGAGCAGGTTCTAGACTACAGTTTCTATATATGGTCGCACTTGGCAAAGACGAAAGCAAGGGGCAATTCGCTCTTTAGGATCAGGGAGTTCGGCACATCTTGATTGAAAAAGAAAGAGTAGATTGCAGACTAGTCAAACACAGGAGTGGAACATAAAAAAACATCATCGACAGTTGTGTATAAATTCAAAGAAAACATAAACACTATAATCAGCCTTCACGTAACAGCCCAATTTGTACGCCTCACCTTGAGATTCCCAAAATTGTTCACAGCAAGCGAGGCAACATTTATGGAACGAACTAAAACATGTACCCACAGAGACATCTACAGCCCTACCAAACAACCAAGCAATACATCATAGTAGATACTTAAGACGGTCTACAGTCAAAAGTAAAACTCCACATCGAACGACTTATGAGATTAAAAAATTGAAACTATACAGTTTAGCATTAGAATCATCCTGATTTATATAGCTACTCTCCAGCTTGCGAAGCAACTTGGCTAATAATTCCTTTGCATCCCTTTGAATACATGAAATCAATTGTTTTCTTGATTAATTGTACTTTTTCGGCGTTCCCTTGCCTGCGGGCGATTTCTATTCCTTCACGGAAGCAATCTTCTATTTGTCTGAATACAGAGGACTGATTTACAGGATCAAGGAATGATGGGTCAGTCGCTCTGAAACGCAGCAAGGCGAGAATAAGGAAGACCCCCTGAAAGAATTTTTGTTTTATGTTATTAGATTTAACCTCATCGCATATGATATCTGCTGCTCGATCAGCAAAATGTCTTGCCATATCACTGTCGAGACCTCGCCACCCTTGTTCTCTGATTACTAGTATTCTTGACAATGAACGCATCGACTGTATGGGAAATGAATTTCCACGACCAGTTGATGACCTTTTGTGTATAATTTTGCAAAGGAGCTTGAACTGGGTTTCCTTTGTAAAACACCTGCTTGCTGATTCTATGATGTGGTTCCATGTTGCATCGTGATATTTGTGATTTGATATAAATTCTTCAATGTACCCAGTGACAACTTGCGGTGTTGCTGCCCAAAGCCAAGAGGACCGGACAATAAAGATACGCGTGTTATCTTCCATGAAAATTTGTTTGCTTGCCAAAAAGTGTTGTGATTGTTGTTCTATGCGATCGGCAATTTGAGAGACAATCGCGCATCCTTGCGGAGACCCAGCATTGCCGTTCTCGTCTATTCTCTTTGCGGAAAATTTCCTATGACTGTCTTGCGCTGGGGCACAAATGGCTGCTTTCATAGACTCCAGGTGACGGATGAATATTTTGTCAATTACGTTCTGAGGCAACTGAATGAAGTCGCGGATGCGTCGGTCGTCTAACGCTTTAGGGTCAAGTGTCGTTTCAAAGTGCAAAGTTTCAGGCCAACGCAATTGTGGTTCCGGTAATTCCTCTTCTGCCAATGGAGCCATGCGTGAAAAATCAAATGCAGCAGAGCGCCCCTTTAGAGCATTTTCCTTTTCCGGCACGAACTCCACACGTGCCAAACCACTGGCCGGACGCATCTCCACATTGATTGTAAGAGGGACGTCCTTACTTGGAGAGGAAGGAAATTCAACACTTCCATGCCGGAAAGGTGATTTCGACAAATCTGGTTTCCAAAAAAGCCATTCCGCATAAGATAAAGCATAGTTACGAGCTGAGTAGTTTAAATCCCATGCCTGACTATTCAAAACCTCTTCAAGACTGCCTAGGCTTTTAACTCTACTCTCAATCGGAGAAATAAATTCAGGACGATAGCTGCTTACGGGTTTTTCTGGTTTTTTCTCCTCATTTGATCTCATCTCTTTCTTCAAGTACACGAGCATGCTGGAAGATTTTTTCGGAAGAAAAAATCGGTCCGGAATGTTTCGAGTATATGGTTGCCCTCCCGGACATTCGCTGGATTCCACGATATCTACCCAGTCCAGTCCCCCTTGCCTTTGAGTTAGCAGAGCTAGGCCTGGAAGGGTGTCAAGATACGTGGGAAGTCCGGCAGCCAGTCGCTCCCCATAGAGACGTGCTCCTAAAGCCACGGGATCGTCGCAAGCACTGGCCATCCAGAGCGTATCGGGCCGGGGTTCAGTATCGGGCAGAAGACCTAATTCCTCTGGATTCAGCCATCGAGGGATCTGCCGAGGTGCAATAGGTCCGCACAGTATCGCACCACGCAGCCGCCCTGGTTGCGTGGCCAATGTCGCCTTAAGTTCTGCCTTCAGGTGCTCCCCCCAGGTTTCACCACTACTCTTGCGGTCGGCTGGTGTCAGTTTGCAAGAACCTTTGAGCAATTTTCGCAGGATTGCCGACTGCCCCTGGCCGCAATCAAGCACCTTTTCATTTAGGACGGGGGCGGGATCCCACAACCTCCAGCCTTGGGATGTGGACCAAGGGCGTGGCAGATCTTCGTTATCCCATGGCGCCCCGGCAATGGCGGCCCACACTTCGGGGAAGGTGGTGAAGGTTTGCCAGAAAGCCCCGTAATCATCCCTGCATAGGGGGTCGGCCTCGGCAGACAGAGCGCAGGCCCACTCCCATCCAGGTGGAAGCGGTGCGCGGGAGGGCCTGTTTCGAACGGGTAATACGTACGTCCGCCCGTTACACTTCTCTTCTCGAAGACCGAATGTGGTGAAATCCATACCATCAGGTCCCAGGTAGATCACCAGAAGGAAGTCGTCTTGCTCCAGATTTGTTGGTTTTGCCGCATCTAGCCAAGTCATGGCCGCGGCAACGGGCCGCCAGAGCAGGGATACCTGACTGCGGTTGCTGCCGAAGGCCTGGAGCAACGCCTCCTGTCCGTACTCATCTAGATGGTCAGGGATCGCCACCACGGCCTGATCCTGGTTACTGTATGTGAAATCGTTTTCCTCCAGCAGACCTTTGACATGGGCCGCCAGAATCGAGGCAAGAGGGATGGAATTCCCCCTGCCGCCTTCCCATCGCACTGTGCGGTCTCCGGCGTCCACCAAAAGAGACCAGGCAACAGGAATAGGCACACGGCGCAGAGGCTTTTCCGGGAGTACCCGTGCTTCTGGCGGCCACTGGAGTCCCGAATGGATGCGCTCTGACTCCGCCTCGTCTCCGGTGCGGATCTGCCCGAGGGAACTTTGGGGCAGTACTGCATCGGCGAGATAGAAGCCGCTCATTTTGCACCCTCCGTTTGTGACCGCAGCGCAGTCCATGAGTCCAAAGGCACTGACTCCGTGGATTCGGCTCATACTAAAGACTCCATGACTTCTTCGAGAACCAAGGCGAGGTATTCTACAACTTTATTCCACGCCATCTGGTTGGTTGGGACCTGGATGAGATGTACCGTGCCCTGAGGAGACGAATGGAGCTCGGGGGCACGGGCCTCCAAATCACTTGCCAAGACAAAAGCGCGTAGATTTGGCACCTTGGAAGCCCTTTCACCGATTAGGATTTTATGCCTTTCCAGCGCCTTGGCGGCAGATTCTGACACAGCATCCCACCTAGGGCGCTTCAAGGGATCGCATCCTGCCGTATGCACAGCCCAGAGCACCAAGACAGTTTGCGATGAGCCGTCCAAGGGGGTGAAAACAAGATAGAGGTGTCCACCCATGCGCCCGAGATCCTTTGTGGACTCATGTTCATGGGCTAAGGTTGGATGCACTATTTCCAGCACCACGCCCTGCCCTTGCCCATTTTCATCTGACTTGACCAGGAACGGGCCGGGTTCGGAGCCGTGATCAAGGCGTGCACCCAAGCGCTGTTCCTGCAAAATAACCAAAACAGACTCAAGGATTTCTGTTAGCTGGAAAGCCCCTGCTCCACCGGATTCTTTTTCGAGGGAAATAAGGGCCGCGCTGACCAACATGCGGGCGATGTCGGCCCATGTGTGGGCCTGCCAATCCCAAAGGCGGTCCTTCTCATCTTCACGATGCAACAGCTTTCGATAGAGCTCCCAGATGTTTTTATAACGGTAGTCGTTTTGCAGGACATAGTTAGGCCGGATCGAGGCGGGTGGAGACGAAATGTACTCCATTTGAGGTAGACGTCCAAGGTCTGCACATATGTGGCCGAAAGAGTTGACGTTACGACCACGTTCAGACTGGGTGCGCTGATCTGCTGTACAATCAAAATTGAGGTAGCGAGCGCTTTCTAAGGTGCAGCGTTTAAGAAAATCCTTGAGGACCATGTTTTCTAGCGTGTCCAGGGATTCTTTGCGAGTGACTGCAAGGAGACGATGGCGGTTGGCAGCCGCCTTTTGGGTTGAAGTAGTGCCGGGCTGGCGGATGTACCAGCGCAGGCACGCAGCATCGGTTTCCGCCACGCGCGGGGCCGGAATCATGGTGCGTTCCCGTACCAGGATTCGCCGGGCTGCATGAACAATCTGGGGCAACTGCCTGCGCATGCGTTCAGCGATATGCACAATGAGCGCCATGCGCGGTTCTTCGTCCTGTAGGGCGATAGTCTTGAGATAGACGAGTATATTGGACCATGGGAGCTTGCCTTGGCGCTTAGAGCCCGATGATTCACGGATACACTCGTCAAAGTAGTTGGACCAAGCCAGAACAGCATTGTACAGTTGGCTTTCGCCCTGTGTTTCCTCTCTCTCTTGTAGGCTCGATGCTGCCCCATCCATGCGTAGGGTAATTTGTTCAGACTTGCGACCTTCTGGCACTACAGCCAGTATCGGCGCAATTTTGCTTTGCGACGACTTCGGTAAACCGTACTTTTGTGCGATCACCCCATGGGGTGTCTGATATAGTTGGCAAGGTCCAGAAGTCGAAGCGTACTCCGGCCCAAACGGGATAAACCTCTCATACCGTTTGGCTAGCAAGACCTCCGCCCCACGGGTCACGGAGAGTACAGGGCTACCATAAAATCGAGCATTCACTTCTCCGTTGATAAGATCGACCGTTTCATCCCGGTTTCCCACGGACCACGGCCATAAGTGCAGTTGGACAGCGACGACACCGTTCATAGTTTATCTCTGGTCCAGGGACCGTGTCACCCCACGCCAAGTGAACATGCCCATGCTATTGCTTTCGCTTGTCGCATCCCTAAAAGCTTCAGAAAGAGGTCTGTCGCCAAGTTCATCTATTATATTAGCGAGTTCACTAACACACTGGTTTGTGTTCAAATTGCTGTCATTCATGTCCAAGCCTCGCAACTTGGGAATTATCTTCTGTTCCACTTGGTCGGCGAAGGCCAATTTGAACCGATCTTCAGTATCTACTCCGGGATAGTTCGCAATATACAACCGAATTGCATCTTCAACCCGGAAACCAAACGGTCTGCCTACCATGTTCAGGCCATTGTTAATTCTACTGATCCAGCTATCGGTCTGCTCTTGCCATGCGCTGTGCGTAGTTGGAGTATGAAGCCACTGATTCCACTGATCATAAGTGAGAACTTGACGTTGCTGCTGATTCTTCTCAGGAATCTTATACCCATTTTGCCGTTTATCTGGCTTTCCGAACCGCAGAACATTGGATCGGTCAAGAACCTTGTCCGAAAGGGTCTGCGTGGTCTCATCCTCGTTCATAGTGCCCACGAACAAGACATTTTCCGGTACCCAAATTCGATAGCTCTTCTTGAGGCCAGGGCCGGTGTCTAATTCCACCTCAGCTTTTTCACGGTGAGCAGCCTTTTGGGGGTTCTCCACGAGTCGTCGCAACTCAAGTTTGGAGAGAAATTCGCTAAAGTAGTACTCGGTACGTGCCAGGTTCATTTCGTCCAAAAGAACCATGAGTAGACGTTTTTGGGGCCAGATATAACCGTCTTGCTGTTGCCCGTCAGAGTAGTTGTAGGGGTCCATGCGCACCAACGCGCGGGAGAGCTCTGTGGCTTTGTACTCTTTCTCTAGGTAGTTGTAGAAGCCGAAGAGGTCTTGAGGCGAATCCCAGCGGGGCTGGACTGGTAGAACCAGAGAATGCATACCCATGAGCTCGGCGTATTTCATAGGCAAAAGGGTCTTGCCAGTCCCAGAGACGCCAGCTAGCACCGTCAGGGGATTTATACTCTGGCACTTGAGGGACGTGTGGAAAGCGTCGATGGTACGGGAAGGGAAGTGAAGGTCGCGTTGACGCAGGTCTTCCTTGAACTGCTCGAGAGCATCGTATTCATCCACAGCACGTGGCTTCGGGTTAAATTCGTCTTGGCGGAGGCAGTCGGCGCTACGTTTGAGGAGGTCTGCGTAGCGCAAGTCGTTTTGGGGTTCGGATTTATCGTCCCCCTGCCCGGAAAGTTCACCAATGTGGTCTTCCAACACTGCTTTTCGTGCCTCCAGCGACCGGACCGCCGTTTCGGCATCGTCGCGGCGGCTGATGACATCTTCGAGCAATTTCCGAGCGTCATCGGCAGCCCGTTTATTGGCCTCAGCAGCTTTGGCTTCATTCACCACATCGCCTTTCAACGCCTCCAGCTTGCGCTCCTGCTCTTTCGTCTCCTCCTCAAGCCGTCGGATATCCTTTTCAAGTGCGCTTTGCTCAGAGCGGAGAGAATCCACGAGAACGCTAAGCTGGGCCCTTTCTTTTCTGCCCTCCTTTAGCTCTTCCATTTCCTTCTCGACATGTTGGAGCTCGCGGGAGTCTTCTTGCAGTTTGTGAATACGTTCTTCAATCGCGATTTTCTCACGGCTCAAAGCCTGCAACCGAAGCTCTAATTCCGGCAATTTTGACAGGATTTCACGCCCTTCTTCCAGCCGCTTCTCCATATCCTCGATTTCACGTTTCAAGGTTAGTGCTTCGGTTCTGTTGTCTTCAATGGAGCCAATATCTCTCTTGAGCTGCTCCAAGGTTTGGGAGGCCATGAGCTTTTGGTTCTCCAACTCGCCCACTTCCCTTCGCAGGGCTCCATTTTCCTGGTCCTTGGCGAGGCAGCGTTGCTCCAGATCGGTCAGCTCGGCTCTGATGCGCTCCTGCTCCTCTCTTTCGGCGGTCATGCGCAAAAGTTCGTCTTTTTGCCGATATTGCCACTCCAGTAGGGCCTTGTTATCGGCTTCATACTGCTGCTTGCTGGCGGCCAGATCGGCGACTTCACTACTGTCCTGCAGAAAGGCATTCTGCCTTCTTCGCCAGTAAAAACTCATAAAAAAGAAAATCAAGAGCACAGTCACAGTCAGTGCTGCGGCCAGAAGCCAGAGGGTGGCGGGGAAAAAGGTGGATGAGCCTTGCATAATGCTGTCTCCGAACTATTGAGGTAAACTATTGATTTTAAGCCTTGACTGCCTGTGGGCTGTTTCCGAGATTGCGTGTTTCCTATGGGGTTGGGGGCACGGGGGATTGGCCTTCCAGAGAACGTGCCTGGGCGTCCAGGTGCTGTTTTAGCGCTGCCAAGTCATTGAGCAAGGTGCCAAGGCGACTCACCTGAGTGTTCAGGGATTCCATAGCAGCTGCCTTGTCAGTCAGGGGCTGTGCCGCCCGGATCACTTGCATCAGGCTTTGATTAAGCTGAGTCACCTGAGTGGAAAGGTCCTGGTTGGACTTTCGCAGGGTTTGGTATTCCCCATTGATATTCTTGGTCGTGCTCTCTAGGTTGGAAACTGTAGACTTGGCTTGGTCCGCCTGGCCCAATAGCCGTTCGATTTGTTTTCCAAGAGGAGCTGCGCTGCCTTCCAGACCAGAAGTCGCCTGCTGCAGGTGTGTTTTCTCCTGCTCCAGATCCGCTACGACGCTGCGAACGTTGCCGACCTCCGTGCTCAGGTTGTTGATAGCCTGTGAGGCTTTACTCCTGACATCCTCCACAGCCCCCTTAGCTAGATCGGCTGAGGAGGTAAGCACCTTGGATGTGCCATCTAGAGACTTCGTCTGGCTGGCTACCTGCTCTACGGATGACTTGAGGGTGCTCGCTTCCCGCTCCAGACTAGCTCCCTGGCGTTCCATATCCTCGGTGACCTTGGCCAGCTTACGGGATTGCTCGTCGGCCCTGTCAGCCGAAGCCGTAAGTTTGTCGGCTTCGCCTTTCAGATTGCCAACAGTTCGAGATGCATCTTGTCCTGCTGCTTGCAACTCACTGAGAATTTTCTGGAATTTATCAGCTAGGCTTCCATAGGCCTTTTCGTCTTGCTGGAGTTGTTGTAAAGCCAGAGTCTTACCGTCGATAAGGCTTTTCAACTCGGCTACCTTGGTCTGAAGTTCGTTTCTTTGCCTATCTAGTCCGGCAACGTTACTCTCCAGCGCTACCTGTTGTTCCTCGTATTTCGCTACCCGTTCCTTGAGTGCATTATCTTTATTGGACAGGCCCGCAACGCTCTTTTCTAACACTTTGGCCTTGTCCGTCAGCTCCCTGTAAACGTTTTGGGCTGTCTCCTTGGAGTCAACGGCTACTCGCATCTCTTCATGGGCCGTTTGGCGTCTTTTTTGGGCCGAATCCAATTCCTCGGATGCCGTTTTTAGCCGGATTTCCAGGGCCTCCTTCTCCGTCCCAAGGGCCGCGACCTCTCGCGACAAGGACGAATGGCGGTCTTCCAGTGTTGGGAGCTCCTCACGGATCTGGGCATATCGGGTAATGTCGCCCTCAAGAGTCTCTCGGTCTTTGCGTAGCGTTTCCGTGGCCACGGCCAATTGCAACCGCTCCTCCTCTAGTCCCATGATTTTCCAGCCCATGGCGAGGATAAGCAGAGAGGTGAAAAAGATCAGCACCGCCATGACCCAAATGGGCGGAAATGCTTTGTCCAGTGCTGCAGGTTTCGGAAACGGGGACGCCTTGCCCGGCTCGACCGTAGCATCAGTGGTGGGGGTCATCTCGCTCATGCCTGCTCCCAAATTTTCATTATTTTTGCCACGCTGCCGGGGAGGTCCTCGCGCAGTTGGTAAGTCCAGAACCGGGCCACCTTCCAGCCCATAGCTTGCAATTCGATGTCTCGCCACATGTCGTCCAACTTGCGGGAGCCATCGGCATTACGGTGGCAGTCTCCGTCCACCTCGATATCCAATTTCAATCCGTTTTCACCCGATCGAATCAATGCCATGTCCAGCCGTCGAAAGCGGACGGGATACTGGGGTTTGGGCTCCAGTCCCGCTTCCTCTAGCGCTTTGAACAACATTTTTTCATAGGGAGACTCGTGGGGATGCCATGGGGTTTTAGGTGGAGGTGCGGGGCGACAGTCCTTGGGACAAGCCAAACGCTCTACATGAGGGATACCGCAGTGGGCGGCCCAGGCGCGGTTGCCCACCACATGCAGCACGGCACGTGCCCGGCTCACTGCCACGTTGAAGAGGTTGCCCGTCTCCCGCAGAAAGTGGCGAGAACCACGTGGCATGTCCGGACCGGCGCACAGGCTGAAGAAGATTACGTCCCGCTCGTCCCCTTGGAAGCCGTGGGCTGTATCTACATGAGCTTGGGATCCAAGCAGCCGTTGGTAGTCAATGCCCGATTCAAAAAGTGCGTCCTGGATACGGTTTGCCTGCTGGCGAAATGGGGTAACGATGCCCAAGGTGCCTCGAAACTGCCCATCCCTAAGAAGCTCGCCCACTTGACGTACGATTTCTTCGACCTCGGCCGGACAGTGGCAGCCACTGCCGCTTGAGCTTTTAACCTCTCCGTCAACCTCGCTCCAGTGGATGCCGGGCTGTACACCTTGAGGAGGGTTGAGTCGGCCAGAGTCGGTCCCTACCCGTAGGCCACCATTATAGAAAAGTTGGCTGGAGTATCCAGCGATGTCCTCGGTACTGCGATAAGTGGTATCCAGAAAGATTGGTCTCACCATGTGGACCCCGGCGCACAGATCATACAAGGAACTCTCGGTATATGCGAAGCGCTGCTCCTCCAAGTGTTCCAAGCCGAGGCTGCGCCGCATGAGTGTGTCCTTGGCCGGGCTGAGGCGGCTTGTGTGGGTGAGTTGGAGAGGGTCGCCGATGACACCCACCCGACGAGCGCGGAAGAGGATGGGGATGGCCGAGGGTATGTCGGACTGACTGGCTTCATCAATCAGGGCTAGGTCAAAGAGCCCTGGACAAAAAGGGATGCGCGATCCCACGGATAGGTTCGTCACGGCCCAGACCGGAAAGGCGTGGAGGACCTCGCAACCTAGGTTGCTTATCTCTTTAGCGGCTTGGCGATCCAGTCGTCCATCAGAAAGTCCGGTATGGATGCTGTTCAGGGCTGCGCGCAGTCCTGCCAGCTTGGATCGCGACGCCTCATCTCGAAGTCCTGCGCGGTGCTTTAAGTCCAGAGTGAGCAGGTCTTGCAGAATGCTCTCCATGCGGCTGCCAACGCGGGCCACCCTTTCAGTGAGTTTCTCAAGCGGAGGTAGCTGGGCCGCGCGGGTTTCCAGTTCGTTAGCTCTGGCGCGTAGTTCGGAATACTCGGCGGCCTTGAGGATTGTCCCCATGACATCAGAGAGCAGTGTCCGGGCTTGAAGATCGGGCCATAAGGGGAGGGTTGGAGTCCCAGGGAAAGGTTTGAGACTGTTTCGCAAACGTAGGTACAGAATAATGAATCTGAACTCCGACCAAGAGGCTTTTCCTGATTGCGCGAACTTGGACGCATGTCGGACAAGGAGAGTCGGAAAAGCCTGGTGGAATTGGTCCAGAGCCGGGGACAAGCCGTCGGGCAATTCACTTTGAAGGTAAGACAGTCGGTTCTCTACTTGGCCCAATTCGGCGGAAATCCCTAGTACCTCGGCTGCCAAGGCCGATTCCCGCCCGCGCTCCTCCAGTCGGGTAAAAAGGTCCTCCCGTGCCCGTTGCACCCGTTCTTGGGCTTCTGGATCCGTTTGGCTGGTAAGCATCGCCTTGATAACTGTGGAAAAGGTGACCCGCAAGCCGGGGTCTTCCTTGGAGTTGGTACGCAGCACCATAGGCTGGCCCGATGCATCGGTCAGGCGGTGGACCACTGCGTCGATGGCTTTGTGGTTGCGACTGGAGATGAGTACCGACTGGTCCAGGAAACGAGCGTTGGCGGCTGTTCCGGCCACCACTTGGCTCTTGCCTGTGCCAGGTGGGCCAGTGATTACGGAGACGTCGTGCCGGAGTAAAGATGCCACAGCCTGACGCTGGGATGCATTGAATGGAAAAACGTCCGCCGCCACTCCTTCCACAGGAGAATTTTTCCAAGATGTACCTTCAGTTGTCGATTTAACCTGAGAAGGCTGCCCAGCGAAGAGCGGGGCTAGGGCAGTGCTGTCCAGCACGTCGTCCGGGGCCTTGGATATGATGGACAGCTCTTGTAGCAGGCGCTTGTTGAAGCGGGTGCGCTTGGCGAACATGATCACAGCCCGATTATAGATGCCGTTGTCAAAGGGTTCTTTCAACGGAGTATCAGGGATGTCGGCCAGATCAAGTCGTTGGCGCATTCTAGACGGCAGGAAAGAGGATAAGGCTGCAGTCAGAGTGTCCAGGCCCGGAGCCAATTCTGCCCGCTCTCGGCCGGGGGTACCGTCTTCCGCCATCCGGGCACGCATGAAGCCGCAGGCCGAGAGAAAATTGCGTTGGCGCTCTGGCTTGCGGGAAAAGGCGTACTCCAGCCAGCCAAGGTTCACCTCAGGTACAGGGTCTTCGATGGTCAGGCGGAGGCCCTGAGCCACTACTTCTGCTTGGAGAGGATAAAAGAATACCGGACGCAAAGCGCTGACGTTGATGCCGTCCGCCCCCTCTTTGAAGGTGGCATTTATTGGGTATCCGAGAACAAGGGGGGTGTCATCCTCGGCACCAGAGAGTCTGGCCGTGAAGTCAGCTAAGTGTTGTCCTAGCGGAATGGTGACTTGCCAGGTGGCACCAGGCCGAGGCTGCCAGAATCCAGTCCGGCGTAGAAAGAGGAAGGTTGAGTTGAGCTGGTTAAGAAAGGCGCATGCGTCTGCCCCCTCCTCATTACGAACGCACTGCATGTAGTACCCGACGAGCTTCCGGAAAAGGTCCCACCTCCCCTCGCCGTCTAAGGACGCTTTCGGTGCCCTTTCATCTCCATCGGCAAAAGGCCATGTTTTATCCGTCCAGATGTGCGTGTGGGTATGACTGGAGACGCGGGGCAGCATGGTTGGAGCTTGTTGCACTCCAACGCTCGTGGACCTCCAGGCTCCATGCACGCACTCGGTTCGCCCCTGCCGCATAAGCTCCCGGAGCTGGCGCAACATCTGATGATCCGGAACGGACACCTTACGCCGAACAGCCGTAGATAGCTCCCGTAGTCGAAGGGGCCGCCCCGCACTTTCAAGCTCATTAATGATTAAGGTTGCAATGTGTTGCGTTGGGTTCACTATTTCCGCTCACTTCAAATAATAAGTGAACGGCATATAACGCGTTTCCAGGTATATGAAAACAGAAATATCCTTCCTAATCTGAATAATACTCCAGGTTGAAACCACGCCACAAAAACGCAAGATACTGATATTTAATAAAATTTTACAATCACGAAATCTTATATTCTTTTCGCACAGTTGGTGCGGAGCTGAATACCCAACTCAAAATGGACCAAAAGGACCAAACCTGTGCCGTGCGATATGAACGCTGTAACAGCTATCCCCTCTCCCAGCCTCCCTTAAAGGAACTTAGCTTCCGCCTCAGGTCCTCGGGTACGAGAGGGCTAAGCCCTGCCCATCTCTCCATCCTATCAAGACTATATACAATCTCAATACACAGAGCAGGACGAAGTCCATTCCTACGTGTCAGGCGTGGCTTGCCGGACACGCCAGAGCAGTCCGTCCATCCTCTTTTGGGCTTACTCACCTTCGATACTGCCACCTTCTAATAATTAACAATTTAACTCTGACAGTCAGACCAGAGGGGCGCACACTCATCCGCAATCTCTCCAACCATAACAATCAGACTTAGGATACGTCGCCATAATTCATTTTCTGGGTACTATTATCTCCATACTAGAATCTAGCCCAGCAGCCCCAACCCATAAAAAAATGCCCCTCTGGATTACAGAAGGGCATCCTTGTAGGCAAAAGGCCTTGAGGGCTACTATGCGCCTGATGGAGTAACATCTATGGAGTTCTTTTTCAGAACAATAGCTGCCAACTCTTCAATGGTCATTTCACTCAAAGGAGTATCGCCGCCAGCATCCACTTCGCCAGCCTGATATCCGCCGCGATCCAGCAAAGCCTTAGCTGCTTCAAGCCGATCCCTATGCTTAGCTCTCTCATCACTGACGATGGCTGCCAGAGTTGATATGGCAAGTGAGGCATGCGACTTCAAAGCCCTGATATTAGCTTCTCGTACAGCAAGTGCAACATGACGTTTGGCAAGCAGTTGCTGTCCAATCACGCGCGCAGTTTTCTCCGAGTAGCCCGCAAGCAACGCAGCTTTTGTCGCATTACCAGCCACACCCGTTTCTCCATTCACAAAGAGCTCGACAAAAAAAACTTGTTGAGTCGTAAGTTCCGCCAACTCTTTTGCCATAATATTCTCCTCCTAGTTTCCCTGCGCAAAACGCACAAAATAGAACAAAAGCCTAATTTTGTGTGTTTTGCGAACAGGAGTTGGCGATAAATACACTCGGATGAACCACATAAAGCTCACTTTTTCGCCCTACTCCCCGCAAAGATGGAGTTGTCTTTGCCAGATATCCATGCTCTTCAAGAAATCCTACAATCTCACGACATTTTCCCATCTTGGCAAACCTTGAACGGCAGGCAATGAATATGTCTCGCAAGGATACTTCACGTATCCCCATTTGACGAATTTTCTCGAGCATAAATTGCGACGAGCTGCCCCTTTCATCCCCCTCCATCACGGAGAGAGCCACTTTAGCATGCCCAATGAGAACTCGTCCAAACTGGCAGGCCATACGCACAGAATTCTCCTGAATCTCCCTCTGATCATTAGAAAGGCGCTCAATAAGGTGGTATAGCCCTGCAATGCGAACAACAGTGCCTGGAATTTTACCTGCCCAGTCTGTCATATGATGCAAGTCTCCTTCTGGCCCCATGCGCACTTCCACCTCTGCTCTGAAGGCGTTGAGCTCCTCCATTCCCTGCTTGGAACACGTGAGTTCGATTTCCTTTCCCGCCTTAACCAGCGCATACATGTCCTCTGCTTGGCGACATACTAATGCCCAATATTGCTGAACTATTGATAGTGGAATATCTTCATTATAGGGGGTTCGTGTACCTAGGGTCGACTTTCCCATAAGAAATATGAAACGACCTACAACCCCTCTCGACCTGAAGTCGGGCTTGGCTGCCAGCCCCCTAAGCGCGAATATTTGTGGCGAGATACACATCGTTAGGGCGGGGCTTTCAAGTTTTAATGAATCACTTCCCCTCCTATCAACGTTAACAGACTCCTTGTTATATGCCTTCAGAACGAGGTCGAGATTCGCTACACCAGCGCTATACCTTCCACCGATGGTTTCAAGGAATCCACCCTCAGCTTCAATGATTGCACATTGCTCATGATTCTGTGACATCAGCAACGCCAGTCCCTCAGCAGTGACGTCATCTGCAAACAGTCTGAATGTCGTCAACTTCTTTGGTTTATCTCGCTCTAAGCGCTCGATTCTTTCTAAATACTCATCCATATCTACTAAATCTGCGTTGCGCATTTCCTTTTCAATTTCTTTAATTTGCCCATTTATAGCTTCGACTCTTCTCCTATTTTTTCTTACTTCAAAAGCTTCTTCTCTTTGCTTCTCCCTTTCCCATACAACGAGGGGGGCCTTACAAAGCTTAGTTACGCTACTTTTTCGCTCTCCAGGCGGAAGAGGAGCCATAATAAATAAGCAAAGAGGCTCAACATAGTCCTGACCCAAACGTACAAAACACCGACCGAACACAGCCGCAGACAAGGCTCCAAGGGTGTTTGCAACTACAAGCTCCAAAGGCACCTGAACGGATTTTGCGCATTCCTCAACCCATGACCACAATACGGCTGGTAGCATTTCACTTGTTATAGGTAGGGGTTGCGGAGCATCAATAGGGATCGGTTGCACTGTTCCGGCGCTGATCGCCTCCACAACAGACTGTTGGATTTGCATTCTAACAGCGCTAAGCCCTTGCAGCATATGAAGGTCATTAAAATCCGTAGGCCGTAAGGAGGTATCCTCAAACTCTGGCAAACAAACAGTTCCTCGTATCTCATGAGCGGCTTTCTGAGCATATGCCCTTCCCGGATTTCCTTCAGTCCATGCATCATTGTCTGCACAAAACACACAAAATGCATCCGGGTACTTTTCACGAAGTGCTCTGCCAACACTCATCAAGTTTCCAGCATCAACGGCCATCACTATCGGGCTTCCCGTGGCCTCATGAATTGATGCCGCCGTCGCGTATCCTTCCGCTATATAAAGCACGCGAGGAGGTTCATTGCCATCTGGCAAACCAATGCCGAAATAATGGCCTTTCTTACTGCCATGACACCGCTTCTCTGGATGCCCGGTGTTAGTGACTCCCTCAATAGTTTGCCATCCCCATATCTTTCCAGACGTATCAACAAGAGGAATGACGAGCCGCCCCCCCTTGTCTTGATACAGACCATAAGCCTTCACACGTTTACGCAATAAGTATGGATGATCTGGTCGAGCTGGAACACACTCCTGCATAATAGACAAAGCACGTTCAGCCATCGTCTCGGCTCGCTTTGCCAGCTCAACAACCTGAAGCTTCTTAAAGTGGGTTTGCTCCTTCTCAAACGCCTCACGCTGTTTAGATGAAAACGTAGACATAACATCTTCGGCGGGGCTGACTTTCTCCTCCTCCCCACTCTTCCAATTTTTCGCATAGCCGCAATACGGAAATTCGGGAGATAGCCAGTATGATCCATCGTTCATGCCTGAAAGATCACTCTGGATATCGCAACGATGGAATTCTCCGTCAGCGACAATCTCGGGACACTCAAGTCCAAGAGCGTGTATCTTCGCATGCAGTTGCCTCCTTGCATCTTCAAGAGTCCAATCTTCATGGAAACCTGCACGCATATTAGCATCGTAGTATGGAGCAGCGTTCCTGAAATCGAAGTAGTTAGATGATTCACGGTTACGAGCAATCATTAGCGCACCTCCCTTTCGAACGAGTTGAAATAGGTCTTAATTGCAGCCCGTATACCTTGCGGCTCTATTGTTCCATTATCCGCCGCTCGCAACCAATCCTTCGGGGTTTGAAAGCTTATCGTCCTCCCCAGCGTAAGGTCGGACATAGCCATGCAATATGGATTCAAGGGTGAGAGTATGTATGCAGCATAAAATCCCCCCTCCTCTTCCGCGTAAAAACTATGCGGGACCCCATCAACGAAGAGATCACCTCTCGGCATTTCCATATACTCTGCCAGAGCATTAACGATCTCTCTGAACTCTGATCTCTTCCAAGCGTTCTCAGGGTTTTTCATAAATTTCTCTATGATGTCTGGAGATGAAATTATGATGCAGCCATCGAGATTAATTGCAGCCATTGTTCCAGCCCTCCTTAGCTATCCATTCAAGCAGGTCGTTCTTACGATAAAAAATCTTTCCACCGAGCAAAGCGGACTTGGGACCGCGCTTCTGCGAGTCCAGGTTCTGCATATGCCCTCTGGTAAAGGGGAGCTCTAGCTGGGCTCGATACTCATTCCACTTATGTCGCCACAGCACAGGGGGGAGATGCGGCTCTAGGCTATCCGCAAGGCTGACTCCGGCTACATTTGCATTAAATTCTTGTGTAATCGACATGACTACATCTCCTTCAATTTAGTTTCAGCAAACGTAACCAGATCAAAAAATTCTGGAAGCTAGGGGGTAGGTCTCAAACCCTAGGTTTGAGTCTCAAATGGGGGGTAATTTTTTTAAAAAACTGTCTAACTCTTCACGAATTCGGCCTCTTCGTGTAGTGCCTAAGTACGAATCGATGCCTAAACATAAGAGAACGACACCATGGATACCCTCGCCATAGCATCGCCTAATTTCTGGTTTCTTGCTGAACACGACGAACTGCTCCTGAAGTGTGCTGCACAAGCAGAGCGCCTTGTCTTTAGCGATGCCAACGCCGCACTCTTCAAAATCCGGCTCTTCAGCGAGTTGCTCGCCCAGCAAATTGCCGCCCGTTCCGGCATAGCCATTTACGAGGAAGACACCGCCGTAAAGGTACTTCGCAAGCTGGATGACGAAGGCGTCCTCAGCCCAAAGATAAACCAGATTTTCCACATCCTCAGAAAAGCTGGCAACATCGCCGTTCATGGCCTCGAAGGCGAAGAACAGAATGCGTTGGATGCCCTTCGTTTTTCCAGGATTCTTGCAACTTGGTTCCATAAGGTTTTCGGGAAGGATAAGGAGTTTGAACCTGGCCCCTTCCTTCCTCCCCCAAAGCCGACTCAGGCTGATGCTGCTCTTGCAGCCGAACTGGAACGACTCAAGCAGAAGCTTGCCGAAACGGAAGAGGCACAACAGGCCGCCCTCAAAAAGGCGGAAGTAGCATACCTGCACCTTGCTGAGAAAGAGTCTCTGCTTCAGGAAGGCAAGCAACAGCAGGACGAAGCAAAGCGCTCGTTTGCCCTTCGCGTTGAAGAGCTTCGCATTCAGGCAACCAAGAAATCCAAGACCGAAATCGACAGCACAAAGCAAGCCCTGAACCAGGTTGGCGAAGCTTCTGTTGACTTGGACGAAGCCGACACCCGGAAGATCATCGATGCACAACTCCGTGATGCCGGATGGGAAGCCGACTCAACCCACCTCACATACAAGGCCGGAGTTCGCCCCCAAAAGGGAAAGAACCTCGCCATTGCCGAATGGCCAACCAAATCCGGCCCAGCGGACTACATACTTTTTGTCGGCCTTACACCTGTAGCCACTGTCGAAGCCAAACGCCGGAACAAGGATGTTTCGTCAGCCCTGAAGCAGGCACAACGCTACAGCAAAGGCTACACCGTGCGAGGAGAAGAAACCCTCCCGGAAGGCAGCGCATGGGACGGGCATGCCCTTCCCTTCCTGTTTTCCGCCAATGGCCGCCCTTTCCTCAAACAGCTCCGTACCAAAAGCGGCATATGGTTCAGGGATGCACGAGTTACAACCAACATCTCTCGCCCTCTTGTAGGCTGGCCAACGCCGGAAGGCCTCATGGAACTGCTTGGGCAGGACATCCCCGCTGCCGATGCAACCCTGGAAACGAACTCCTCAGACTATCTGGATCTTCGCTATTACCAGCACGATGCCATCCGGGCAGTTGAAGCTGCCATTGCCGAAGGAAAACGGAACATACTCACGGCCATGGCAACAGGCACAGGGAAAACCCGAACCTGTATCGGCCTGGTGTACCGATTCTGCAAAGCAAAGAGATTCCGTCGCGTGCTCTTTCTGGTCGACAGAACATCACTGGGCGAACAGACCGCAGACGCATTCAAGGACTTCCGGCTTGAGAGCCACCAGACCTTCAACGAAATATACGACGTGAAGGAAATCGGAGACGTAAAGCCGGACAAGGATACGCGACTCCAAATTGCCACCATCCAGGGGATGGTTAAGCGTCTGCTCTTCCCTGCGGACGGTGACACTCCCTTGCCCGTTGACCAGTATGACTGCATCATCGTGGACGAATGCCATCGGGGCTACAACCTCGACAAGGATATGAGCGACACGGAACTCACCTTCCGCAGCGAAAGCGACTACATTTCCAAATACAGCCGCGTCCTTGACCATTTTGATGCTGTCCGTATCGGCCTCACGGCCACACCTGCGCTGCACACGACCGACCTCTTTGGCAAACCTGTGTACACGTACTCCTACCGCCAGGCTGTCATTGACGGCTACCTTGTGGATCATGAACCGCCCATTCGTATCGTTACTGAACTGGCTGAAGATGGCATCACATGGAAGGCCGGGCAGGACATAGACATTTTCGACGCACACAGCGGCGAAGTGGATACATGGAACCTGGAGGACGAAGTCTCCGTTGAAATTGACGAGTTCAACAAACGCGTCATCACAGAACCGTTCAACAAGGTTGTCTGCGGCCAGCTTGCAAAGCACCTAGACCCGACACTGGATGGAAAGACCCTCATCTTCTGCGCTACGGATAGCCATGCAGACATGGTTGTTGATCTGCTCAAGCAGGCCTTTGTGTCCGAGTATGGCGAGGTGGAAGACGATGCTGTGATCAAGATAACGGGCAATTCGGATAAGCCGTTGCAGCTCATTCGCTGCTTTAAAAATGAACGACTTCCGAACGTCGTCGTCACGGTTGACCTCTTGACCACAGGCATAGACGTGCCGGAAATTTGCAACCTTGTTTTCCTGCGGAGAGTCAGAAGCCGCATTCTGTATGAGCAGATGCTGGGCAGAGCAACACGCCTGTGCGACGACATCGGCAAGGAGTGGTTCCGCATCTTCGACGCCGTAGACCTGTACTCTGCTTTGCAGGACTATACCGAGATGAAACCTGTTGTGCAGACTGTATCCGTCACCTTCCAGCAGCTTATTTCCGAATTGGAAGGAACCACGGATGATAACGTGCGGCAAACCATCGTCAACCAGTTCCGCGCCAAGTTCCAGCGCAAGAAGCGCCTGATTAAGGATGATACCCTTGAGAAGTTCCAGACGCTCACAGGGCATGCACCGCAGGCCTTTGCTGATCAACTTGGGGGCAAGGATATTTCCAGCACCACGGCCATGCTTCTCGGCCCTCAAGGCCTTGGTGCGTTCCTGGATGGCATCCGATCCGACATGGGAGGCAAGCAACTCATCTCCCATCATGAGGATAAACTCCGGCGTGAGGAACGCGGCTACGGTACGGCCAACAAGCCGGAAGACTACCTGGAATCCTTCCGGCAATTCATTCTGAACAATCAAAACGAGATTGCCGCCCTCAAGGTAGTTCTGCAACGCCCTGGCGAACTCACCCGCCAGCAGTTGAAGGAGCTTAAGCAACTCCTTGACGAGCACCAGTATTCTGAGGTCAAACTGCGCACCGCGTGGCGCGAGTCTAAGAATCAGGACATCGCTGCTTCCATCATAGGCTTCATCCGGCAGTTAGCCCTTGGCTCACCGCTCATGTCATATGAAGAACGTGTGGACAGGGCAATGAAGCGCATCCTTTCAAGCCGTCAGTGGACAGCCCCGCAACGGCAATGGCTGAATCGAATTGGCGAACAGATGCGCAAAGAGATCATCGTGGATCGCGAAGCCCTCAACAGCGGGCAATTCCAGGCCAACGGTGGCTTCCCAAGATTGAACAAGGTGTTTGATGGCAGGATGGAAGAAGTACTTGGCGAGATTAACGAAGCCATGTGGCGGGATGCCGGGTAAAATAAAATGGAATCACTATTAATTGGAGTAATTTCGGGACTTGTTGCCTCGATTCTCTATTGGGCGGGCCAGATGTACTTTCGCCCCCAAATGCACTCTGCTCCACTAGCAATCGTGAATGGCATCATATCCATCAAAATACGTAATGCACTCTTATTTCGGTCTCTTATCGACCTAGAGATGGCTCTCTATCACGTAACTCACCCACCTTCTAGAGATGGTAAAACAGTTGCTAACCATCGTGTTATCCCAATTAGGTCACAAAAAGTCCTGGAAATGCTTAGCGCCCGTTACAATGGGAGAAGCGGAGCATGGGTTGTACGTTCAACAGAGGGACTTGGATGTGACCTTCAAGAGGGTGATTACCTCAGGCTAAAAGTGATTGCCTCGGATGAATGGTTTAACCTTCGCCGTGTATTCACTTTCGATTATACCAAAGACATGATTGCTACAAACAACGCCGATTATGAAAGCGGCCGAAGTCTGGAAATTAGGACCAAATGAACACTACCACCGACATCGTCCAGCAACTCTGGAAGCTCTGCAACACCCTTTGGGGTGACGGCGTTACCTACCATCAGTACGTAAACGAGCTGACCTACCTCCTCTTCCTCAAAATGGCGGAGGAGACCCAAACAGAACACCAAATTCCGGAAGAATACCGCTGGAAGAAGCTCGTCAAACAGGACGGGGTTGAGCAGCTTGTCTTTTACAAGAAGATGCTCATTGACCTTGGCACCAGCGGTTCAAAGCTTGTGCAGGATATATTCGCCAACGCAACCAGCTTCATCCAGCAGCCAAAAAACCTGCGGAAGCTTGTAGAGTCCATCGACAAACTGGATTGGTACAGCGCACGAGAAGAAGGACTTGGCGACCTGTATGAAGGCCTACTGGAAAAGAACGCCACGGAATCGAAGCGCGGGGCTGGACAGTACTTCACACCCCGACGACTGATTGAATCCATGGTGGACCTGATGCAGCCGAAGCCCGGCGAAATCATCCAAGACCCGGCAGTAGGTACGGGGGGGTTCCTGATCAATGCTGACAGGTACATCAAGGAGCGCACGGACGACCTCTTCACCCTGAAAGAGCATGAGCAGAACTTCCAGCGCCGCGAAGCCTTCCAGGGTATTGAACTGGTGCAGGACGTGCATCGTCTCTGCCTGATGAACCTCATGCTGCATGGCGTGGAAACGCCCGTTTTCCACGGTGACACGCTCGGCCCGCAGGGCGCATCCATGGCGAAAGCAGACCTTATCCTCACCAACCCGCCCTTCGGCACTGCAACAGGCGGAGGCCATACCCGCCGAGATGACTTCACCTACCCCACCAACAACCGCCAGCTTGCCTTTTTGCAGCACATCTACCGAGGCCTGAAGCCCGGTGGCCGTGCGGCAGTGGTGCTGCCCGATAACGTACTGTTTGAAGACAACACAGGCCGCAGCATCCGCACCGACCTGATGGAGAAGTGCAACCTGCACACAATCCTTCGCTTGCCCACAGGCATCTTCTACGCCCAGGGGGTGAAGACCAACGTGCTCTTCTTCCAGCGAGGGGAAACCGACAAGGGCAACACCAAGGCTACATGGTTCTACGATCTGCGAACCAACATGCCCAGCTTCGGCAAGCGCACCCCGCTTACCCGCGCCCACTTTGCCGAGTTTGAAGCCTGCTACGGTGACGACCCCAACGGCAACGCCCAGCGTGTTGACCAAGGCGAAGAAGGCCGTTTCCGCTGCTTCACTCGCGAAGATGTTGCCAAGCGCAATGACAATCTGGACATCACCTGGCTCCGTGATGAAAACGCCGACTACGCCGATGACCTTCCTGAACCGGAAGTGTTGGCTGCCGAAATCATGGAGCAATTGGGGATTGCCATGCAGGAGATGGAAGAGCTGAAGGCTATGCTTGAAAAGGGTGAGGCCGACTAATGACAGACACATCCAATATCCCAAATGGATGGGCATGGGCGTCGATCGAACAAGTGAGCCAACTTAACCCCAAGCATCCGAAAGCCATAGAGGATAACACAGAGATTTCTTTTGTCCCGATGGCTTCGATTTCTGACATCACCGGTGAAATAGTCGCAAGTGAAATCCGTACACTCGGAAGCGTTCGTAAGGGCTACACCCACTTCTGCGATGGAGATGTTTTGTTCGCCAAAATCACTCCTTGCATGGAAAACGGAAAATCTGCTGTCGCATCTGGAATGCGAAACGGCATGGCTTGCGGCTCTACCGAGTTTTTTGTTTTTCGTCCTGAAGGGATAGTGCCTGAATTCCTCCATCGTTTTTTACGGCAACATTCTTTCCGCAAGGAAGCAGAATATCAGATGACCGGAGCCGTGGGCCAGCAACGAGTACCCAGAAGCTATCTCGAATCCTACAAGCTGCCCCTCCCGCCCCTCAACGAGCAACGGCGCATTGCAGACAAAATCGACGCGTTGCAAGCCAAAAGCCGCCGCACTCGTGAGGCTCTGGAAACCGTAAAGCCGTTGCTGGAAAAGTTCCGGCAGTCTGTGCTTGCGGCTGCCTTTCGTGGTGACCTGACTGCCGAGTGGCGCAAGCAGAATCCTAATATGGAGCCTGCTTCCAGACTCCTTGAGCGTATTCGCGCTGAACGCCGCGTCCGCTGGGAAGAAGCCGAGCTTGCCAAGATGCAGGCCAAAGGCGTGAAGCCCAAGAACGACAAGTGGAAAGAGAAGTACGAGGAGCCTGCGCCAGTGGATACAGAAGGCTTGCCAGAGCTGCCTGAGGGGTGGTGTTGGGCAAGCACATCAGAATCTTGCGCTATTGTTGTTGATTGTCATAACAAGACAGCCCCTTATAAGGAAGATGGAATCCCTTTGATCCGCACTACAAATGTGCGAAACGGAAAAATCAACTTGTCAGCAACAATGTTCGTTGATGAACCAACTTACCAGTATTGGTCACGGCGATGCATTCCCCTGCCAGGGGACATCATTTTCACTCGCGAAGCCCCTATGTGTGAAGTCGGTATGATTCCAGAAGAAGTAATGTTGTGTATGGGGCAGCGAATGATGCTATTGCGAGCTGATGATAACAACTTACGCAAGAACTTCCTCCTTTATGCACTCCAGGCTCCACATATCATTGAGTTTGCTCAACGAGTTGGAGTCGGAATGGGCGTAAAGCACCTCAGAGTAAGGGATGTTGAAAATTTACCAATCCCGCTCGCCCCAATTGCAGAACAGAAGCAACTCGAAATCATCCTCACCCGTACAATTGAACTGCATGAAAAACTCCTAGAGATAGTCGAAGGAACGTCTTCTCCACTTAACAACCTAGACCAGTCTATCCTCGCCAAGGCCTTCCGAGGCGAACTCGTTCCACAAGATCCGAATGATGAACCTGCATCCGTTCTGCTAGAGCGCATAAAAGCGGAACGGGAAACCTCAAACGGAAACAAGGCAACAAAAAGTCGCCAGCGAAGATAACAATCAGGTCACAAGAGCTATATCAAGGTATCAACATGTCCAACAAAACACTGATTGAACTGTTTGACGATTATTCCCAGAACCCAAGACAGGAATGGATCACTCACTATCGAAGAACTTGTGGCAAAGTACAACTCATAGTCGAAGGAAAAGAACGACTCGATATTGATTTTGCTAAGTACCTGTGGACAGAAAGAGCAAACGGGATATCTGGCATTGGAAACTACGGACTTGTCACAAAAGATGAGTTTGAAAAACTAAAAAATATCATCATCAATTTTACAAATGATATTTTCAAAGATTCAAGTATTAATGGTTACAAAAAAATACTCAAAAAATGGGATATCTTTAAAGCACAAGGGGTTGTTACAAGAAATCGTTTTGCCCCAATCAATCGAGTTTTTGCTGCAGCAGCACCACGCATATATTCTTCTGTTGTGAACGTAAGATATGTAAATCGCCTCATCGATTACTTAAATCAAAAGCACTCCTTTTCCATTACCAAAAAAGGAGACTGGTCTGACAAAAACTCACAGCTATTGAAGAAGATAATAGAATACGACGACATCTTCCGAAATGCTGATCCAATAATCTTGAACACCTTCATCTGGTGGCTTTACTCCACTCAGATTAAGTCCCCTGAAACCCAATCACAAGAGACTAAAGTTACACAGCCTATGAACCTAGCCACCGCTAAACCCAAGCCCCCGCTCGACACCCTCAACACCATTTTTTATGGCCCCCCTGGAACAGGAAAGACATACCGCATACAACAACTAAAAGAGCAATACACTACAAAAACAAGTAATCTTACCCCTGAACAATGGACGACTGAAATCATCGGCGATCTCCCGTGGTGGAAGATAATTGCAGCAGCACTCCACCTCAATAAAGGCAAGGCAACCGTCCCTGAAATCAGGGAACACCCACTCGTCAAGGCAAAGCTTAACATAAGCGATAATCGCAACCCCAACCAGACTCTCTGGCTCAATCTACAAGTGCATACCGTAGAAGACTCACAAACTGTAAAATATACAAAACGTAGACCTCCATATATCTTTGACAAGAAAGCCGATTCCGTATGGGAGTTACAAGAAGGCTGGAAAGATATATGCGAAGATGTGCTTAGATTGGCAAAAATGTTCTCAGCCAAACAACCACCCGATCAAATCATAAAACGCTATGAATTTATTACCTTCCATCAGTCATACAGCTATGAAGAATTTATCGAGGGAATCAGACCAGTACTAAAAGATCCATCACAGCAAGAACCTGAAGAGCAACAAAGTGAACTTGAATACGAACGAGTAGATGGAGTTTTCAAACGAATTTGCAAGAAAGCCCTTAGCGATCCAAGCAATACCTATGCGCTCTTTATCGACGAAATAAACAGAGGGAATATTTCGAAAATTTTTGGTGAATTGATAACACTTATTGAGGACGACAAACGCCGAGACTTCACCATCACAGAACCAAATGGACTTGAAATCAAGCTTCCCTATTCCCAAAAGTCCTTCTCTGTTCCCAAAAACCTGCACATCATCGGCACAATGAATACTGCGGATAGATCGCTAGCACTGATGGACACAGCACTGCGACGCAGATTTTCTTTCGTGGAAATCATGCCAAATCCGGGATGTCTTGAGGGGCAAACTGTGACTGAAGGCTCTTCAACAGTGAACCTCCCCCAACTTCTCACAATCATGAACGAGAGGATTGAAGTTTTATACGATCGAGAACACACGTTAGGACATGCCTTTTTCAAGGGGAATCAATGGAGTTCACCCTCAATTGAGGCATTGAAAGAGACTTTCGAGCAAAAAATTATTCCCCTTTTGCAGGAATACTTCTTCGATGATTGGGAAAAAATTAGGCTTGTTTTGGGAGATAATCAAAAAGGACAAAAAGAGAACCAGTTCATCACGAAGTCCGAGATCGACAACACCAGACTGTTTGGCGATGCTGAAACAAATGGTTTTGATCTTAACAAATATGAAATCAACAAAGATGCATTTGATAAGATTGAATCCTACATCCAAATTTACACCCCCAAACAAGTAAATCAGGAGTCTGAAGCGTGATCCATGTAGTCATTAAAGAGCATGGCTACATTTTTGCTCAAGGGGGGCTTCCCCCAATTAGTTCCGATGCAGAAAACTTCAAGACTGTTTCTGAGGCGGACTTTGCGTATCTAAAAACGCTCGTCCTGTCCGAGGAGAATGAAGACGCAGATAGTCTTCTCAAGCTAACGTCCATACGTCGAAAAGAGGCACTGAAATTTACAAATTACGCGGGCATTCTCCAGACTCCTGCAGGTACAATAATTGAAATTCTCCCCAAAATTTACGATCCAACAGGTAAAGAAGAACCGGAAAAGGATGCCAGACTTACATTTCTTGAAATGCTAAGCTGTTTCAAAGATCTCCAATACAAGAAAAGCGATACAGCCCTTCTAAACGAAGGTAAGACTCCGCTTCTTGAGTTTTTTATTCGTTACTTTCTCAATCAGATAACTCAATTGATTCGCTATGGGATCAGATCTGATTATGTAGAAAGGGAAGACAACCAGAGCTTTATAAAAGGGAAGCTAGCCCTACAAAAACACATCCGTTTGAACGCAGGCCATCGCGAGCGAAACTATGTGCAGTACGATGAATTCAACCCCAACAGACCTGAAAATAGATTAATTAAATCTACACTTATAAAGGTATCCAAGCTAGCACAATCAGTGCAATCACAAAAGCTTTGTAGAGATCACCTGTTCACATTTTACGACATCCCACATTCCACCAACTACATCGCTGATTTCCAACACTGCCGCGCAGATCGCAATCTTGCCCACTATGAGGAAGTGATGCGTTGGTGCCGAATCCTACTCAATAATAACGCACCCCTGCCTCAATCAGGACGAAATGAATGCATTTCAATTCTTTTTCCTATGGAAAAAGTATTTGAAGAATATGTCGCTGAGCAATTACGTAAATCTGATTGGAAAGTGAAAACACAACTCAATTCAGAGCACCTCGTTCAAAGACATAAGAATAAAAAATTTTTTGTTTTAAAACCAGACCTTGAACTAATCCGCAACGGCAGTAGGGTCATTGCCGATACAAAATGGAAAATGATCAACCCAAACATTAGTCGATACGGCATATCAAGAGCTGACCTTTACCAAATATTTGCCTATGGACATAAGTACTTCCAAGCAGATGATGAAAAAGAAGTGGCTCTTATCTATCCCAGGACAGACAAATTCACTTCCCCGATTGACTCTTTTGAATTCGAAGAAAAGCACACCTTAAGAGTACTGCCTTTCGATATTAAAAATAAAAGACTCATCCTAGATTAACATTCTCAACATACCATCCTCCCCACAACACCCGACGGCCACGCCTTTATGAGTGGGATCGACGCACCTGGAGAAGTCACATACGAGCCTAAGACATAACAATAAGGCCGTATGAATACGGCCTTATTGTTTCTACCTATTTTTTCCTCATCGCCCCGCGATCACCTCTGACCCGTCCAAATTTCCTAGCTAAAGGCTTAAGCCTATCTCGCAAAACAGCTTCGGAAACCATAGGAGCAATCTTCAATTCTAACTCAGGAACTTCAAGAAGATTTCGTGCCATCTCACTGTGATAGTATTCTGCTCCTCCTTCCCACGACATTTGAGCACAATGCAGTGCCCGCTCAATCTTGAACTCTTTCCCTAGCGTTTGGCTCTCTCTTCCCTCAGAGCATTTAAGCGAATGCATGATATCTTTAACGAAAGACAGCTCACCGCCTCGCATAGGATCTACCATCGCGGTCATCAAACCGTGCAATTGGCCATACATTAATGCAATTTCAATAACTTCAGCCTGTTCCTTGTCAAATAAAGCTTGTTTTGCAAGCCTATCCCGCAATGCCAGTGCATTCTGTGACAAAATCACCTTAGCGATATTCATTCTTTCTTTTGAATCCCCCCCGGAAAATTGTTGTTCAACAATTCGCAACAAGTCATTCAATGTCGAAAATCCATGCTCCTCTCGCAAAACTTCAACATAATCAGCCATCTCCTCCATCACTTCACGCACGTCTTCTTGTATTGATTCCAACAGCTTTGCCAATCTTTCAGCATCAATATTCTTCGACATTGGACCCTCATTTTTATGCTAGCCCGCTATTAATAAAGCACAACCTCTACACCATATGCACTTCTATCCAAACACAAGAGATATAGAGGTGACAACACTCATTCGACTTAACAACACATCAGACATTCTATACATCATAAGTCAGACTCTTCAGTGTTTCACTAGCCTCAATTGCCTTCAACGCCCCATATCACATTCTTTTTTATTAGCGCAAATGTGTCACCACATGACACATTTCATTCAAAACACCAGCCCAGCAGTAGTTTGACGTCAATTCAACACATAACAGCGATGAAAAAGTTTTCAAAAAACAAATTTTCTCGTTCCTTGTGTAGCCATCTGTGCCATTCAATCCCCCCTCCCCCCAGGGGGGGGGACTACGTAGGCCAAGGACCTCGCATGACCACGCCCACTTTGGGGCTTACCCCGTCACCTAGGCTCCCCTCAACCACCTTCGCAGCCTTCCTCAATCCCTCTGGGGCCAAGTGGCTATACCGCGTGGTCATCTTGAAATCTGAATGTCCCATCAGCTCCTTCACGCTATAAAGATCAACGCCCTTCTGTACGAGCCAGCTCGCGTATGTATGCCTTAACGTATGAAAGCAGACACGAAGACGAGGGTCTGTCACGCCCTCATTAAACAGTTCATCAACAACGCGAGTGTAGGCCTTGGAAATCCTATCAATCCTGCCTCCTGTACGACTCACAAAAACCAATCCACTACGTTGCCCGGAATGGTGCCTACGAAGCACAGCAGCAATCTCACCAGTGATGAACGCATAACGGTTCTGACTATTCTTCGGATCGCGGATCAAAATTCGCCCATCAGGGAAATCAACATCCTGCCACTCTAGGGAGGCAATCTCACCGAACCGCATACCGGAGAACAACGAGACCACAGCCATGTCGTGCGAAAGAGGTGAACGTTCTGCGAGATACTCCAACAAAAGACGAGCTTCTTGAGGAGTCAAAAACCGCTGTCTCTTGTTATCCTGCTGCGGCAAACGAACCTGCCCGCCAGGAAACGGGGTAAATACATAACCGTCACGCTGCGCCAAACTCCATATTTGAGAAATCACTCCAAAGGCATATTTGATCGTTTTAGGAGACTTACCAGCCTTGAGCATGACCTGTTTAACCTTTTCAAGCTGAAACGGCGTAAACTTCATCAGGGCGACATCAGCTAACTGCGGAGCGATCCAAAGCTTCCACAAAGATGCTTCAGTAGCTATGGATCGTGCGCTCTTCTCTCTCTGCAACGGCCAATACACATTGAGCCAAAACTCTTCAAAGGTAGTTGCCTCACGTGCTGCGACCTTTTCGGCCTCCAATCGTTCTTCCGCCTCTTCCTTTGCAAGCTCTCGATGAGCTGCAACAGTACGCAGCCCATGCCCTGTCCTGTGCGCCTCTTTCAGGTCCATAAGAATCTTAGAAGCCTTGAGCGGTGTCATTCCTTGCGACATCCATCCAAGCCCTTCCCACTTCTTCTTGCCATCAAGACGATAGGTAATCTCGATGTACAAATCAGGCTTGATACCGTGTTTCCGGGTTGCATGAGGAGTGCCGTACACCCCTGGATAGCCAGTTTTTACTCGTTTACCCATGTCCAAACCTCAGACCCACTAAGAAAATTAAAAATGAACAATTTCAACGTCGTTCAAAAAACCAGAGGGTCGCATTTTTTCAAATTCTCCCTACCATCTCCCTACCAGATACAGGCTAAAGGGGATGATTTCAAGTGAAATCCAGTGAAACACTGTAAAGTTATCATACTGTGATAACTTTACAAAATTTAAACGAGTGAAAGCCCGTGAAACATAAAAATCTGTTTTGGGACCAGAGGGTCGCAGGTTCGAATCCTGTCTCTCCGACCAAAATCAAAGGACTTGTGATTTCACATCGCAGGTCCTTTTCCTTTTGCCACACAATTATCATTCGACGCAGGCCGAGGGGGGCACTGTGTAAGTTGACACCCTATTTGAGAATTTTGCCATTTCAAAATGAGAAAAGGACCTCTGCAAGAAGTCCTTTTTTCTTAACCCAAAACCGCCTTATTATCTCAAGGCAGCCTCGCATCTATTCAACTCCGTTTCTGATATCTGACTCCGTCAAAGTTGCACCCAGCGCCTGCCAGTGCTCCAGCAAGGCTGCATGATCAAGATCTCTGCCGATCATCACCAAAAAGGGACTGCCTTCAAAGCCCTGCAGCGGCTCGAAATCAGCCCTGCCGGCAACGCATTGAGCCAACACGTATCCTGACGACTGTGGCTCACCATCATCCAGAGCGACTATCCCCTTGATCCGGAAAGGCGCTCCCGGACATGCACCAACGGCCTGTTCCAACGCTTCCAACGTAACGGGGCGAGGCATAAAGAAACGGACAGAGCTATATCCTTCCTCTGTATGGTTAGCATAGCTCTGGGGCACTGCCGGCAGAAGCCCTGCACACGATTTGCCGGTTTCAAGATCCATGAACAAGGCAGGATGAATCTGTCCTTGTGTGGTTACATGCATCATGGCCTTTGGGTTCAATGCCGTCAGCGCGGCTTTTACAGTCTCCATCGAGGCCGAGCTTATGGTGTCGCACTTGTTGCACACCACAACATCTGCTCCTCGAACCTGATCTCGCGCAATGGCGCTGGATTCCAGCACTGCCTGCACATTGGCGGCGTCAACAACGGTAACAACCGTATCCAGACGCACCAAATCGCGAATTGAACCCAATTCTGCCAGCAAGTTCAACGGATTTGCCAGCCCGGTCGTTTCGAGCAGAATGACTTCAGGGCTGAACTGTGCCGTTAACTCCCGCACGCCTGCCGCAAGACTTCCGGCGAGCGTGCAGCATACACACCCTTCATCCAGAGCAAGCACCGATGCCGAATCGCCCAGCAGGTGCTCGTCCACGCCCGTTGCCCCCACCTCGTTCTGGATGACCGCCACAAAGCGCTCTCTGGCGCGGTGATATTCGATGCAGTTGTTCAGAAAGGTAGTTTTTCCGGCACCCAAAAAGCCGCTGACGACAATAAGACCGGGGCGTTTATCGGCAAGAGACGGATACAATCTGGCACATGCGGGGGAATCGAGATCATGCGTCTGCCAACAGGGAGCACTTGCCCAGCCATCCGGCAAATCCTGCGCTGCGCATGAACCTGCGTCATACTCGGCCCGGGCGACAATGGCAGCTTTTGCCAACTCTTGCTCGACAGACAAAGACATGTCCCATTCGGAAGAATCATGACAGGCTTCATGATACAATGCCGCTACCAGCGCGTGCGCTTCACCCCAAACAAGATCATCGGCGACAAGCTGCGTTTCAACTGAATCCTCCGTTGAAGCATCACGAACCATCGTTCCATCGGCCTGCCTATGCAGCAGCGAGCCGCCCCGCTCCGTCCGGAGAAATAATGATGGCGCCTGCTTTGTACATGCAGAAACGGCAGCAGCCACAACATCGAACAACATGCGGCAAAGGGCATATGCAGGCAGGTCTTCTTCCAGAGCACCGGGGGGGATTATCCATCCGGCTTCAAGGCTCCCTACACCACAATCAGAAACCATCCGCCTACGCCGTTCGGCGCACAGGTGCAGCCCCAGTTCCGAAGTACTCAGGGGGCAACTGATCTGCAGTGTGCCTATACGGAACAGGGATCGTAGAGTTTCATCCGCTACAAAATCCCTAATTCCCTGCGCATAATCAGCCCGTTGCACAGCCACGGCAGCATCAATGCGCAGAAGGTCACACACGTCCTCTTCTTGGTCGGGGAAGTAATGGATGCCGAACCTTCCAATCCTTACGACATCTAATCCGCCCCCCCCCTCCCACGACAGACCGAAAATCCCCGGCCCGCCTGAAATACGACACGTAAAGGCGCCCTCTCCCCCCTGACACCGTGCAATCCCCACCCACCTCACCAACCGGCGGAAACGGTTGTCCCTGCAGGCAACGGCTATGGCGTTTACAGGCAGATCCCGCAAATGGGCATAGGAAACCTCATCCGCTCCCGGCGGAATAAAAAAATCCGTAATCATATGACATTCCCGAAAAAGGGTGAGGCTGACAGCCCCACCCTTCCGTATTGCATAGTTAGAACGTGATGGTATCGCCGTTGCCCAGATAGTCCTTGGAGGAGGACCGGTAACGCGCCGTGCCGCGAACAACGGGATAACCGCGTTCGATGAACTTCTTTGCGGTGAGATGGCCCGTGCAGTGGTTGCATCCGATGTGCTCGAAGTTCCACTTGCCCAGCGAAATGACCAGGTCGTCGTATTTGGGATCCCAGTCTTCAAAAGGCGAGATGTGCAGACCACCGTACAGCCCGTAGAACCTGTCGTTATCATACTTCAGGTCGGTGTATGCGTAGTCTGTCATCTGCAGAAGACCCTGATGGCAGCAGCCCGAAACCAGCACGAGCCCCTTGTCCTTGACGTTGAAGGCAAGCGATGTTTCGCCGAACACGCGGTTGATGATCGGCACATCAAACTTGAGCACGGCCATGCCGGGCATGATCTGATGCATAGGTTCTTTCTGAATGAACGGAGTTCCCTTGTATCCGCTGTCCTTGATGTACTGCAGACCTTCCTTGTAGAAACCATCATGGATATACATGGGAATACGGTTGTCGTACTTCATGGTGACAGGCAGGCCCCAGAAGTGGTCCCAATGTTCGTGCGAGATGAACAGACCTTCAATCTCCCGCGCTTCCAGCATCTTGTCGATGCCTTCGCGTTTGAAGCTCTTGTCCATCCATTCGTATGACCAGCCGGAATCAAGCAGGAAATTATGCTTGGTGCCGTCCAGCGCCTCCACAATCAGAAGGCAGGAGAATCCGCCCGGATTGTCGGGGTGCAAGGCAACCTTGCGCTGCAGTTCCCATGCTTTTTCAAGATCGTGGGGGATCAGATCCTTGATGGTGGCCATTGCGGAATCATACGATCCCTGCGCGGTACCCCTGCCATTGGCAAAGGGCGCCCAGTTCAGCGTGTACTGGTTCACCAGCAGACCGCCCGCGGCGTGAATATCACCGATAAGGTCCGCATTGCTGAACCAGCTGGTTTCCGAGATGTTCACTACCTTGACGCTTCGCACGGCACCGAAGTCCTGAAACTTGCGTTCTGTCTTGGGCAACCTGTCGTAGGCTGACTGGGTGTAGGAATACAGCCCCATAGAGGCGAAGGCACCTGCGCACACCCCGGTTGCAACACCCTTGACGAAGTCGCGCCGGTTCATATTGGTATCTTTCATTTTTTACTCCTGCGCTGCCTTACTTGATTATTTGCACCGTTTCGCCGATCCACGGCAGAATGCCGATCACGATGACATACAGCCCCACGCCGCAGGCAGTGCCCACAAGAAGCCCCTTGCCGAGTGCGGGTGACCAGCGAACGTCACTTGCGACCTTCTCTTCTTCCACTTCCTTCAGCTCTTCCTGTGTCTTGGGAACAGCTTTCCAGCCGGGCCATCCATCCATGAACCACATGTTGATCAGAAAGATGTTGATCAGCCAGATCATGGGAATCATGGGGAACTGCTGAGGATGTGAGAAACCCTTCTGGGTGCCGAGAAAGAGGTGCGAGGTCTTGTAATAGATCACGTACACAACCACTGCGAGAGCGGCAGTCAGGAAGGTACGGATGCAAACACGCACGGGACGGCTGAAGTTATTGGGCCAGTTGCCGCAGTAGAAGCTGAGGAACAGCGTGGGGAGCAGCCAGAAAATGGCCATTTCACCAACGTGCAGCCAACGCCAGTCAGGTGCCGCAAGACGGCGGGTGCCACGAACCGTTTCACCCCATACGAGGTCCTGCGCATAGTACAGGAAGAAGCACAGTGCCAGAGCGATCAGGATAATACCGAAGAAGGATGCCGTGCGGCGCAGCCAGTCGGTCTTGATCAGGTTAAAGGGATAGCGCTCCCAGATGGTCTCGAACTGCCAGACAACCACGGTGCAGCACATGATCCATGCAATATGGAAGTTACCGGATACGGTGTTGGCAAAGCCTTCCCAGTAGGGCGGCGTGATGGCGGTATATTGCTGCCAGGGGTAGAACAGAATCGCCATGTGGGAATGCATGGTGACAAAGTAGACGATCATGCTCAGAAAGAACGTCACCAGAAGGATGGTGAGCCCCTTTGCAGGCTGCTTGAGTTTGTTCCACGGTGCGCCTTCACAGGCGACAATCCAGCTGGGTGACAGCCACGAGGCTATGGCCGCAAACATCATGATAGCTTCCGTGGCATATTCCAGCGCATAAAACTCGGTAATACCCATGGCTTCAAGCCGTTCGGGATTAAAGTAGGCAATGCCGTAGTTGCCAAGGAAATCGATAAAGAATCCCTTGATGAGCAGCACCATTGCGGCCACGCTGACCAAGGTAAGCACCGCGCCTTTTATGAGAGGATGCGTGCGCTCAAGCCATGTCCTCTTGAAAGGCCAGAAGTCGAAGATATACGCAAGCCAGATGAAGAGGATGAGCATCCAGCGGCAGACCATGTACCCCACATAGGGCGTATACATGCGGAAAATACCGCGCGGGTCCTGAAAAATCCACCACGTGACGTAGAAGAACACCGCCATGATAAGCGTGTTCACCAGTGCAGGCCATGGTCCATTCCAGCGTTTGACCAGCCTGCGGCTTTCAAGGTACAAAATACCGTTGCTGTCCCTGTCCATAAGGAACTCCCCTGCGGATGATGGCATCAGTGTCGGGGCCAGACTTGGCGGTCGCCCCGGCACATCTTCAATCAGCCGCATTGTTAGATGTTACCTTTGAAGAAAACCTTCGTACCAATTCCTCCTGAGCCAATGTCGCAGGATCAATTCCAGCTTCCATAGCCCGCATGTAAGCCTGCCGAAGACTATCCGCACTCTGCTCGACGGGGGCTTCTTCAGGCTGCCTTGCAGCCGGTTGAGTCCGGTTGCCTCTCCACAACTGCAAAAAATTTCTACGCGTCATCATCTGGTCCGCCTTTTCTCCAGCCAACTACCCTGTCAGCCAGTCTGTCGGCTGGCCTATGAGATGGTCCGCCAACGGGTCCCTCAGCTGGTCCGTCAACTGGTCCGGGCTTCCGTATTTTGCACTCTCCCATGAGCATAGTGCCAAAGGCCTCAATACTGGCCGCAGCCAGACCGGTTGCCCGGACAATCTCGCGCTGCCGCATGGCCTGCAGCATTTCCACATGTTCCGCAAAAAAGTGCTGCAAGAAATCGGGCATAAGCTCCGGTGCAGCAATCAAGGCGCCGCAGCTTCGCCCCGCCTGAGCTATGTCGGCAACGGCACCGCTTAACAGCGCGTTGCCGCAGATGCCTGCCAACACGTTATAAAACGCCATCAGCCCCTGCCATGCCTCGTAGGGATTCCTGTCTACCAGTGCCCTGCCAAGGCGTGCGGTAACGCGCTCTATACGCTCGTGCTCAGCGTCACTGGCCATACGGCAAGTTCGACCGACAAGCGCAGGTCCCAGCGTTTCAAGTGCCTCAAAAGCTTCCTGAATACCTGCCTCGCCACCAGCATTTTCCGTCAGGGCGCCTTCCCGCAGATAGGCCCCGCTGCGGGTGCGGATCTCCACAGTACCGCGGGCCGACAAAGCGGCCAGAGCCTCTCTCACCGTATTGCGGCTGCAGCCGAACCTGTCCGCAAGCGGGCGCTCGCCGGGAAGCTTGCCTCCCGGCTTGATGCCGATTTCATGAATCAACTCTATAACCTGCTCTGCAACTACACTTGCCGACTTCTGCATATCTGGCCCAACCAGTTTACTCTCTTTTCATTTCCAAATGTTATGGATGCAAGACTAGCCATACAGCCATATGGTGGCAATAAAGAAAACACAAAAAACACCATCTGGCCCAACCAGTGAAACGTTCTGTGACAAAACAACAACAATATATGCAACAATGTAAAAATACAGAGTGGCACAACACCGACAAAATACAGTATAGAAAATCAAACCATACAACACGCAACATACCGAAATATAACCTTAGACATAAAAAAAGACGCCCTCAGGCGTCCGTTTTCATATCCATACTAATACCATTTAAAGATAACATCTCCCAAAAGCACTTACACACTGGTACGACCAGAACAGCCGGACCTTGGCTCCTATGCCAAAGCAGGCAGACCAGATGTCCCTTCCGGCTCCCCTCAATGCATTTGCATTATCAGTCGTTGCTGAGTCGCTTTAGCCGGTCGGCCAACTGTAACAAGGCATCCTTGCATGCCGGAAGCCCACCGGAACTGAATGCCCCACCCTTCGTGGAACAATAAATCAGAACATAGGCCAGCTCGTCCTCTTCATAGTACGGCTCTGCATAGTATGAATGGATACCACCCGGAATGAACAGCGCCCAATCAATGGGACGGATACTGCGTATGGTTTCCTCAACCACCATATGTGACAGAGAATACTGAACAAGATTCTCCGCTATGGAACCAATATAGGGATAGCAGGTGTGAGGCACCATGCCCTTGAATGGTTCGCCTACCCCGGTCACCTCAACGCGGTTCTCCGAAGCGTATATATGCGACAGCATTACCCCTTCAGCCTTCAATCCTTCCGGCTGGTGTTCCAGCAAGGCTTGCAACGCCTGCACCTCTGTCTGTGCCTTATCCAACGCCTGGCACAGTTTAGCGCAATCGCCTTCTAACAATACTGGGGCAGAAAACGCCGTCAGGACCGGCTCAATCCCCACCCACAACAAATTCGTGCCATCACAGGCGCCTGCCCGCAGCCGAACATCACACTGCCTGCGGATGCCGGATGCATCCCTGAAAGCCAGCGGACCGCGCCAAGTCGTATTGAATATAAGATGTTCATACATGCTGCGCCGGTACTGCTCGCTTGCCCCTTCAATCATGCCATCAAACGAAGGAAAGTCTGCCACAGCCCCATATCCGAGAAAACTGCGGGCAGCGGCATTGGCGGCCACAACTTTCTTGCCGGAATACTCCACAAGCAGGGAGGGCTGGTCCAGCAGTTCAAGACTGTCCGGCCGCATGGTTGCAGCCCCTCTGTCTTCAATGGAGCCCACCAGCGAAGCACACTCTCCTATCATCCCCACATAGCGGGACGATTCGTTCTGCACAGGCTGCCCCTTCAGAAAAAGCCAATGCCAGAGGCCTGCCTCGTCACCCACCCTGAATGCGACAGTTGCAGGTTGCAAAGCCCTGACACTGTCCATGGCACCGTAAAAAGCCCCGAGGTCGTCGGAATGAACAAGCGTTTTCGCCAGAGTAAGGTCCTTGAGCACAAGAGGAACCTTGTTGCCCAATCCCGGTATCTTATAGTCATTGGTGAGCACTATCTCATTGAACGCAGCATCAATGTGCCACATCAATGCCGGTATCAGCGCAAGATAGGTTGCCAGTTCGTGCTGCAATTGCCTGACGCTGTGAGTCGTATTCTCGTATCGGGTGTCCAAATTCTCGCTCCTCGCTGCTTGTCCACATACGGACTGCATAGCGGCTATCAGAAACAGCGCAAGGTGACCAGTTGTAATCAGACAGACTCGGGTCTGAATTGCACGCCTAGCCCCCCCCTTTGCCAATCCACGTCTTTGCAAAAGGGCCAGCTATTCATGGGCCTAAATCCAAAGGGGAGGCTCCTGCAAGCCTCCCCTCATTCCATTCAGTCTCTGAAAGACAGCGTATTCCTAAAACGTCCGTACAGAGCGATGCTACTCACCGAATTCGCCACCATGCAGCGTTCCCAGCTTGCGAGCCAGTTCTCGCAGAACCGGTTCGTCCAGACTTGTGCAGCGCAGAACCATGTTGCTGAATGCTATTGCGGGCGTTTTATCCGCAAGCCCTCGACGGGAAATCTCAAGATAGCAGGACACCTCATGGACACAGGCAGGCACGCCCTCGCTTCTCAGAAGGGCACGCAGGCGTCCTGCCGCCTGCTGCACCTGACGGGTATCCGGGTCCAGAACGGTTATCTGGAGTTCCGGCATGTCGCTCTACCCTTTCGAACCCTGCATCTGGCTGTGAATATGCCGCTCCGCTTCCAGAGCAGCCACGGTTCCGTCCGCCATGGCAGTGGTTATCTGCCGGTACTTCTTTCGGCGAACATCGCCCGCGGCGTAGACTCCGGCAACGGAGGTAGCCATAAGCTCATCCGTGACTATGTATCCGTCGTCATCCAGTGCAATCTGCCCGCTGAACATCTCTGTACCGGGCTGCTGCCCCATGAAGACGAAAATGCCGTCAAAGGTCTGCACCTCTTCTTCACCGGTCACCACGTTACGCAAGGTAACGCTGCGCAGGCTGTCGCTGCAGCACACGGCGGCGACCTCCGTGGAATGCCGGACTTCCGCATTGGAGCGAGCCATCAACTGGTCCTGTGCGGTGCGTGCGGCGAAGAAGCGATCCATCTTCTCCACGAGCACCAGTTCGGAAACACCCTGATCCAGCAGAGCTATGGCCTCGTCAAATCCGCTGTTGCCACCGCCGACAACGAGCACGCGTTTGCCCACATAGGCCGCACCGTCGCAGATGGCGCAAAAATGCACCTGCTCGCATTCGCCCGCCACTTCAAGCGGCACAGGCTTGCGCCCCGTAGCGATAATGACGGCTTTGGCGGTATAGGTCTCGTCATCTGCGACAATTGCCTTTTCGGCACCGCCAAGGTCTATGGAATCAATGCACACGGCTTCTTCCACATCCACGCCGAGCTCCTCTACCTGCTCCTGAATGCGTGCGGTAAGTTCAAGGCCGCCTATGCTTTTGTAGGAAGGCATATTCTCAACGACACGGGTCCAGTTGACGAGCCCTCCGCAGGCATTCTCATCAAGGATGAGCACGCGCAGGCTGGCACGCGCCGCGTAAATGGCAGACGTCATACCGGCAACGCCCCCGCCGAGAATGATCAAATCATATGCGTGACTCACAAAAGACTCCTGATCTGCGCGTTGCTAAATGGATGCGTGCAGGGCTGCAAGTTCACGGGGGTTCATGATACCGGACTGGATCTTGGCCACCTTGCCCCCGCGTATGAATACCAGCGTGGGAACACGCTCAAAACCCAGCTCCTGCAGCAGTTCAGGGTGCTTTTCGCTGTCTACGCTGCATACCTCAACGGCAGGTGCCTTGGCGGAAAACTTGAGCAGAACCTTTTCCATGTTCTTGCAGTGCGGGCACAGTTCCTTGTGAAAGAAGATGATGGCATCGCCAAAGCTTTGGAACCGCTCCGCGAGGTGGGCATCGCTTATCGTGCTGATCGTAGTCATTATCGTTCTCCAAAAAAATCCTGATTATTCGTATGCAATGGCTGCCAGTTCATCCACGTTGAGAACATGTATCCTGTTCCTGTCCAGCATCCGAATCAGGTTCATATGCTCAAGCTCCTTGAGCGCCTTGTACAGCGTGGCCCTGTGCACCCCGAGGATGCTGGCGATATCGCGCATGCGCAATGAGCCCAGCGAGATGATCTCGTTATCCTCCAGAGGCATGGAGTTATAGCGGAGCAGTATGAACTTGACGATACGCTGGTACAGGCTGTCCAGCCCGAGCGTTGCGGACTGGTTGCTGAGCGCGCTCACCTTTTCGGCGAGGGTGCGGATGATGTCCTTGGCAATTTCCGGATGCCTTGCGAGCATGCCGTCTACCGCCTCGCGGGAAAAACTGTAAACCACCGCGTCCTGATGGCAGATGAAAAAACTGAGTATGGGCTGGTGCATGAAGAAAGGCACCTCGCCGAACAGCGTATTCTCTTCAATATGCATGATAATCTTTTCCGCGCCGCCCCATGACGCACGCTTCATGCTCACCACGCCGGATTCGAGATAATACAGCCTGTTTACCAGCTCCCCTGCATCGATGATAATATCACCATGACGAAACTCCTTTCTCTGGCCCAAGTGCAGCACCTGTTTCCAGACGTCACTATCGACCTTGATTCTCCAGAATTCATCAACCTGTTGCGTATGCATGGTGTTTCCTTTCAATGCAGGAGAGCCGCTTGCCGTGCCGGTTCTGCCTAAGACGTTCTGAGCTCTCCGATATAGAGCTTGAGCATCTGCAGCAGTTCCTTGGCCTTTTCCGGCTGCTCTTCGATAATATTCTTCAACTGGAACTGGTCGACCTTGCGGTCATACAGCTCGTCAGTACCGGGAACGCTGACTTCCGCTCCGGGAACGCAGGTCCACATTTCTTCCTTCACTTCCAGCTTGGCAGACTGGGCACCGGCGTTGCCGCCGGAACCGGAACCATCGTAGAATATCCGGTTCATGGAATCCGTGTCTATTTCCTTCTGCAACCAGTGAATATAGCTGTAGTAGTGCGTAATGATGGACCATGACATGCCATAGTATCCTGCAATGGCAAAGTCACGGATTCGGTCCACCTCGCCGCGCATCAGCGGCAGCAGGCTCATGCCGTGCAGGTCTTCGGCCCCGTAGGTCTGAATGCCTTCATGGCCGGTCTGCTCCAGCGCATCCTGACTCAGGCCGAGAGCGTCGAGAACCGTGGCGGTGATGTCCACGTTCTGCACAAAACTCTCCACACGCTTACCGCCTTCCACGCCGGGCAGGTGCACCAGCAGCGGGACGTGCACGAGTTCCTCATAGGGCCAGGGACGGCACTTGCGCATGAGGCCGTGTCCGTGCTCGCCGGACCCCATGGGCTGACCATGGTCCGAAGTCACGATGATCATGGTCTCATCCCACAGCCCCTGTGCCTTCAGGGAATCAAACAGCTTGCCGAGCCACTTGTCGATGAGGGTAACCTTTTCGGCATATAGAGCACGGATATGCTGGCACTCTTCTTCGGTCATCACGCCTTCGATCTCGGTCCATGGGGCGAGCAGCAAGGGGTTGCCCTTGTAGTCCGGATTGTAGGGGCAGGGCTTGCCTTCCCAGATTGACGGCGGATCCCACGGTTCATGCGGGTCAAAGGAGTCGAGCCACAGGAAGAAGGGACGGTTGGGATCGCGCTTTTCCTTGATCCACTTGTCGGCCTCGCTGATAACGACCGAGCCGTAGTTGTCGGCATCGGAAGTCCAGTTCTGGCGCTGGCGCAGATAGCATTCCGCCTCGCGGATAAGCGACTTGCTGGAAGCATCGTACTCGCCGTTTTCATCCTTCGTCAGCCAGCTGGGCGAAAGGTAGTCTTCACCCTTGAATTCCGGATTCAGCGGAACCTTGCTGAACGTCTCGTGATCAAGCTCATGGCCGTTGCAGAACCGCACATAGTCGAAGCCGCGTGAATAGCCGTATTTGGGAAGGCGCATGGGCGGCGTGTCATACACAAGCGCGGTCTGCACCTCGCGGCACCACAACAGGTCGGTGATGGTGGTGTCTTCGGTGGTCAGCGGACGCCAGCCGCTGTAAGGCAGTGTGAACCGGCCGGTCATGATGGCACGGCGGACAGGTATGGTGGGCAGGCCTTCGCTGTAAGCGTTTTCGAACAGAAAGCCCTTTTCGGCAAACTTGTCCAGATTGGGGGTCTTCACATCCTTGTTCCCGTAGCATCCAAGGTAGTTGAACTGCAGGGTATCAAGCATGATGAACAGAACGTTCTTTATATTCTTCTGAGACATGATCAATCCTTTAGCTATTCAGCTCTGTCGGGATTACTTCCCTGCAAGAGGGCGAACCCGTTCACCTTTTCTATTGAAAATTCCAAATCCGGTTACGGCACATCCGATGGATATGAACGGCACCACAATGTTCAGGAAGGCATACGGCATGAACTCCACGGCGCTTACGCCGAGAACCCCGAGGATGTAGAACGCGTGCACGCTCCAGGGAACCAGCGGACAACCGAGGGTGCCTGCATCTTCACAGGTTCGGGAAAGCACCTCGGGAGCGAGGTCCGCATCCTTGTAGGCGTCGGCAAACGCGCGGCCGGGGACAACCACGGCCAGAATCTGGCTGCCCGTGCCAAGCAGAATGATGTAGGAGGCAATGATGGTGGAAGCCACAAGGCGGGTTGCACTCTTGGCACCTCGCAGCATGGCCTCAAGCAGCACTTCAAGCACGCGCGCCTTTTCCAGTATGCCGCCGAACGCCATGCCGGAGGTAAGCAGAAGAATGGTCACCATGATGCTCATGAGACCGCCGCGGGAAAGCAGCTTGTTCAGTTCGGGCGAACCGGTCTTGGCCTGATAGCCCTTGGTCAGCTGGGATGCCAGCTCGGCCACGGTTGCTCCTTCCACAAGAGCTATGGCAAGCGCGCTGACAACGCAGATAACCATCACCGGCAGAACGGGCAGGCGTCTGTAAGCCAGCACGATCATAAGCACCGGCGGAATGAATGCGATGGGTGAAAGGCTGAAGGAGGCTTCTATGCTGGTGAGAATGGGCTGGATGTTGTCCATGGTGGCGGCGCTGCCGTCGTGCATGGTGCCGAGAATCCAATAGCCCACAGTGGCAATGACCATGGCTGGCACGGTGGTCCAGAGCATGGACGAAATATGATTGAACAGCGGGGTATCACACACGGTTGCCGCAATGTTCGTGGAGTCGGATACAGGAGACATCTTGTCGCCGAAATACGCACCGGAAACTATCGCCCCCACGGTCCAGGCAGGGTCGTAGCTCATGGCACCGCCAACGCCCAGCAGCGCCACACCGATGGTGCCCATGGTGCCGAAGGAGGTGCCGGTAGCGAGCGAGGCTACCGCGCACAGAAAGAAAGTGGAAACAAGAAAATGCTCAGGGGATATGAGCTTGAGTCCCCAATAGATAATGGCGGGAATGGTGCCGGATGCCATCCATGCGGCGATAATCATGCCCACCAGCATGAGAATGGCCACGGCGAGCTGGATTCTGCCCACAGCCGAGAGCATGCCTTCCTGCAACTCTTCCCACGTATAGCCGATGCGCAGAGACATTATGCCTGCCAGCGCCACGGCAACCAGCAACGGCAACACGGGAGGACGCACCCCGACCCATACCGTTCCATACAAGATAACCGCAACCGGCAGCAGGAACGTCAACAAAGCCCACAACAACGTTGGTTTTCTTTCCCCAGAAGTCATTGCAACTCCTTTCAACCCTTCATTTTTATGTATTTTTGGTGAGAGGAACTGCCATATTTCTTCTCACTCCTCCATCATTGGCCCATAGGCTCTTCCATTGCGACTGAATGGTACCCTCAAATCAATCCTGAAGTCTGTTGCAAATGCGACACTTCAGGAAAAAAAGCCCAATCCGTAACGATTTGTACCGGCCTGAAACTCCTTCTGCATCCGGCCTGTCACGGGATTGCCCACCATGATGCACGAAACAGCTGACCGCAGACAAAAAGGACCTGCTGGCAATGCCTGCAGGTCCTGTGTCACGCATGTGGTTGTGCTACACTCGCACAGGGAAAGACGGAGGAAGAAGGATTACAAAGTTAAAGGGATTCATGAAGAAAACAAACCCGCCTTCAAATACGGTCGGGCAAAACATCACACACAACGTAGAGCATGGGCCTGCGCACGACGACGAGCGCGGCATGACGCTCAGCATCGCGCACCTGCCCGCAGGCTAAGCCCAATTCCCCCCTACCCCTCCACAGCCATGGCGCACGCCTGATCGGCAAGGCCAACGAGCAGACCATCCATCTTGAGTATGATGGGGTTATCTGCGGCAAGCCCGTAGCGGCTGGCCAGTACAGAAGCGGGGGTATAGACCAGCTCGCACCCGCCCCTGATTTCCCGCAGCAGCACCCGCAGCGGCAGATCAAGCGCCAGATCCGGTGCCTGCAACATGAGCGGTGTTCCGGCCTGCGGGTTGCCGAAGACGATAAGCCGTGTCTCCGGCATGGCTAGGCCGGCATCCTCGGCATTCTGCTTATGATCAATGGTTGCAAAAATATCTATGCCACGGTCTCTCAGGGCATCAAGATATGCACGCCACAATGCCACGGTATCTGCCGGGCAAAAACGGACAATCAGTCCGGATTCATTCATTATCAGCTCCTTTTCCTTGGCGCGGTTCCATGACGGTATCGCGTGAAGTCAATTTCAATCAGCATGGTGGAAATCTATACGGCCTTCAGCCAAGCCTGCGTACACTTTATGCTTTCACCAGAGCAGGGAGCAACGGCCCCCGCATTGCGGGCCTGCCCACGAGCTGCGGAACATAACGCTCCAGCAACAACACCAACGGCACGCAGGCCGCCAGACTGGCAAGGGTGAACAGGCACCCTGCAAAGGTAACGGTGAACGGTGTTGCCGTGTAATTCTGCATGAACCACTCGGCAAAGGGACCGTTGAAGAAATGATAGAACACACCGTTCAGGCAGAACAATATCAACCCGTTGCGCCCCATGAACCGGAATATCCCCACCCTGCCGCACAGATTGGCGAGAACAAGCAGCATCATGCTGCCGCACAGGGCCGTGAACATGAACCAGAATACATGCCCGTGGCCGGATAATACGATGACAACCGCATCGAACAGCCTGAACGGGCCTGTATTGAGATTGAAGGTGAACCACACTGCCAGCGCGCATGCCACGAAAACAGGCACCAGAATCAGCCTCTGCACCGGAGCCATGAGTATTCCCCGGCGGCGCAGCAAAACGCCGACCAGATAGAATGAATACACCACAAGCGCTTCATGCAGAAACCAGAAATTCGGTCCGGGCAGGAACTGCACATACAACGTGAGATAATATCCTGAAAGATAGGTAACAACAGCGGCCGCAATCAGCATGGCATCGCTCTTGAGGTACCGGCCCACAACAAAGTGGATAAGCTCCACGGAAAACAGGCAGGCCATGAACCATAAGGGAATGTTGAATACGGGAAATCCCAGCAGTGTTGCAATGCCACCCTGCAGGTACCCCTGCACCGTGGAAAGGTCCACGACCACAAAATGCCCTTTGAAAAGCAGACTCAGCACCACCAGCACCGCGCTGAACACGAAGTATGGCACAAGCCGTGAGGCAACCTGCTTTCGGAAGAAGCGGTTGAGGGGCATGTAGAGCTTGTCAGCATTGAAGATGAAGCCGGACAGCAGAAAGAAAAATGCCATATGAAAGGAGTATATGAGCTTGTAATGCATAGTCGCAGTGGGATCCTTGAGATACATGATGCGCTCTATGATGTGGCCGTAATACACCAGAACTATGCCGAAGAACCGTGCCACATCGGGCATGGGTATCCGGCGCATTGCCAGCTGTTCAGCTCCTCCGTTCATCACTGCTCCCTTTGCTTCTGAGGGTTACCGCCCCGCCGGAACATCCATAGTTCCGGCTATCGGGCCGGACAGCCTTACGAGCCCGGTATCACGTCTGAATACATGCTATACGGACGATATTGTATAACGGTATTGAAGGACTTGTACAATATCAACAGCAAGGCGAAGTGACAGAAGCAGAGATTCTGACCAATAAATCAAACTCCACGCTCCGGAACAGCATATTCCGGAAACAATACGGGAATCACCCCTGCAACGTACTCCCGCGCTTTATGGGGCAGGGGTGATATGATCGACCTGCCCCCTGCCCCTTTCCATCCAGACTTCGACACTGTACAGGCAAGCCGATATGCCTCTGGCAACTTATCATTTTCGCAATGTGACATTGAAATTTTCACTAACGATAAAAAAAGCACATCACGAAACAGGAGCGCCCTCCTCCCATATAAGTCTTCTATCATATTTTCAGCATGTTATAGACAGATCAAGTAATCAAAACTCACTTTCGCCACGATTCACGAGCGAACACGCCTACATTTTCAGGACATTTTTTTTATAACAGTCGACCATATTTGTTGCGATTCTGTTGCAGCTCCCATAACATCAGAGCGGTTGCTCGCTCATAGTGGGGTATACATTGCTTGTTGAGCGGGCCCGCGCAGCGTCCTGAGTGTTTCCGGACGAAACCAAACCCTATGAGGAGTCAATGTATGTTGAGAAAGAGTTTACTGTTTCTGGTACTGGCGTTCGTACTGACGGCCGTTCCAGCGTTTGCTGAAGACTGCCCCAACCGTGGCGAACTTGATTCCATGTATTGTGATGCCAACGGCGATCTCGTTGCCGACATTGCCCCTGCAGGTATCTGCAAGGAGCCGAGCACGCTGGTTTTCACCTACACCCCTGTTGAAGATCCCGCCGTTTACAAAGATGCCTTTGCCGATTTCCAGGCATATCTGGAAAAGGCAACCGGCAAGCGCGTTATCTACTACACCGTGCAGTCCAACGCTGCCGAAGTTGAAGCCATGCGTTCCGGCCGTCTGCACATTGCAGGTTTCTCCACCGGCCCCACCGGCTTCGCAGTCAACCTTGCAGGTTACATTCCCATCGCAGTCAAAGGCTATGCCGACGACATGCAGGGCTACAACCTGATCGTTGTCGTGAAGAAAGACAGCCCCATCCAGACCATGGCTGACCTCAAGGGCAAACGCGTTGCGCACACCTCTGCCTCTTCCAACTCCGGCAACCTTGCTCCCCGCGCCCTCTTCCCCAAGCTGGGCGTTGTTCCGGATCAGGACTACACCGTTGTTTACTCCGGCAAGCATGACCAGTCCGTCATGGGCGTTGCCCACGGCGACTACGATGCAGCTCCCGTTGCTTCCGACGTATATGACCGCATGGTTGCAGCAGGCCGCATCAATGGCGACGACATGCGCATCATCTACCGCAGCCCCAAGTTCCCCACTTCTTCTTTCGGTTACTCCAACCAGCTTTGTGCACCTCTGGTAGCCAAGATCGAAGAAGCCTTCCGCACTTACCGCTTCCCCGAATCCATGCAGAAGACCTTCAAGGGCGCAGACCGCTTCTTCCCCATCACCTACAAGCAGGATTGGCAGGTCATTCGTGACATCGCCGAAGCAACCGGCTCCAGCTACAACGCTGAAGGCCTGAAGCAGATGGCTGAAAAAGAAGCCGCCAAAGAAAAGAAGTAATAACAGGCTATCGGAGAAATCGTGTCTCACGCAATTAGCAAGAACCATAACGGGAACGGGGACAGCCCCCGTTCCCTTTTTGTGGAAAATCTGGAAAAGGCGTACACCAAGGGCAACCTTATCCTTAAGGGGCTGACCTTTGAAGTGCATGGGGAAACCACCGTCGGCATCATCGGCCCCTCCGGCACGGGCAAAAGCACGCTTCTGCGTTGCATCAACCGCCTGATCGAGCCCACCTCGGGCAAGATCATCGTTGCCGGACAGGACATTACCTCCCTGAGCGGTACCAGACTCCGCCTGGCCCGACGCCACATCGGTATGGTCTTTCAGGAATTCAATCTGGTGGAACGCCTTTCCGTCATTGAAAACGTGCTCTGTGGCAGGCTGGGTTACCTTCCTTCCTGGCGCGCGTGGCTTCGCAAATTCCCGCAGGAAGACATCAATCAGGCGTTCAAGCTCATCGATCAGGTGGGTCTGGGCGAATTCGCCACCCAGCGCGCGGACAGCCTTTCCGGCGGCCAGCGCCAGCGCGTGGGTATTGCCCGCGCAATGATGCAGAACCCTGACGTGATCATGGCAGACGAGCCCACCAGCTCGCTGGACCCCAAAACGTCCGTGGAAATCATGGAACTGCTCAAGCAGGTTTCCGCCACGCAGCACATCCCCGTGCTCATCAACATCCATGACGTGAACCTTGCCCAGCGCTTCTGCGACCGCATCATCGGCATGTCGCAGGGCCACATCGTCTTTGACGGTCCGCCCTCTGAGCTGAGCCCCGAACACCTGAAGCAGATTTACGGCGGGGAGGACTGGCTGGCATGACAACCCGTACCGAAACCAGAACGCCTTTCAAGCCCAACTGGGCGGCAAGGCTCGGGTGGCTCGGGGTGCTGGCCTACTGTGTGTACGCCGGCATGTCTCTCGACTTCACCTGGTCACGGTTTATCGACGGGTTGGCAAACGGCGCAAAATTTCTGGGCGAAATGATTCCGCCCAACTTTGAGCGCTGGCGGCTGCTGATCAGCAACCTGGTTGAAACCGTCGAGATTGCCGTCATAGCCTCGGCATTCGGCATTGCCGCCTCGCTGCCCATCGGGCTTTGCGGTGCACGCAACCTGATGCCCGAATGGATGACGTGGCCTTCAAGAACGTTCATTGCAATCTGCCGCTCCTTCCACCCGGTCATCTTTGCCATTCTGTTTGTGAAGGCCGTGGGATTTGGTCCTCTGGCAGGTATTCTGACCCTGATATTCCTCACCATCGGCTTCATCGGCAAGCTGTTCTGTGAAGCCATCGAGGAAATATCGCTCAAACCTGTCGAAGCCATAAAGGCGGCAGGTGCTCCGTTCATGAGCGTGCTCGTATTCGGTGTGCTGCCGCAGGTTTTCAACCGCTTCATCGGTTTTGCCACCTACCAGTTTGACGCGAACCTGCGCAACTCCACCATGGTAGGCATTGTCGGTGCGGGCGGTATCGGCGGAACGCTCTTTGCGGCCTTCCAGCGCTTTGACTACGACTTCCTGGCGGCCATCCTCATAGCCATTATCGCCCTGATTATGGTCAGCGAATACATCTCACTGAAAATAAAGGCGATCTTCAATGACTGATAATGCAACCTGGGAAAGATTCACTCCGGCGCAACGCCTTGCCCGGTTTGCCGTTTATCTCGGGGCCGTATCGCTCTTCGTTGTCTCGTTGAAGACCGTTGAGATCATTCCCGAGTTTCTTTACGACGCTCCCACGCAGCTGCACGACCTGTTCTCGCGCATGTGGCCTGTGGACTTTGCCGCATACAACAGTGAAGGAATCCACAAAGCACTGGTGGAGACCCTGAACATCGCGTCTCTGGGCACCATACTTGCCATTTTCATGGCAATTCCCGTGGGGCTCATGGCGGCAAAGAACATCACCAAAATTCCTGCGCTCAACTGGTTCGGCACGCTGATTCTGGTGTCTTCCCGTACCGTCAACTCGCTGGTATGGGCCATTCTCTTCGTTGCTATCTTCGGCCCCGGCGCCCTTGCGGGCACCATTGCCATTGCCTTCCGATCCATCGGATTCTGCGGCAAGCTCATGGCCGAAGCGCTTGAAGAGGTAAACGAAGGCCCCATCGAGGCACTCAAGGCTGCAGGCGCACCGTGGCCCAGCATCCTGATCAAGGGATACTGGCCGCAGGTGGCTCCGGCTTTCTGGGGTATCTCGCTGTTCCGCTGGGACATTAACGTCCGCGAATCCTCGGTGATCGGCCTTGTGGGTGCTGGCGGCATCGGCGTGGCGCTCGACACGTCTCTCAACCTGTTCCGCTGGCAACAGGTTTCGCTGATACTGCTGTGCATATTTACAGTGGTTATCGTCGCAGAAGTGTTTGTCACCAAGATTCGCCAGAAGATCATCTAATCCATCAAGAACAACTGCATGAAAAACGGGCGTTGCCACATTCGGCTGCGCCCGTTTTCTCTACCGGAGAGACAATGCGTCCATTGAATGACATGCCGGAAGCGGCCCGCAGTGCTATCCGCTTCGTCCTCACCGATATTGACGATACACTCACGTCCGAAGGCCGGCTCCGCGCCGAGGCCTATCTTGCCATGGAACAGTTGCAGGAACATGGTATGAAGGTCATTCCCATCACCGGACGCCCTGCCGGATGGTGTGACCACATTGCGAGGATGTGGCCTGTGGACGCCGTTGTGGGCGAAAACGGGGCATTCTTCTATCGCTACGACAATGCCGCCCGCAAGATGCTGCGCCGCTACTGCAAGGATGAAGCGGAGCGCGCGGCCGACAAGCTGAAGCTAACCGAACTGCAGAAGACCATTCTGCAGGCTGTGCCCGGTGCCGCCATCTCGGCGGATCAGGCATTCCGCGAAGCTGACCTTGCCGTGGACTTTTGCGAAGACGTGCCGCCGCTGCCCAAGGAAGATATTTCCACCATCAAGGCCCTGTTCGAAGCAGCCGGAGCGCACGCCAAGATCAGTTCCATTCACGTGAACGGCTGGTTCGGCGACTACGACAAGCTTTCCATGACTGAAATTCTGTTTCGGGAAGAATTCGGCCTTGAGCTTGCCGACATTCGTGATCAGGTGGTGTTCTCGGGCGACTCGCCCAACGATGCCCCCATGTTCGGCTACTTCCCCCACTCCGTCGGTGTGGCCAATGTGCTCGACTTCCGCGATGAACTGGAGGCCGCCCCCACGTGGGTGACACAGGGCCGTGGTGGAAGCGGCTTTGCCGAGCTGGCACGTTTTCTTCTGGGGAAATAAAGACACAGCCTGCTCCCAAAATGAAAGGCAGGCAGATACGGTTTTTTTTCGAGCTTAAAGGCAGACCTCTGTCTTTCAATACAACAAACGCCATTAAGCCGGGGCTAAAACCACACAAACAAGTTTTATCGCTTACACCGGGGGCAGGAGGATAATCCCCCTGCCCGCCGGAGGCAAATAACACTCAAAATGATTTTTCAATAATTTTAAGGGAGGAACCGCAATTCGGTTCCTCCCTTTTTTCGTGTCATTCAATCCAGATAGCCGGTCAGAAGATCTATCATCTTCTCAATGGGTTCATCTGGGTCCTCACTGTTCTGAATGGCGTCCAGATGGCACCGGACCATATACCGCTTCATGACCTGCTTGCTGGCGGCATGCAACGCCGAACGCGCGGCGCGCACCTGCATGAGGATATCGCCGCACTCTTCGCCGTTTTCGATCATGCGCTGTATGCCGCGAATCTGCCCTTCAATACGCCGCATGCGGACAAGCACATTTTTTCTGAGCCGCTCCTGTTCCATATCCATCCGGTCCATGATATTTGCGGAGTCACCACTGTCGTTGCCGGATTCCGACATGCCCATCTCCTCGGCGGCGTCCGGCATGGCTTCGGGAGGGCATTCCGACCCGCTGCCGTTATCATCCGCCGGTTCGTTCCGGCCATTGTCTGCAACTGAGTGACGCTGCTCCTGGCGCCTTCTGGCCGTTCTCGCAAGAGGTGTTGATGAACGACTCCATGTTTTCTGATGAGACATCGCGCTTATTCCTCCTGTGTACCATCGAACTCTCGACAGCCGTGTTCCGTGGTCTGGCGGATACGGACTGTCTTGCACTGTGCGAGGACGGGCTTGCCGATCTTCATCCCCTGTATAAGGCGGACAAGGGCAACCTTGCCGAGCTATGCGAAAAAATCGCCGAACTGGAACAACTCTGCGACAGCCATGCGGAAGACCGCAGCGGCTTCTGCCAGCTCTGCAGCACGGAATATGTCCGTTTGTTCGTCTCCAACCGGGAAGGCGTGCCGGTGCCGTTATACGCCTCGTGCCACACCGCCGGACATCGCGACCATCAGGTCATGGCTGCTCCCGCCCTTGCCATGCAGCAAAGGCTGAACGCAGTGGGACTGAAGACATCCGGCGAAAGCAACGAGCCGCCGGACCACATATCCATCCAGCTGGAATATCTTTATTATCTTCTCTCCACAGGGTGGCGCGATCACGATGAAATTGCGCTTGAGAATGCCGCTGACTTTGTCAGAAACGACATGCTGCCGTGGGTGGAAGAACTCAAAGCCAAACTTGAAAGCCACGACCGGTGCGGACTGTATGCCGGTACTGCCGGCGTGCTCACCACTCTTCTGAAATACGTGGCGGCCTGACAATTACTCCGTCAGCCCGCGCACCATCTGCACAAAGGCTTCACGTTCACGGTCAGAACCTGCTGCAAGAGCACGCACTATGACGCCCTGTTCAGTCCTTTCCAGAAGACAGGCTGCAGGAGGGGCCGTAATACCCAACCCTTCCAGCAACGTTCCGCTTCTGTCCACAAAGAGCGGAAAGCCGGTCTTTTGCTTCTTCCGGAATGCCGCCACCCTGCGGGCTTCATCGTGCACCGCAATGCCGATAAAACGCAGTAACGGCACCCCGTTATCACCTGACAAGTCTTTTAATTCCAGCTCCTCACGCAGGGCATCCATCTGCGTAAGCTCCCTGAGGCAGTCCGCGCAGAGGCAGTTGAAGAATTGCACGACCACGTAGTGCGCCCTGATGGCGGCGAAACTCATGTGCACCGCGTCTTCGGAAAGACCGAGGTAGCCCCTGTCCGCATGCCCGCCAAGGACGGAGAGGTGCACATCCGTAATCGTCGTTCCGGGGGCCGCACGGCCCGATTCATCGGGCTCTATCTCAGGGTGAGACGCCATCCAGCCCATGAAGCCCTGCGGAAACCTGAAAACCTTCGTAAAACCGGCACGCGCCAACTGGCGCGCTGCAACTGCGCTACGCGTTCACCTGAAGCTGCGGCAATATACGGCCACGGGCCTGTCCATCGTGCCTTCAGCCAGTGCAACAACCTCGGCCAGAGCAGCGGCTATGGCCTGCGCGTCTCCCGCCGCATCAGTGGGAGGAAATTCCACATTATGCGCCCCTGCCACGTGTCCGCCGCGAAATTCGTAATCGGGCCGCACGTCCAGCACCAAAAATTCCGGCCCCACAGTTGCCACGTCTGTTTCCAGCAGATGATAGCCATGCGCCTGTGCCTCGGCCTGCATGTCGGCCCACCACAGGGGCCTTGCCTCCTGCCCCGGAGCGGCGGAAACAACAACGCATACTAGAAGCAACACAAACAGCGGAACTGTGAACCGCCGGAAAACACGCTTCCGGACGCTTGCAGGTTCCGCTCTTAGTCTTTCGAAACGGTCAGGGTCTGGCATTGCCACTCCTCCGCACCGGTCAGCCGGTCGCGCTCATTCTTCGATGAGCAAAAACAAGGGCCGGAGTCATCCTCCGGCCCTTGCCTGACTGTTACTTGTGAACCTTGATTTCGTACGTACCATCCGGATTATACGTGGTTTCGGCCTCGATGTAGAACACATCCTTCATTTCCGGCCGCATGTCGCGCACCATGTAATAGGCTTCGCCGCTGCGGGAGCCCGTTGCACAGACAAATACCACGGGCTTGTCGGCGGGAAGGGATGCAATGTTCTTTTCAAGGGCATCAACTGGAATATTCACGGCATTCTTCATATGGCCCTGCGCATATTCCGCTGCATCGCGCACGTCCACCAGCATGATGCCGGAAGGATTTTCCTTCATCATCTTTTCAAACCAGGCGATATCTACGGAACCTTCCTGCGTTCCGGCCTTCACCGCAACTGCCGCGGCCGCGCCGAACTGTTCCTTCCATGCAGGGTAGCCGGCTTCGGCGATCATGATCTTGGTGTATCCAAGCAGAGCGGCCTTGTCGGCTGACTTGTGGCTCAGGGGACAGGCATAACCGCCGCAGAAGAAGATCAGGGGAACATCCTTGCCTGCGGGCAACACGGCCAGCTTTTCCATGAACTTGGAATCGGGCAGGGAAATGGCGGAAGGAATGGAGCCTTCAAGGAACTTCTTGGTAGGACGGGCATCCACCAGCAGATAGGTGTCGCCGTTGTTCATCATGGCGGCAATAACGTCGATGCTGATACCTGCGGCGTTACCGGCCTTCTTCCAGCCGGGAATGCCTTCCGCATAGACCTTCACGTTCTTGTAGCCCAGAGCCTCGGCCTTCTTGGCGGACTTGTGGCTCAGGGGACAGTGCAGACCACCGCAATAGAAGACAAGAAGCGCGTTCTTGTTTGCGGGAAGCTGCGATACCATCTTGTCGAACTGGGAATCGGGAATGCTCACGGCAGTGGGAATGTATCCCTCGCCGAACTTGTTTGCGGGACGCGAGTCAATGATCATCACGTCCGCAGGTTTGGGAACCTTCACATACTGCTGCACAAAAGCAGTATCCACAATGGCGTGGAACTGCATTTCGGCAGGAATAGGCGTTTCTTCGGCAAATGCACCCGCGGGGATAAGCATAAGCGCCATCACGAATGCGGTGAACAAACATGCCATGCGATTCTTCAACATGGCGGCCCCTGCCCCGTACCGTCTTGCGGTCCTCTGCATAATCACTCCTCTGCCCTCGCGGGCGACAATCTGTACCCACACTGCGCCTGCGGCGCGCCTCTTCCCTGTTTATTCCCCATCTGCGGCACGCGCCTTTTCGCGCTCATACCACAGCCGGTGATGATGTTTTGCATACTCTTCCGGCACCGAGCCGGTGAACATGGAACGAAAACCGGGACGCTCGTCCGGAGAAATGGCAGCCATGTAAATATGCACCAGCAGCCCTGCGAACACCACGCCCACGGCCAGATAATGCAGGGTAACTGCCCAGCTCACGGCCACAGTCGCGTCCGCCGTGAAATAGACATCCGAGAGCAGCATGATCACGCCCGTAACGGCAATCACGATGCCGCCGATAACCGAAACCTGTCCGAAGCCTTTCTGCCCCATGTTATAGTAGCCCTGCGGCAGCAGCGCGGAAGGCTGGCCCATGGCTTTCAGGGCCTTTTCACCCAGCGTCATGAGCACCAGCTTGCGGAACATCCACGGCATGTCCCTGTCGGGACTGACCGCGAACACCTCGCGCAGAAAACAGGCTGCCCCGCGCGGGTTCACCAGAATATAGCCGACAAAGCCGAATATCCATGCAACGCCTATGATCTCGTGCACCAGCAGCAGATTGCCACCTCCACCGACCATGCCTCGCAGAACCTGCGGAAACGCGTCACCGAAGGGATTCAGGGCCGGATTGTGAATAAGCCCCACTCCGGTCACCAGCAACAGGAACCAACAGACAGCGTTAAACCAGTGGATGAAGATATCCGAGCGGTCATGCCTTTTGTACATGCGCATTTCGGCCTCCTATTCCTTGTCCGTTTGCTGTTTGTGCGCCTGCCCTGCCTGCACATCGGAGCCGGTATGCACATCGGGCCCGCTGTCATGGCTGCTATCGTGGCTGCTATCGTGGCCGGAAAGCAACTGGCGACCCAGCATGACGAGCACCCCGAGACCGGAAAGGCCCACAAGAGTCTTGACCACGGGATCCACCACGCCTGTCATGGTCGCCATGGAAGCGGGCATGACCGCCTCGTGCGTCCAGTCCACTGGAGCGGTGGAAGCCAGATAATACATGTGCGGTGCGGTGTTGCTCTTTTGATTGATTACCTGCACCACATGGTCCTTGTGCTGTTCAAGCAGGCGGGCGGCATCCGATTCCGGATTCATGATGTCGCCGAAGACGCGGGCCTTGGTCGGGCAGGTATCCACACAGGCGGGGAGCAGTCCTGCCGCCCTGCGCTCGGGGCAATAATTGCACTTGTCCGCCGTGCGCTTTTGCGGATTGCGGAAGCGCGCCCCGTACGGACAGGCAGGAATGCAGTTCCCGCAGCCGATGCAGAGCGTTTCGTCTATCATCACGATGCCATCTGCATTCTTGTACGTCGCCCCCGTGGGGCAGGCGTCGACGCAGATAGGCGCTTCACAATGCATGCAGGCACCGGGCTGAAAATGCGTTCTGGGCTTGGCACCGGCTGCAAAATCGGGCTCCGAAGCCTTGATCCAGTTCCGGGAGAATCCTTCCGGAGTTCCGTTTGCCACCTTGCACGACACCACGCAGGCCTTGCAGTCGATGCACTTGGCAGAGTCTATCACCATGGCGTATTGGGCTTTTCTCATGACGCCACCTTCCGGGTTACGGTCACAAAGGTTGTGTGCAGCGCAGCGTTACCGGAAATGGCATCCACCTTGTCATCCAGCAGGGCCGAGATGCTCGCGCCCACATTGTGTATGCGGGTAAGACCGGGCGATATGGCGCCGAAGCCGGTGAGCATATACACCGTGTCGGTGCGAATACCCTTGGTAAGCGATGCCTTCAGTTCGCCACGTCCGACAGAGGAGGCAACTTCCACCAATTCGCCGTCTGCTATGCCGAGCGTTTGTGCCGCATCAGGGTGCAGCCACAGCGTATTTTCCGGCATCAGTTCGTGGAGCAGGGCATTATTCTGGGTGGAACCGTGCGTGAAGTAGGCGTTACGCCCCACCACAAGGCGGAACTGGTTGTTCGGCACCTTGGCCGGTGCGGTGTATACCGGCATGGGGTCCAGCCCCATATCCGCATAGCGCTGGTTGAACAGCTCAATCTTCTGACTCAGCGTCTTGTGCGCCTTGCCTTCGTACAAGCCGTATACCTTGGAGGGGTTATAGTAGACCCCATCGCGCCTCAGCGCTTCCATGGCGTCGGGCAGTTCGGCAAATTGTCTTGTACGGTATTCTTCGATGGTAAAATCAAAGTACTCACCCAGATCAAGACGCCCAGCCACGTCCTTGAGAATATCGAATACCGGACGCGATTCGTACAGCGCATTCACCACAGGGTCGCGCACGACCACACAGGCACAGGCGCTTGAGCCTTGCAGTCCGGATGCCGGATCAAGCCGTTCCAGATAGCTGGGAGCAGGCAGCACCAGATCTGCCATGTGTGCGGTATCCGTCATGGCAATGTCCACAACCACGGTAAAATCCATCTGCTCGGCCATGGCTATGGTCTTGGCCCTGTTCGGTGCCGTGGCCATGGGGTTGGTCTTGTAAACGAACCAGCCTTTCAGGGGATAGGGCTCGCCCTTCAGAACAGCGTCCCGAGTCAGAACAAACGAGCCTTCGTGCTCAAACATCATGGGGACGAGACCGGCGTCCACGCGATCCGGGGGATTGTCGTCATACCACGGCGGATCGTACGGCACACCCTTGAGCCCTACCGCACGCGCGGCAAGCAGGCCACCGGGACGGTCCCAGTTGGCCAGTAATGCGTTGGCAATGGCAAAGCTGCGTCTGATCTGGGTGGAATCTTCATAGTCTGAGGTTCTGCGGCCGGGATAGATCATGGACTGCGGTGCCGCCGCAGCCATTTCGCGGGCTATGCGCACGATATCGTCCGCAGGAATGCCGCATTCCGCAGCCGCCCATGCGGGGGTATACTGACTTACATGTCCGGCAAGCTGATCAAGACCGAAGGTTTTTTCCGCCATCCACTCTGCATCATACAATTTTTCAGAGATGATGACGTTGATCACCGCCAGCATGAAGGCCATGTCCGTACCGGGACGAATGGGATGCCATTCGTCCGCCAGTGCCGCTGTTTTGGTATAGCGCGGGTCGAGCACCACCAGTTTGCAGCCCTTTTCCCGCATGGCCGTCATGAGATCCATGGAATCGGGCGTTACAAGCGCTTCAAAACGGTTGGCCCCCACCATGAGGACGTACTTAGAGTTGATGACATCGGCAAAGGGCACCTCGCCAAAGGTATCCAGATAGGCCCTGTTGTTGGAAATAAGGCAGAGCGATTCATGCGAGGTGACGTTGAAGGAACCGAATACCTCTGCGAAACGGGAGACGAACGCAGACTGCATATCCGCACCGGCGCTGAACAAGTACCCGCACGGGGTATACTTGGTGCGGATTTCCTGCATTTTCTCCGCCGTCATGGCAAGGGCTTCATCCCACGGAATGCGCTTCCACTTGCCTTCGCCGCGCTTACCTGCGCGCAGCAGAGGATACTTGAGCCTGTCCGGGTCATACAACTGCGCGACACCGGCGTTGCCTCTGGCGCATAACATGCCGCGTGATTTGGAAAATTTGGGATTGGGGTCAAGTTTGACCACCCTGCCCTGCTGCACCCGCGCGACAAGTCCGCACTTGTTGAAACACATATCGCAGGCTGAAAAATGCGATTCCCATTCGGGCGCAGCCACAGCGGCGCAAGCCTGAGGCGCAAGACCACCGAGCACGGTGCCGCCGGACAAACTTGCTGCGGCAGCCAGACCGGTAGCCTTGAAAAAACTTCTGCGGGAAATCTTCAATTCCCTACCCTCCGACATTGTATGCTCCATACTCTGCAGGACCTTGCGATCCCGAGCGGGCCATCACCATGACCGTGAAGAAAAGCGGGATGCCGGAGCCACTTTCCGGCATCCCCTTTGATCAAATCAGCTGCACTTGGCAGGCGAGGGGGAATCCTTGGCGTAATCATGCAGATATGTGAAAATATCCTTCGCATCACTCTCAGGCATCGCCGGCCACTGCGCATTGCACGGAATCTTGGACGTATCACTGAAAAGCGCCTTCCATTCCTTCTGGGTCTTGGTTGCGGGGGAAAGATCAGATGCGGAAACACCATGGCAACTCCGACAGTGCTTGCGGTACAGGAACTTGCCCTTGCGCGCGTTGCCGCCTTCCGCAGCGAAAGCCATACCGAACGCTGCCGCCACCACCAGTGTGGAAACAAAAAACATCAAGAACTTCCTTTGCATACTTCCTCCTGAATATTCAAAAACGGACTGGGATTCGTCTGAAAATCCATCCACACATATGCATGAAAACTCAACCTTGGATCTTTTATACCTATAGGGGGTATGGGTGTCAATCGTGTTTTTTAAAATTCATCTATACGCTTCGCTACATGGGATAATAAATACAAATAGCGCACATTGTTATGTCATTACAATCTATACCCATACTAGGTATAGCCATGCACAAAAAATTCCTCTCTTATCCCTCTCTTTCCCCCACCGGATCAGCTCCGGATGAATATCTTTCCTCAACCGGAATTATGTCGTACATTACGATAAAAATAGAGCCTCACACGCGCACTTCAGCCCCTCTTTCGAAAGCCATGCGGGAACAACAATGTCGAAGTTCAAGCCGACAACACGGGCATTCATAAACCTCACGCTACTTCTGGTAACGACCATTGTAATGCTCGTCTTCGGTATTACGGATTATATCCGTGAGAAGAACCGCTACCATGATGAACTGAATGTTCTGATCGAGCAGACCACCAAAGAACTGGCGGCCAGTCTGGCCCTGCCCATATGGAACTTTCAGGATGACCAGTCGCAGAAGATCATAGAAAATGCCTTCTTCAATGAGGACATAGCCACCATACTGGTGCACGATTCACTCTCGGACAGAATTGTTGCCGGACGCATGCGCCTGCCGGACGGAAGCATCGTCCCCACAGACCGGATCACTCTCTCTCCGGAACTCATCCTGTCCGAAGCCCCCATAGTCCTGACCGACAGACAAATCGGCCACATTTCGCTGCAGGGAACAACCCACAATCTGGAAGCACTGGCCCGCAAGGCGCTTGTGCGGATTACCGTAACCATCGCCACCCTGAACTTCACTCTCTTCCTTCTCCTCAACATCATCCTCAAGCGCTTTATTGACGCACCGCTCATACGAATAGAAAAGTTCGCCCGCGAAGTGAGCATGCAGGGCACCACAAGCACCTCACTGACGGAAGATTCCTTTCTTTCGGAAATGAACAGCCTGAGGCAATCCATTGTGGTCATGGTGGAACGGCTTCAGGAGCAATATGACGCGCTTGCGGAATCTCAGAAAAAGCTGAGCATCACGGAAACCCGCTACAGGGATCTTTATGAAAACGCCCTTGCCGGAATCTTCCGCATGTCACCCACCGGGGGCATATTGACGGCAAATTCCGCACTTGCGGGCATTCTCGGCTATTCTTCCCCTGCAGAAGTTGTCAGCACCATTTCCGACATCCGCAATCAAGTCTTCACGGAAAAAGAGTTGTTCGACAGACTCATGGCACGACTCGACGAAAATGATCTGGTAACGAATCATCGCATTTTGTTCAAAAAGGCTGACGGGGAAGAAAGAATAGGCACATTGGCCCTGCGCAGCATCCACGATGCCGAAGATCAGCAAAAGCACATCGACGGCATGCTGCACGACACCACCGAGCACACCATGGCGGAAAGAAAGCTGCGTGAAGCTCACGCCTTCACGCAGGAGATTCTGGATTCCATGCCTTCCGTGGTTATCGGCATTGATGGAAAAGGCAGAATTACACACTGCAACAAGAAGGCGCAGGAAGAAACCGGCTGCACGGCCGAAGAGCTTCTCGGCAAGGCGCTTACCGAGAAACTGCCCCGCATGAAAACGCAGGAGGCAAGCATTATTTCTGCGCTGCGGGAACGCAAGACCATTACCCTTACCAACCAGCCGCACGAAGAAAACGGGGCTTCACGCCTGGAATCCATCCTCGTCTTTCCCGTATACAGCGGCGAGTTGCGCGGAGCAGTTATACGCATTGACGACGTGACTGATCAGGCACGCATGGAAGAGCTTATTCTGCAGACGGAAAAAATGATGTCGGTCGGCGGGCTGGCAGCCGGAATGGCCCATGAGATAAACAACCCGCTTGCGGGCATTCTGCTTGGCGTTCAGAACATCATCCGCCGTCTTGAACCGGAAATGGCCGGTAACAAGAAGCTGGCCGAGCAGTTAAGTTTCGACCTTTACTCCATGGGGCAGTACCTTGAGGCGCGAGGCATTCGCAATCTGCTTTTCGGTATCAAGGATTCCGGTGAAAGAGCCGCACGCATTGTGAGCAACATGCTCAGTTTTGCCCGCCAGAGCCAGAGCCACCATATGGTGACCCGTCTGGACCAGCTCATGGACAAGTGCATCGAGCTTGCATCAACCGATTATGATCTGAAGAAAAAATACGATTTCAAGCTCATAACCATAGAACGGGACTATGCTCCCGATACCCCTGAAGTAATGTGCTCTCCGCAGGAGCTTGAACAGGTTATGCTCAACCTGCTCAAAAACGCGGCCTATGCGCTCAACTCCGACTATGCGTCAAAAGCAAGCCCGCGCATTACGGTACGCCTGCGCAAGGAGCATGATTCCGCACACATAGAGGTGGAAGACAACGGCCCCGGCATCAATGAAAAAAATAAACGTCAGGTATTTGAACCCTTCTTCACCACCAAACAACCAGGAGAAGGCACCGGTCTCGGATTGTCGGTTTCCTATTTCATTATCACGCGCAACCACAACGGCAATATCTGGCTGGATACAGAATACCGCAACGGCGCACGTTTCTGCATCACTCTCCCTGCCGCTCAGGAGACTTCCGGTTCCCAGCCCGCAGGAGCATAAAAAAGTCCGGAAAAGACCATGTCTTTTCCGGACTTTTGTCTCCACCACAGATAAATTTTCCGGGACCTTCTGCAAATTCCCGCACAGGCGGGCATGCTCTGCCACCCGTAGCGGCTTTCTGCCGCCAGTTCTCACCAATTCCCGCCAGTTCCCACCAGTTAGTGCTGACCGTATATGAACTCCATCCTCTGCTGAGTGCTCTTCAGCAGCATGCCCAGATCCTGATTCTGACGCAGAAACGCGGCAAACAACCCTAGCCCCACATCGGCAGCGGCCGGAGGCACGGCAAGATCATAGGCAAAATTCCATAGTTCGGCCCGTTGCACAACTTCGGCAAGCCGCCGCTTCAAAGGCCCGTAAAATTCGAGAGGTACCTGCCCGCTCGGAGCCAGCGCCCCCGACCCAGCACTCATCACCTCCTGCAACCTTACCCTGGCGAAATACATGAGAGCCTCGTCCAATCCGTGAATATCCCCATTATTGCCACGGGCCACAACAAGAACATCAATTGGCCCGACAAAGGATTTGCGGATTCCGGGATCTATCAGAGGAAACTCGAAAAAGTCGTAATCCTGCATTTCCTTCCAGCCCAACTGTTCGCCGTAGTATCCCATCACCCACGTTCCGATCAGAGTCATGGCTGCCTTGCCGAGATGCACTTCTTTTGCGGCGCCCGCCCAATCGTTCTTGCCCGTGGCAGGAGAAAAGAATCCTTCATCTATCAACTGTTGCCACAGCGTAAATGCATGCTGCACCTGCGGATCGAGATACGAGGCTTTCCCTTTGACCAACCGGTCTCTGTAGTCAGGTCCGGCGGTTCGCAGCAATAAATAGTCGAACCAGAACTGTGCGGGCCAGCGCTCTCTGTTACCCAGGGAAAGAGGGGCAATACCTGCCCTTTTCAACGTTCTGCAAACCTCGATGAATTCATCCCATGTTTCGGGGGGGGTAATATTCAGGGAGCTGAACAGGTTCCGGTTGAAGAAGAAGCCAACCACATGCTGCGTCACCGGCAGGGCATACCGTTTCCCGTTATATACGCAGGTTTCCGCCACGGCATGAGGAAAAACCCTGTCAAGGCCTGCAGCATTCCATGCTTCATCTATGGGGGCCAGATACCCTGCGTCGACCATATATTGAGTTCGTGCTCCGGCCCAGTAGCTGAACAACTGCGGACGCTGCCCAGAGGCCAGCAGACCTTTTATTCCGGCCTTGAAGGATTCATGATCCATACCCACTGCTTCTATGGGCGATACAGGCGAGCGTGCATTATACTCGGCGACCATTTCGTCAATGCCCCCGGAAAGGGGCCCAGTCCAGTAATGCAGCAGTTTGAGCGGATGTTCCGCCAGAACAGAAGAGGCAGTACCGGCAAAAAGCACACCCCAGCAAAGCGCTGAAAAAACAATCAATTTCAGAAACCGTAAAGCTATGCGGGACATACTCACTCCACCCTGTGTACCGGAATCAGCCATCGCCTTGCAAATCAAGGCACCGTGTTCCCGTGTAATTCGCCTAAACCTTTTTGAATGAATGACTGTCAGTCTATCATATTTTTCGCTCATATAGTAAAGAAAGGCAAGAGTGCATGCACAGCACAAGTCGATATTGAGTGCGCAATGAACCGCTTGCTATATTTTTCACATACTTTTTATCGCTTGCATATATATGATAGTGACCCGTCAATCACACTAGCAAACGGCCGGCGACGCAGGCGACGCCCCCGCTGAAGTGAAAGGGACACATCAGCGACATGCGGCAGCAACGACATTTCGCAATTCACGCAACAGAAATGTGGAGCAATTCACGGCTCCCCCTGGAAGAAGCTGGCAAAACAATTTTTTCAACAGCGTGCAATTTGGTCAATTTGATGCAGGAGGAAGCATGGCAACTGGTGAAACCGTATACAGCGTCTGCGGCATGTGCAGCGTGCGTTGTCCCATTCAGGTGGAGAAACGCAATGGAGAGGCGGCATGGATCATGGGCAATCCGCACTCCGCACTCAAGGGCGGTCTTTGCGCACGTGGCGCAGCCGGCATAGCTCTGGAAAAGGACACCGAGCGCCCTTCCACTCCGCTTATCCGTGTGGGAGAGAGAGGAGAAGGTAAATGGCGCGAAGCCACATGGGAAGAGGCTCTCGACTACGTAGCTGACAAGCTCAAGGCCATTACTGCGGAACATGGCAACCGCAGTGTACTCTGGTCCGACCGTGGCGGCCCGTTTGTTGACCTTCACCAGTCCTTCATGCGCGGCTTAGGCTCTCCCAACTACTGCAACCACGATGCTTCCTGCGCGCGCAACGTGCAGCATGCCGCGCAGTCCGTTCTCGGCATCGGCCGCAAGATGGTTTCGTACGACTTCCGCAACGCCAAGCATATCATCCTGCAGACCCGCAATATTCTGGAAGCCATCAACGTCGCCGAATGCAACGCAGTCATGGACGCACTGGGCAAGGGCTGCAAACTCTCGGTCATAGACATCCGCGCCAACGTGAGCGCAAGCAAGGCAGACAATTTCTTCATGGTGCGCCCCGGCACGGATTACGCATTCAACCTTGCCATCATCAACGAACTGATCACCAAAAAGCTGTACAAGGCTGAGTATGTTGAAAAGTTCGTCAACGGGCTGGAAGAACTCACTGCCTTTACCGCTCCCTACACGGCCGCATGGGCTGCCGGAGAAACCGGCATTCCCGCAGAACGCATTGAAGCTTTTGCCAGAGAGCTGGCCGAAGCCGCCCCCAATGTCATATGGCATCCCGGCTGGATGGTCGCCCGCTACAACGACTCCTTCAACGTGTGCCGCACGGCGTATATCATCAACGCTCTGCTCGGCTCCGTGGGCGTCAAGGGCGGTCTGCCGCTCGTGAATACCCCAAAGGACGTGGGCAAGAAGGGCCTGACCAAGCTTGTGGACCTGTTCCCCAAGCCTGAAGAAAAACGCGCCGACGGTGTGGGCTGGAAGCACCCGCAGTTCGATGGCGGTCCCGGTCTCGTCAACCTTGCATACGATGCTATTGTTTCCGGCGATCCCTATCCTGTCAAAGCGTACCTGTGTTTCCGCCACGACCCCCTCATGGCCATGCCCGACCCCGAAGCACTCAAGAAAAAGTGGGAAGGGCTCGACCTGCTGGTCAGCATAACCTTCAGCTGGTCCGACACGGCATGGCACTCAGACGTGGTGCTTCCCCTGTCCACCTACCTGTCCCGCGAGAGCATCATTGCCTCCAAGTCCGGTCCCAAGCCGCAGTTCTTTGTGCGCCACCGCGCCATGCAGCCCACTGTGAACAGCAAGGCGGACTGGGAAATTCTGTGTGGTCTTGCAGCCCGTCTGGCTGACAGCCACCCCGGCATGGAAAAGCTGGCGTTCAAGTCCATGGAAGAAATATGGGAATACCAGCTCCAGAACACCGGCCTGACCATGCAGGATTTTGCCGCCAAGGGCTTTGTCGAACTGGTGGATGCACCTGTGGTGCGCGAGGTTGAGAGCTTCCCCACTCCCTCCGGCAAGCTGGAAATGGTGAGCGGCAAGTGGGCCAAGGCCGGCATTGATTCGCTCAAGCCCTATGCTTCTCCCGCACATCCCCCGCAGGGCATGTTCCGCATAGCATTCGGCCGCGTCGGCGTGCACACGCAGGGCCACACGGTCAACAACCCGCTTCTTAACGAGCAGATGTCCGAAAACGTGGCATGGATTCACGAATCCCGCGCCAAGGAAATCGGCATTGCAGACGGCGACATGGTCGAAGTGTTCTCCGCAGGCACGAACAGCAGCGCAGGCACCATGCGCGCCTTTGTTACCGAGTGCATCCATCCCGAGGCTCTGTTCATGGTCCACGGGTTCGGCCACAGGCTGCCCGTAGAGTCCCGCGCCATCGGCAAGGGTGTGGCAGATCAGGAACTCATGCCCGGCGGTCTGGAAGTATGGGACCGTTCCGGCGGCGGGCTTTCTCTTCAGGAACACTTTGTAGGCATCCGCAAGGCATAGCAGCAGTCAGGAGAACATAATGAGCAAGTACAGAATGAAACTGGACAAGAACCGCTGCATCCACTGCAAGGCCTGCGAGGTTCACTGCAAGTCCAAGAACAATACCCCCATTGGCATCAAGCTTGGCGTTCATACCTCTTCCCTGCCGGAAATGAAGGACGGCAAGCCGGTCATGAAGGCATCGTACCGCAGCTGTTACCACTGTGAAGAGCCTGCCTGCGTGGACGTATGCCCCACCGAGGCCATGAAGCGCAGAGAATCCGACGGTATCGTCTATGTTGTGCAGGATGAGTGCATAGGCTGCGAAGCCTGCATAGAAGCCTGCCCCTGGCATATTCCGGTATTCAACAAGGCCACCAATACTGTCATGAAGTGCGACTTCTGCATGGACCGTGTAGATGCCGGACTCAAACCCGCCTGTGTTACCGCATGCACAACGCATGCGCTGTCTTTCAACGAAAAATAGCCTACCATCCCCCTTGTATTGCAAAGCCCCCGAACACACCGCCGGGGGCTTCTTTTTTGTCATTTTGATGACCTTACAACTCTAACACGAATCATCATTGATTTTTTCCATTCACCTGCAGTATCTTGGTAAGATCAGACCAGAGTGGTCATCAAATAAAGAGAGAAGCAGAGATGAGTATCAAGTTCAAGTTGTACCTGACGGGAATAGTGGCCCTTGTCGGATTGGGACTCGTTTTTATTATCAACGAGATAGGAGCCCGACAAATCGACCGGGCGTTTCAGGTAGCCCACACCATTCAACAGTCGGAAGTGCACCTGCTACAGGCCCGCCGGAATGAGAAGGACTTTCTTGCCCGCAAGAATCTTGAGTATCGTAAAAAGCTCGATAATATCGTGGACATGTCACTTGAGGAACTGAGCGCAGTCGCCGCCGCAGAGCCGGAAATGGCTGCGGAGGCCAATAACGTCAGCTCCCAGATGCAACTCTACAAGGAACAGTTTGCTGCCCTCACAGACCTTGTTGTTCAATTGGGACTCTCGGAAGACAAGGGACTGAGCGGCTCACTGCGTGATGCCATACACAAGGCAGAGGCCATCATATCCGCACAGAATGACAACGAACTTCTTGCACTCATGCTCACATTGCGCCGTCATGAAAAGGACTACATGCTGCGCAGCAATGTAAAATACATAGATAAATTCAAAACCGATCACAGCAAAATGCTGGGCGTGCTCAATGCCTCCACAGCATATCCTGAACAGACGAAAGCCGAGATGCTGAAATATATGGATGCCTATCTGGTGGCATTCACCAACTACGCCTCCACTGCGGAACAGGCCACGGCCAGCCTCGAAAACCTGCGCAAAACAGCCGGCAGCGTCGAACCGGCCCTTGAGCAGCTTGTGGAGGAAATTCAGGCCATCATTGACGCACAGCGCGCCTCCACCGCCAGAGTGACAGTCATAGTGGAGTCCGCCACAGCGCTGCTGCTTGCCCTGCTCATTTTCTGGGTTATCCGCTCCATTGTGGGCAATGTCACTGCATTGCAGTTTGCTTCACGCAAGGTAGCCAAAGGTGATTACGATGCCTGTGCACAGATCTCCTTTACCGGCGAGCTGGAATCTCTCCGTCTGGACATCGTGAGCATGGTGCAGGAACTCAAGCGCAACATGGAAATTGCTGCTGAAAAGGAACGCCACGCCCTTGAGCAATCCGGTATGGCAAAGACTGCCATGGAAGAGGCTCACAAAGAAAAGGAACACGCCTCGGCACTGCTTACAACCATGAAGGATGTTGCCGCGCAGGCGGCTGCCATTGCCGGGGAACTGACATCCGCATCTGACGAGCTTTCCGCGCAGTCTGCCATCATCAATGAGGGGGCCGAACTTCAGAAGCAACAGACCGAGGAAGTGGCAACCGCCATGGAGCAGATGAACGCAACGGTTCTGGATGTTTCAAGCAATGCTTCGCATGCCGCGGAAGGTGCTGAAGAGGCACGCAGGCACGCCCTTTCCGGCGCATCCATCGTAGACAATGTCATTCAGGCAACCACCGAGGCCCACACCAAGTCGGTGGCCCTTACCTCCTCCCTTGATGAACTGGGCGAACGGGCGCAGGCCATAGGCCAGATCATGAGTGTTATCACCGACATTGCGGACCAAACCAACCTGCTGGCCCTGAACGCCGCCATTGAAGCTGCACGCGCCGGTGAAGCCGGACGAGGATTTGCCGTGGTGGCGGATGAAGTACGCAAGCTTGCCGAAAAAACCATGAATGCCACCGGAGAAGTGCGTAATGCCATTACCGGCATTCAGGAAGGTACCAAGAACAATATCGATGCAATGCATCAGGCTTCCGAAGTTGTCCGTAAAAGCACGGAACTTACCAAGACAGCCGGGGAATCGCTCTCTTCCATCGTACAAATTACCAACACCACGGCGGACCAGATGCGCTCCATAGCCACAGCATCTGAAGAGCAATCCGCCACCAGCGAGCAGATAACCCGTTCCACGGAGGAGATAAGCTCCATTGCTGAAAAAACCAGCCAAAATACGGAGCTGGCAACCGAGGCCATTCACAGACTCAATACATTGATACAAAAATTGAACGGACTCATCACACGGCTTAATGCCGTATAAGGTCCCCCCGCAAAAGAAAGGAGCGTAACAAGATGATTGTTCCGCTCCTTTTTCGATCAGCAGAACCTGTAATGTTTAATGCTGTCATCGGTCCGATTTTATGTCATACGTATAGGCGTGCCCCGGCGCATACTGACTATTCCTCGTGAACCATCAGGAGAACAGACATGGAATCGAACTCACAAACACGCTCCTTCGGCAATGCGGGACTGATAACCGCTGCGCTGGCACTGGCTGCCAGCATTGTCATTGCCAGCATTGTGCTGGGAGACGCCTTGGGACAATTCAAATCATATGACCGCTATGTTTCCGTAAAAGGGCTAGCGGAACGCGAATTTCCCGCTGACAGCGTCATATGGCCCATAAGCTTTACGGTTACCGGCAACGAATTGCCTGCCCTGCAGAAAAAGATTGAAGAATCCGAACAGGCTGTCAGAGCTTTTCTTGCCGCAAACAATCTGGGCGACGCCCAGGCCACACGCTCCACGCCGCGCATAACCGACCACTACGCATACGGTGGCAGCCCCGAACAGCGCCCCCCGCACCGCTACTCTGCTGAGGCAGTACTGACCGTGCGCAGTAACAAGATTCAGATGGTAAAGGAAGCCATGACCGCAACCGGTGCCCTGCTGGAAAAGGGTGTCATGCTGGTTTACTCCTATGACTATCAGCCCAAGTTTGACTTCACCCGCCTTAACGACGTGAAGCCCGAGATGATTGCCGCAGCCACCAAGAATGCCCGCGAAGCCGCCACCAAGTTTGCGGCAGATTCCGGCAGCAAGGTGGGCAGCATCCGCCAGGCCCGTCAGGGTGTATTCTCCATTGAGCAGCGCGACCCCTATTCGCCTGAAATCAAGGTGCTGCGCGTGGTGACCAGTGTGGACTTCTTTCTTGAGCAATAGCCCCTCTACCCGTTGACGCAAAAGCCGCTTCGTTCCTTCCGGACCGAAGCGGCTTTTTTTGTTTATTGAACCAGAGCGAGTATCAGGGAACAAAGGCTGTCACAGCCACGGGACATCCGGTACCGCCTTCCAGCTTCAGCCCGCCGATAACCATCACCGTCCCTGTGGGTGGCAGCCTATCCAGATTGGCGAGGCACTCCAGCACCAGTCTGCCCGATCCAAGCGCGCAGCGGTTCACAGAAAAGGTCTCGTCCATCGGGCTGTCCACCCCATGGGTATCTATGCCCAGTCCGGCCACATTGCGGTCCGCCACAAGCAGACGGGTCACATCGGGAGAGAACGCCGGAAAGCACATGGAGTTTGCGGATATCCCCGTAGAAGACTGTTCCTGCAAGCCCAGAAAGGCGGCAGGGTCATTCCACTTTGCCCCCCAGCCGGTGTGCAGGCAAAACAGTGCTCCGGCAGGAACACGGCCATGCTCCTGCTCCCACCGCAACAGGTCTTCCGGCAGAAACACTGCCGACGCATTCTCCGCAGCGCGGTCCGAAAAATCAGCCACCACTACAGGGAGCACCGGAGGGGGGACAAGCATGGCCGCTATATCCGCCCCCTCCTCGAAAAAGGTATTGGGCGCATTGCAATGCGTGCCTGCGTGTTCACTCATGGTGAAACTGCGAAGCTGGTACCCGTCTTCCTCAAGTCCCGCACAGGCAACGAACCGCGTGAGCGGGTCACCGGGCCAGTGCGGCATCCGGAATGATACCGGGTGCGAACAATCCACATACCGCATGCGCAAGAGCGATGCAGGCATCATTTATTGTTTCGTGCACGCGGGGCGAGCATCATTTCAGGGTCAAGCAGGCTGCAAATTTCATCAGCATTGGCAACGCCTGATTCCCTGACAATCTGGCAGACATCCTTGCCCGACTCCTGAGCCTGTTTTACAAGGCTGGCCGCTTCTTCATACCCAAGAACAGGGGCAAGCGCGGTAACAACTCCCAGAGAGCCCTTCACCAGTTGCAGACAGCGTTCGGGATTGGCGGTTATGCCGTCTATGCACCGGCGGCGAAGCGTGACGAAAGCCCGAGACAGCATCTCCAACCCCTGAAAGAGGTTGAAGGCGATGATAGGAAGAAACACGTTCAGCTGCAGCTGGCCGGATTCCGCCGCCATGGTCACGGTCATGTCGTTGCCGATGACCTGGTAGGCCACCTGATTGACCAGCTCGGGAATAACAGGGTTCACCTTGCCGGGCATGATGGAGGAACCGGGCTGGACAGCAGGAAGGTTTATCTCACGAAGGCCGGTGAAAGGGCCGGAAGACAGCAGTCTGAGGTCATTACAGATCTTGGAAATTTTGACAGAAATCCGCTTGAGCATACCGGAAAGCATGACATAGGCTCCGGCATCGCTCGTTGCCTCGATAAGATTCTCCGCACGTCTGATGGGCAGGCCGGTAATACCGGCAAGCCGCGTGACCACTATATCGGAATACCCCACCACGGAATTAATGCCGGTCCCCACCGCAGTGGCCCCCATATTCACTTCGCAGAGAAGCAGGCGCATTTCCTCAAGGCGCTGGATATCCTCTCCCACGGTCACGCCCCATGCGGCAAATTCCGCACCCAGCGTAATGGGAACGGCATCCTGCAGCTGTGTGCGTGCCATCTTGATGACACGGGCAAACTCGGTTCCTTTTGCATCCAGCCCCTCGCGCAATTCGCGAATGGCCCTGATGAGCTCATCAATATAACGGACCAGCGCAATGCGGAACGCCGTGGGGTACACATCGTTTGTGGATTGCGACAGATTCACATGGTTCAGAGGATGGATGAAGTGATATTCACCCTTTGCATGACCCGCTATTTCCAGCGCCCTATTACAGATTACCTCGTTGGCATTCATGTTCACGGAGGTTCCTGCCCCGCCCTGCACCACGTCCACCACAAATTGCGAGTCCAGCATGCCGCTGCGCACGTCACGGCAGGCCTGCACTATGGCTTCTCCAATCGAATCGGGCAGCAGGTCAAGTTCCATGTTGGCTAGGCAGGCAGCCTTTTTTACTTCCGCCAGCGCCTGTATCATTCTGTCGAAACGGGAAATAGGAATGCCGGAGATATCAAAATTCTCCAGCGCCCGCAGGGTTTGAACACCGTAATACGCGTCTACGGGTACCTTGTGATTCCCAAGACTGTCGTGCTCCATGCGATAATCCATGCGACCTCCGCATCTGTGCTGCGTATGAGTTTTATCAGGTTTGTTACTCATACTATGTCAGCAACAAATTGCAACCCGTCAACAGGTGTTGCCCGTTCTACTATAGTCATGCTATACAATGGGTTAACAGCTTAATTTCTGCATAGGCAATACAGCATGCAAAATATGGCTGCGCGACACCACTCGCACGGGTAGGCACGATGAGCTCAAAACGGCTTCAATCACTGCAACCATGGGCAAGTGGCACTCTGAAATATCATGAACAGAGGTGTGCACGTGGCGCTTTTTCACTGCAAGCAATGTGATATAACGAAAGACGTTCCGGATTCCTTCATCGGCAAGCCTGTCCGTTGCCCTTCATGCAGACGGGCCATTGTCGTTATGGCAGGCGTATCTGAAGAAACGGTCCCGCCTTCCCGCAGGCTTTCTTCTGACACTGCAGCCCCACACACAGAGCCTGAAGGCCTCCCGTCCGGAACAGAACAGAGGGGCAGCTCCGCATCCCTGCATTCCTCGACGGAGAAGGTGGATATAAACACCGTCCAGCGTCCGGATAAACGCCCCTTCACCTATGGCGGTCTGGTCCCCAACCTGCTTGCGGGGCTGGAAGGCGGCCTGCTGTTGCTGTTCTTCTGCATATCCATTGCCATGCTGGTACACGAGGTTGCTCCCGGGCTTTGCGCTTTTGATACCGTTCTCGGCATGGCCCTCATATCAAGCACGGTTTTCTGTATAAGCATGTCCGTTCGCAGCAGATTGCCCGTTGTCGCAGCAGGACCGGAAACCATTGTCTGCGGCCTGCTCTATCTGTTCGGTTCCTTCATGCAGACCAAGGCAGCCGTGCTGACACCTGATGCCACAAGCGCAACGTTACTGGCCGGCCTTCTTGCGTGCACCGTCATGACCGCCGTGGTCACGCACCTTGCCGCCTTCATGGATGCCGGCAAAATACTGCGCTACATTCCCCAGCCCATAATAGGGGGCATGCTGGCCATGGTCGGCATTCTGCTCATCAAGGGAGCCATACATCTCAGCTTACTTGACCCCTTCTGCATAAAGGCTCTGCTGCCCGCGTGGAACCTGGAAACCTGCATGAAGTGGATTCCGGCAGCAGCCTTCGGCCTGCTGCTCACTCTGGCTCTTTATCGAACCAAAAACGCCTTCATGAATATTGTGCTCATCCTCCTGGCCACAGGAGTAAGCCACGGCCTGCTCCGCTACTGGGGATTCTCCCTGCCCGCAGCGCAGGAAATGAACCTGCTTATGTTTCCGACGCAAATTACAATTCCCTGGGAGGTGGTCAGCTTTGACACCCTTGCCAACATCCGCTGGGATATTCTGCTTGAGGGTGCCCCCTATCTGGTCGCGATAACCCTGCTCATCACCCTTTCTCTCGCGCAGAAGGTTTATTCACTGGAACTGCTTATGGAAGAGGAGGTAGACCTCAACAAACTGCTCAAAAACCTCGCCACAGCCAACACCATAAGCGCCCTTCTCGGCGGCCTGCCCGGCTCCATATCCATATCCCGAAGCATGGCTTCTGGAAAATTGGGAAAAATCGGCCCCATGGCAGGAATAACGGCCGGTCTCATCTGCGGCTCAGCCATTTTCTGGGCAGGGCCTCTGCTTGGGTATCTGCCCCGCTTCATTCCGGCAGGCATGCTGGTCTTTCTTGGGCTTTCCATACTGCGCAAGTGGCTTGTGGATTCCAAACGGGAAATGACCAGAAAGGATGATTACATCCTGCTTGTTCTCGTCTTTGCCATCGCCGTGGCCTTCGGCATTCTGGCAGGCATGACGGCGGGTTTCCTCTTCTCCATCCTGATTCTGGCAAGCCGCTACAGCAAGGTTTCCGTCATCAAGCACACGTTCAACGGCAGCACGTACCGCAGCCGTGTGGACCGCGGGGCGGAACATCTGGCCATACTGAAATCACGCGGCAACGCCATTCTCCTGATGCGTTTGCAGGGCTTCATATTCCTCGGGTCAACCACACCGATCATCGCCGCCATCCGCCAACGGCTGCAGGATGAGAACGAGCCGCCGCTCAAATATCTGATAATAGACTTTTCACGCGTCAGCGGCCTTGCTTCGCAGGTGGCCATTAGCTTCACCCAGTTCAAGAATATTGCTCGCAAAAGCGGCTTCAATCTCATCTTCACCAACGTCCCGTTCGAGGTTGAACAACTGCTTGAAGAAAACGGCTACACGCTCAACGAGCCGGATGGCGTTTCCATGTCCTTCGTGGAGATGGATTATGCGCTGGAATGGTGCGAAGACAACATACTCAGAGAAGCCGGAGCGTCTGTCCTTGCGGAAGAAAAACTGGAAAAAATGCTGGCCCCCACTTTCCCAGATCCGGAAAAGCTGCCTCTGCTCATGCCCTATCTGGAAAAAATGACTTACTCCAACAAGGAGTACATCTTCCGGCAAGGCGACACGGCCAAGGACATGTTTTTTATCGAGCGCGGCATGGTGACCATACAGCTTGAGTTGGGGGGCAGAAAAACCACCCGCATCAAGAAGATGGGACCGGGCACGGTGGTCGGAGAAATGGGCATTTACACGCAGGCACCCCGTTCAGCATCCGCAGTGGCGGAAGGCAACTGCGTGCTCTACCGGCTCTCTAAAGCCACGCTGGATGAACTGCAGCTCAAGGAACCGATGCTGACTTCGTCTCTGCACCGCTTCATCGTCAACCTGCTCTCGCAGAGGGTTATGGACGCCAACTACCACGTGATGGACCTGCTACGCTAGACAGCACCCCCCCGCGCATGCAAAAGGCCCCGTTCAATGAACGGGGCCTTCTTCGTAATGCGCATGCTCCGGCGCTATCTGCGCGTGGCCACTGCCAGCGTATCAAGCTCATAGGGCGCATAGAGCGCATTTAAAGCATCGGGCGAACGGAGTTCGCGAAGCACAACACCTTCGGCGCTCAGGTCGACCTTTTTGCCGGTATGGCTTTCCACCACGGCTTCAATATAGCTTTCATCCAGCAGGGCCGGATCAGTTTTCACCACCGTTGTTTCGGGCAGAGCACCGGAATCCGCACGGTGACCGGGCAGATAGATGGCGCCGGTGCCAAAATCGACCGCAAAGGCAACTACACCGGGGATGATGAAAAAGAACAGGCCGATAGCATCAAGAATGGCTACGCCGGGATCTACGCGGCCGGGACGCTGCCCTTTGCGTTCAGGATACAGGATCATGCCGCACGCGGTAAGCTGCACTACCATCGCAAGGCACACGCAGAGTGAAACAAGACGGGTCCAGATAGTCATTACAGATCTCCTCGCGGTTATTCTCGTTCTCCCCCACGACTGAAAACCTTCATAATAAAAAGCCGATTCGATTGCAAAACGAAACCCCGCCTTGCGGCGGGGTTCATATTCGCTTCAGGCTGCGGCAAGTTCTACTTTACTACGGAAGCCTTGATAATGGTCACGGGTTCAGTAGGAACGTTTTCATGGAATCCGGAGGTACCGGTAGGTACGCCCTTGATCTTATCCACGACTTCGGTTCCTTCCACAACCTTGCCGAAAACGCAGTATCCCCATCCCTGCATGGTCTTGCCGGAGTGGTTGAGGAAGTGGTTGTCATTCACGTTGATGAAGAACTGGGAACTCGCGGAATGGGGAGCCATGGTGCGGGCCATGGCGATGGTGTATTTGAGGTTCTTGAGGCCGTTATCAGCCTCGTTCTCGATTTCATCACGGGTGGGCTTCTGCACCATGTTGGCGTCAAAACCACCGCCCTGAACCATGAATCCGTCGATAACGCGATGGAAGATGGTACCGTCGTAGAAACCGTCTTCAACGTACTGCACAAAGTTGGCAGCAGTCTTGGGAGCCTTTTCGGCATCGAGTTCCAGAACGATATCACCCATGGAGGTTTCAAGCTTGATCACGGGATGTCCCCCTTGCGCCAGCGCGGAGCCGGCAGTCACGGTTATAAAAGCAAGTGCGAGAGCGCACATCCAAAAAATCCGCATGAGATACACTCCCTGTTAGCGGTATAAGCCTATTTCAAGGCGAAATGTGCTTTAGCAAAACTTGCGGGCATGAGCAACCTTACCCGCCTTGGGCTTTCCGCATGCCCTGTATGAAAAGTAGCTGCATCCTCCGTACTGGAGGTTTTATCGCAACAATTACAAAACACTACCACCAATGTGTATTCCTAAAGCGTTGTGTCTGCAATTGGTCAAACCGTTCATACGTTCTGAACACGCTGATTAGCCTTTCCTCTCAGCCCACGCAAGAAAGCGCGCCACTACACAAAGGCAGGGGCGCGCTCAATACTGTCATGACATGACTTACAGCAGATTGAACACAAGTTGGTCGTTGTCCAAACCTATACGCACCTGTCCCCCGTCATGCAGCTCTCCCGCAATGATCATCCGGGCAAGAGGCGTTTCCACGTGTTGCTGCAGATAACGCCGCAGCGGACGGGCTCCGTATACGGGGTCGTACGCTACCCTTGCGATATGATCGGCCGCGGTCTCATCCAGCTCGACAATGATGGAACGCTCGGCAAGACGACCTTGTATGCGCTCCATGAGAAGCCGGACAATGCTCTTGATCTGATCGAGCATGAGCGGTCTGAACAGTACCGTTTCATCAACACGGTTCAGGAATTCCGGCCTGAAACTTGTTCTGAGCTCCTGCAGAACCTCTTCCCGGACACCGGGCCTGAACTCGCCATCTTCGGTTATGCCGTCCAGCATGATCGGAGCCCCGATGTTGGATGTCATGATGATGATGGTGTTCTTGAAGTTCACCGTACGGCCATGACTGTCCGTCAGACGCCCATCGTCCAGAATCTGGAGCAACGCGTTGAACACATCGGGATGCGCCTTTTCTATTTCGTCAAAGAGCACCACGCTGTATTGCTTGCGGCGCACGGCCTCTGTCAGCTGGCCGCCTTCATCATAGCCGACGTAGCCGGGAGGCGCACCGATAAGCCGCGCCACCGTGTGCTTTTCCATATATTCGCTCATGTCGAGACGCACGATGTTATCTTCCGAATCAAAGAGCGAAGCTGCCAGCGTTTTGCACAGTTCAGTCTTGCCGACGCCCGTGGGACCAAGGAAGATGAAGGAACCTATGGGCCTGTTGGGGTCGGAAAGTCCGGCTCTGGACCGCAGCACGGCTTCCGCCACAGCGGTAACGGCCTCTTCCTGCCCGACAACCCGCTTATGCAGCTCTTCCCCGAGACGCAGCAGCTTTTCCCGCTCGGCTTCAAGCAGTTTGGAAACGGGAATACCCGTCCAGCGCGCCACGATTTCGGCAATGTCTTCCGGATGCACTTCTTCCTTGAGAAGCCTGCCGTCTTTGTCTTCTCCGACCTGAGATTCCGCAAGCAGCTTCTCAAGATTCAGCAGTGTGGAATACTTGAGTTCGGCGGCACGGTTCAGGTCATAATTACGTTCAGCCTCTTCAATGGCGCGGCGGGTGCGCTCAATCTCTTCCTTGAGATTGCGCTCGGAATTGATGGACCCCTTTTCGCGTTCCCACTGCGACAGCAGCGCAGCCTGATTCTCCCGCAGGCCCGCAAGTTCGTTTTCCAGCTTGCGCAGCCGTTCACGGGAGCCTTCGTCGCTCTCGCGGCGCAGTGCTTCTCTTTCTATCTCAAGCTGCATGATCTTGCGGTTCGCCTCGTCAAGTTCGGACGGAAGCGAATCTATCTCTGTCCGGATCATGGCGGCGGCTTCGTCAATCAGGTCAATGGCCTTGTCCGGCAGCTGCCTGTCGGCAATATACCTGTCCGACAGGGTGACGGCTTCCACAATGGCGGAGTCGCTTATGCGCACGCCATGGTGCACCTCAAAACGCTCTTTCAGACCGCGCAGAATGGAAACCGTATCCTCCACGCTGGGTTCGTCCACAATAATGGGCTGGAACCGGCGTTCGAATGCGGGGTCTTTTTCAATGTACTTGCGGTACTCATCCAGCGTGGTTGCGCCTATGCAGTGCAGCTCGCCCCGTGCCAGCATGGGCTTGAGCAGGTTGCTTGCATCCATGGCTCCATCAGTCTTGCCCGCACCGACGATGATATGCAGCTCGTCGATAAACATGAGAATCCGGCCTTCGGCCTTTTCCACTTCCTTGAGCACGGCCTTGAGACGCTCTTCAAACTCGCCGCGATACTTGGCGCCCGCAATAAGCGCCCCCATATCCAGCGCAAAGAGGCTCTTGTTCTTCAGACTTTCCGGCACGTCACCATTGAGTATGCGGTGTGCCAGTCCTTCCACGATGGCGGTTTTGCCCACGCCTGCCTCACCGATCAGAACAGGGTTGTTCTTGGTACGGCGGGAAAGAATGCGGATGGTGCGGCGGATTTCCGCATCACGGCCGATCACGGGGTCCAGCTTGCCCTTGCGGGCTTCTTCCACAAGGTCACGCCCGTATTTCTTGAGCGCTTCATATGTGTCTTCAGGATTGGGCGAAGTAACACGCTGCGCACCGCGCACATGCGTCAGGGCTGCGAGCACCTTGTCCTGCGTCAGGCCGAATTCCTTGTTCACCCGGCCTATTTCGCTGGTTGCAGGCTCATCAAGCGCAGCGCAGAACAGATGCTCCACGCTCACGTATTCGTCCTGCAGGCGCTTGGCAAAATCCTGCGCCCGCACCAGCATGCGGTTCAGACGCTGTGTGACATAGATGGAGTCCGGCCCCACGCCGGGACCGCTGACAGAAGGCCGTCTGCGCAATTCCTTGCCCAGAGCCTCGAGATACGCCTTGGGCTTATGCCCCATCTGTTCCAGCAGACGGCTGACAAGCCCGTTCTCCTGCTCCACCAGCGCCTGCACAAGATGCTCAACGTCCACCTGCTGGTGTCCCAGACGGATGGCAACGTTCTGCGCCTCGCTGATGGCAAGTTGTGATTTTTCGGTGAATTGGTTCAGATTCATGCGTCATCTCTCCCGTATAAGCAGTGTGTGGCAGGACTGATCAGTCCCGCACCAGTAATTCGAGTTCCTGCACCTTGCGCTCCAGTTGATCTATGCGGTCCAGCAGATCCACGATAATGGAGCCGCCAAGGGCGGTAAGATTAAAATCGCCGCAGATGCGTTCCAGCTTGCGGATACGATACACATCTCTGCGCGTAAAAAGATATTCTTCCTGCTCGGTACGTGCAGGATTCAGCCATCCCAGTTCCATCAGCTCGCCAAGCCGGGTGGGATGCACCGCAGCCAGTTCAAGAAACTCCGCCCAGGCAATGTAGTCGGACTGAATGGGCAGATCCTCGTCATAACGATACTTATCCATCTTGGCCTCCGCAGGCGTTGTTTCTTCAGGCTGCACGGGGCGGCGTTTTCCTTGCGGGAACGCCGCCCCGCAAATGAACTAGAAGTCTCTCGGGGTAAAACCGGAAATTTCCCGCAGGCTCTCCCACAGGGCGCGTTCCTTTTCCGTCAGGGAATCAGGCACCTTGACCATGATGCGGACGAACTGGTCGCCCCGGGCCGAGGCACTGCCCAGCCCTTTGCCGCGCAAACGCAACTTGCGGCCGCTGCTCGTGCCGGGGGGAATATTCAATTCGATCTCTCCGTCCAGTGTGGGAACGCGCACGGTTGCACCAAGCACGGCTTCCCACGGGGCAAGAGGCAGGTCGAGCACCACGTTCACACCATCAAGATTGAAACGATGGTGCTGCATGATGGCAACCTTGAGATACAGATCACCATTGGGACCACCGGCAGCGCCTTTGTCGCCCTGACCGGAAAGACGTATTTTCGCACCGTCCTTCACACCGGCGGGAATGTTCACCTCAAGGGTCTTGGTGGTGCCGGCATCCTGAAGAGTCACGGCCTTGCGTCCGCCGTTGTACGCTTCTTCAAGGCTCAGGTTCAGGGTTGCCTCAACATCACGACCACGGCGAGGTCTGCTGCCACCGGCATACCCTCCAAACGGGTCAGCCCCGAAGCCGCCGGAACGCCTGAAGCCCCCTCCTCCTCCGAAAATGGTTTCGAAGAAGTCGCTGAAGTCGCCGCCGCCCTGAAAATTCATATTCTCGAAGCCGGGAGGACGCTGGAAGTTCTGCCCGTGCTGCCAGTTAGGCCCAAGCTGATCATACAGCTTGCGCTTCTCCTCATCCTTGAGCACCTCGTAAGCCTCGTTAATCTCCTTGAACTTGGCTTCCGCATCCTTGTTGTTCGGATTGAGGTCAGGATGATACTGACGGGCCAGCTTCTTGAAAGCCTTGGCGATATCGTCTTTTGATGAGCTTCTGGAAACGCCCAACAATTTATAATAATCCTTGTATTCAACTCCCATCTCGTATAGCTCTCCTCGTAAGACGACTGGCGGATTCCCGCCGTTATCAATGCAGATGAGCGTTCTGCATTTTCGAATGCTAACATAACGCACTACAATTCATAGTCAACCACACTCCCCATCAAAGCACCATGACGAGCTCCGTTCCGGTACTCATGTACCACTACATATCACGCTGGAAGAACCCCATTGCCGTCTCTCCCGAACTGTTCGAGGAGCACTGCGCAGCCATGGCGCGCAACGGATGGCGCGGCATCGGACTTGACGATGCCGAGAACTTCTTCATTCAGGGCAAGCCCCTGCCGGACAAGTCGATACTCATCACCTTTGATGACGGTTTTCTGGATAACTATGTCTACGCCTATCCCATTCTGGAAAAATACGGGCACAAAGGTACCATCTTTGCCGTAACCGGCAAGATCGAACCTGCAGCCGCACCGCGTAATACCCTCAAGCAGGTGTGGAACAACGAATGTTCCGCAGATGCCCTGCCCCGCGTGGACCAGCCGTATGTGAAGCATGAACTCGGCTTTGACGAACGGCAGGACCCTTTCCTCAACTGGGAAGAAGCGCGGCTCATGGAAAAAAGCGGTGTCATGCGTGTTTCCTGCCATTCAGCATGGCACAAATCAGTATTCATCAGTCCTGAATATGACGGATTCTACCAACCGGAAAAACGCACCCGCACCTTTGACCGGATCGATTCCGATATCATATGGGGATTACCCCGTTTCAAGGCTCTGCCCCGGCTTGCCAACCGCGCCTTCATACCCTCGCAGCGTCTGCTTGCCGCCATACGCGAACTGGTTCCGCAGGAAACAGATGCAGCCTACGCCTTTTTTGCCGAAGAAGCCAATCTGGAGCGCCTGAAAACACTGGTGCAAGGATTCTCAAAAGACGAGCTCGGCAGCTATGAAGACAGCATGAGCCTGCAGGGAGCCCTGCGACAGGAACTCTCTCAGGCCAAGACCACCATCGAGGAAGAACTCGGCAGGCCGGAACGCTCGCTGTGCTGGCCGTGGGGAGCATTCTCTCCCGATGCTCTTTCCATAGGCAAGGACCTCGGCTTTCGCTGTTTCTTCACCACCGAGATGGGTCCCAACCCCGCCGGTTGCGCCTCGCGTATCCACCGGTTCAAGGCCAAGGACAAACCCGCCTCGTGGATGATGATGCGACTGCAGATTTACTCCCGCCCATGGCTCGCCAAGCTCTATTCATCCATCCGGCTCTAAGCCCGATACACAAAAATCAAAAGGCCGGTGTCTCTACGACATCGGCCTTTTAAAATACCACAAAGGCATTTCTGGCATTTGGCTCCGCCGGGCAGGAACCTAACGTTCCTGCACCTCGTATAGGCGATGAAAATCCGTTTTTGACCTCAGTTCCGGCGCAACGGGAATGCGGTTTTACTGAAAACTAACATTAAGGCCGGTATTTAAACGACACCGGCCCCAATCATTATATAGCTAATCCGTTAGCGGGCTACGGCTGCCACAAAGGCATCCACTTCCGCCTCTGTCGTATCGAAGGAGCAGACCAGCCGCACCTGATGCAGGGCCGCGTCCCACACATAGAAATAGAAATCATCCTGAAGAGATGCAATACGCTCGGGTGACATGGCGGCAAAGACCTCGTTGGCTTCCACCTTGTTCACCACGGTAACGCCGGAAACGTTGGCCAATCCAGCGGCAAGACGCTGCGCCATGGCATTGGAATGCCGCGCGTTTTCCAGCCACAGGCCGTCGCGCAACAGTTCCGCAAACTGGCAGGAAAGAAAGCGCATCTTGGAAAGCAACTGCAGGTTCTGCTTGCGCAGATACGGAAAATCAGCCGCAGGCGCAGGGTTGGCGCTGACATTGAAGAAGATGACCGCTTCGCCGAACAACAGACCATTCTTGGCACCGCCGAAGGAAAGCACATCAACTCCCGCATCACGGGTAAAGGCATTCACATCCACGCCAAGGTAAGCGGCAGCGTTGGAAATGCGCGCACCGTCCATATGCAGGTACATGCCGTGCGCATGGGCAAGATCAGCCAGCGCGCGAACTTCTTCAGGAGTGTACGCCGCGCCGAACTCGGTCGCCTGCGTTATGGATATGGCCTTGGGCTGGCTATGGTGGACAACGCCCTGCGCTGCGAGTAGCGGCTTAACCTGTTCCGGCGTTATCTTGCCGTCAGGAGAAGGCAGAGTAAGCAGCTTGCAGCCTATGGCCGCTTCCGGTGCGCCGGTCTCGTCCACGTTGATATGCGCCATCTGCGAGCAGATCACGGCGTGGTAGGAGCGGATAAGGCTCTTGAGCCCCATCACGTTGGCACCCGTTCCGTTCATGGCATAGAAAACGGCGATATCGTCACCGAAAAGGCTTTTGAACGCGGCGTCCGCTTCTGCGGTATGCGCGTCCGCACCGTATGCGCTGGCAAACCCCTTGTTGGCACGGGCCACGGCCTCAATAATCCGGGGATGCGCCCCGGAAGCGTTGTCACTGGCAAAATTGATCACGTCGGCACCCTATTTCCGCAAAATTGAGTTGTAGAGAGAAAGCGTCTGGTCAAGAAACTGTTGTCCGGTCAGGGAACGGATGCGCGATTGCTGCTGTTCAAGCAGCAAACTCCGATACTCTGCATCCGAAGCCACACGCCGTATTGCCTGTGCAAGAGCATCCACATCCGCCGGACGGAACATGGCATCCGCCTCCAGCAGGTCGGGCATGACCCCCACATCGGTGGAAATGAGCGGGCGGGCGCAGGCCATTATCTCCAGTGCGGCACGGGCAATGGTTTCAGACCATTTGGACGCAACCACACCGGCATCAAGCGCTGAAAGGCAGGCCGTAACGTCATCCCGCTTGCCGGTGATGACCGAAATATCTTCAATGCCGTTGTCACGCATCCAGCCTTCCACCACCGACTGCGGGGTGGCGCTGTCAAACCCGAGCAGCATGAGCCGGATATTGGACACGCCCTGCCTGCGCAGCGCCGCCACGGCCTCTATGGTTTCCTTCTGGCCCTTCACCTCGTCAAAACGTCCGAGAAGGCCGAGGACAAAGTCACCTTCTCCGTACCCGAATTCGGCACGCACACGTTCACGCCCCTGCGGGTCGAAGACAAAACGGTCCGCGTCCACGCCGCCGTAAATGGTGTGCACCTTGGAGGCAGGCACATGCAGCACATCGGTAAAATGGCGGGCCATGACGGAATTGGTGGCAACCACAGCGTCCGCAACGTCGGTATGAAGCCAGCGGTTTACGGCATTGTTCTTGGGCAGGCGCTGGTCGCCACGCGTGCGCACCAGCTTGAAGGCATATGGTCCGCCTGCCAGCTGTTTTTTAAGCAGCCCCCAGAGCATGAACCCCTCGCCGCGGTGGCAGTTCACCACATCCGGCCTGAATCCGGTCACCAGCCGGTGCATCTGCCCGTAGGTGCGCATGAGACGGAAGGGGTGGGCGGTATTAAGGTCCATATGCACGCCCTGCATGCCCCATTCATGAGCTTTCAGCGCGCCCGGCGTATTCTGCATGACGATCATCCGCGTCTCGTGGCCCGCACGCTGCAGCAGCGTTCCAAGATACAGGCCGTACCATGCCGTGGCGTTGAACCAACGCACGTTGATTATCTGAAGAGTTCGCATGGGGGAATTCATGACAGCAACCCACCCAAAAAACAAGCTGTCACATGCTGCATGACAAAACGGCACTACGGCACAGAAAAAGGCAGCCATACGGCTGCCTCACATTGCTGACAAAGACATTCTGGTATTTTTTGGCTCCGCCGGGCAGGAACCTGACGTTCCTGCACCTCGTAGAAGCGAGGATAATCCGTTTCTTGGACCTCGGTTCCGGCTTAACGAGAATGCGGTTCTGCCGAAAACGAAGGTCTGCCGGTAGTCTAAGGCACCCATACGGCTGCCTTGAAAACACGGGAGTAGTTGCCTGCGGAGCAGTTACGTTCAAACCGTTCCATTCAGGCTCTCAGCTCAAATCAGTCTCATCAGATTGTTCTGCTCAGGCCGAACATGCCGGAGGTATACCCTTCCGCATTGAAGTCCATAAGCTCCGAGGCCAGCGACATACCGTTATTCATGGCAGAGCTCATGAACAGTGCCGCACCCTGCATCTGGATTTCCTTGCGCATATCGGTGACGGGCCTGTCCTGAAACTGACGTGCACGGTCAAAATTGCCGATCATCTGAATCTTGTTGAACTCGTCCACCATCTTCGGATTTGCCTTGAAGTACCGCTCAACAAGCGCAGCGTCCTTGCTGTCCGACAACACGGAAACCCCGCCGTTATTATCCGATACAAGACGGAATTCTATTTTCTCATCCACACCCAGCGCACGCAGGTCGGTCTTTACCTTTTCTGCGAACTCCGATTCCATCTTACCCTTATGCGCTTCCAGCTGCTTGAAGGTAATGCGGCCGTTCGAGTCCGGCTCAACACCCGCAAGAGCGGCTTCCACCTCGCGGGCAATGCCCGACATGGTATTATTAGCCGTATACATGGAAGCCCGACGGGCCTGTACACGAGTCTTTTCGGCTTCCTGCGTCGAACTGTTCTCAGTAGTACGCGAGTCGCTACGCAGTCCCGAATAGGAAAGCCCGTCAATCCTGTCGATGCTTGAAGTATACATAGGTTTCTCCTGCCTTGTGAATCCTAACGGCAATGTCTGCCGCTTACAGGATTATCTAGCAGAAATCGTACCAAAAAGAGGCAATCACATATTCGCAACGGCACTGCCTTTTTCTAGACTTTCACTAATATTGACAGGAGGTTGTACTTTTCGCAAAGTGTTGGACGCTGACCATAAAAAAGGGTAGCTTCTGGCAAATTCTTTTTCGAGGAGTATCGGTACCGCCGCAAGGCACTACCAGCTTATGTCTGCACAACCCACGACACGAACGCTGGAGTTCGACGACGCCCGCCTGGCCAATGAACTGTTCGGACCGCAGAACGGTAACCTGGCCCTGATAGCTGAAAAAAGCGGCGTTACCCTGAACACCCGCGGTGCAACGCTTCTCGCCTCTTGCGAGAACGAGAAAGAGCTGCACACCGTTCTCAACCTGATGACGCAGCTTTACGGGCTGCTGAAATCCGGCAACCCCGTATTTCCCCGCGATGTGGTCTATGCTTACGGCATGATCGCACGCGAGCCCGCAACCGATCTCAAGGCCATCTTCAAGGAAGCGGTTTTCGTCGCTTCACCCAAGAAGACCATAACGCCGAAGACCTTGAGCCAGCGCGACTACGTGGCCGCCCTGCGCGAAAACGACATGGTGTTCGCCGTGGGACCGGCAGGAACCGGCAAAACCTATCTTGCCGTTGCCATGGCCCTTTCAAAGCTGCTTTCAAAGCAGGTTAAGCGCATCATCCTTACCCGCCCCGCGGTAGAAGCCGGAGAAAAACTCGGCTTTCTGCCCGGCGACATGGTGGAAAAGGTCAACCCCTACCTCCGCCCGCTGTATGATGCCCTGCACGACATGCTTGATTTCGAAAAAGTTTCCGAAATGCTGGAAACCGGTGTCATAGAGATCGCCCCCCTCGCCTTCATGCGTGGCAGGACACTCAACGACGCATTCATCATTCTGGATGAAGCGCAAAACACAACTCCCGAGCAGATGAAGATGTTTCTTACCCGTCTGGGCTTCGGCTCACGGGCGGTCATCACGGGTGATGTCACCCAGATAGACCTGCCCGCCGGAGACAGGGGAAGAAGCCTTCCCCGCTCTGGATTGGTGGATGCCCAGCGCATCCTCGACGGCGTCAAGGGAATCCGCTTCCTATCATTCCACGAAGATGACGTGATCCGCCACCCCCTGGTGGGCCGGATAGTACAGGCCTATGAACGCATCCAAACAACTGATTTCGGGAAAAAAGACTAACGGCTTACGCCGGTTTCTGCCTTCATTCTTCAAAGCGCGAAAACCGCGAAAAGCATCAGGTCGCCCTGTTTACGGGCTGGTGTTCTTCGTCTTCGTGCTTGTGGGACTTTCCGTGCTGGGGGGCATGCAGCTTCGCCCGCAGACCGTTCTTTTTGTAGCGGGAGAAATTGCCACGCAAGACGTTACGGCAGATCAGGACCTGCTGGTTGAAGACGCCGTCTCAACCCATGCAAAACGCAGGCAGGTAGCCGAACTGCAGCCTCCGGTCTTTGATCTGAGCCTTACCCCCATCGAGCATCTTCAGTCCCGCGTGGCCGAGGTTTTTGCGATGATCGACTCACCGACATCCGAAAACTCCGACCCGGAACAGCTCAGATGGATCATTTCCGAATCCCTTAATTCCGAAATTGCCGCCTCCACCGTCCGGGACTGGCAGGAACCTTCCGTCCGTAAAATCGTCCGGCAGGACGTGCTGCCGTGGATGGAAGAGCAGCTCATATCCGGCGTTGCCGTTGATAAGACGCTGATGCTGCAGTACCGCCACGGCATCGTCGTCCGTGACCTGACAACCGCGACCGAAACCATACGGCTTGAACTGGCGGGTGTTCCGGACATACGGGATCTGCGCAACAATCTGGCGACCTACCTCAAGGATACGCTCAAGCTGCCCCTGAGCACACGCCGCTCCATCACTGCCCTGTTCACGCCGCTCATGGCTCCCACGCTGACCCTGAACAGGGAAGTGACCAATCTGCGCAGCCGCATGGCCACCGAATCCATCGCTCCGGTCTATAACCAGATCAAAAAGGGTGAAATCATCGTCCGGCAGGGCGAACGGGTTACGGAAGAAGACCAGATGCAGCTTCAGGCCCTGATCAGTCACAAGCAGCAGACCATGTTCCCCATGCGCATTGCCGGCCTCTTCATTGTTTCCCTCATGCTTGGTGGCGGCTTTGCTTTTGCCAAACCGGGAAGGCGCATTTCAGACGTCAAAAACAAAGACCTCTATTTTACCGGCCTGCTGCTGCTTCTGTTCGGTGTAGGCGCAAAGATGCTGCTGTTCGCCCACGGGTCATTCGGCGACGCCTCGTCCGCCGACATGCGCGGCGAACTGCTGCAACTGCTCTTCCCCGTATCCGGCGGCATGGGCCTTGTAGCCATGATCTTCGGCTTCAAGCGCTGCAGCGTTACAGCCCTCATCCTCTCCTTCCTGTGCACCGCCATGACGGGGGGCGGCCTGTGGTTGTTCCTGTATTACTTCATAGGCTCCATGCTCTATGTGCTGCTGGTAAAACGCGCCCAGACCAGAAGCGACATCGCCCTCAGCATTTTCCCGCACATGGCAGGCCTCATGGCCACATGGATAGGCGTGGCCCTGTTCCAGCGCTTTGATAGCGGGCATATATGGATGGGCTGTCTGTATGTGCTGGGTAACGGGCTGCTTTCGCTGCTGGTGCAGTTTGCCGTGAGCCCGCTCATAGAAATGGTGTTCAGCTACACCACCCGCTTCCGCCTCATGGAACTCATGAACCTTGAGCAGCCCATGCTGCAGGAACTGATGCTTGAAGCACCGGGCACCTATCACCACTCGCTCATCGTGGCCAACATGGTGGAAGCCGGAGCAAAATCCATAGGTGCCAACAGCCTGCTGTGCAAGGTGGCCGCCCTGTATCACGACATGGGCAAGCTATCCAAACCCGAATACTTCATCGAGAATCAGGGAAGAGCCAAGAACCCTCATGACAAGATTGCCCCTTCCATGAGCACCCTTGTCATCAGCAGCCACGTGAAACGCGGGGTTGAGATGGCCCGCCAGCACAGACTGGGCGACGAGATAGCAGGCATCATAGAACAGCACCACGGCACCTCGCTCATCCGCTACTTCTTCAACAAGGCCAAGGAAGCAGGCGACAACCCCCGTGAAGAGGATTACAGCTACCCCGGCCCCAAGCCGCAGACTCGTGAAGCTGCCATTGTCATGCTGGCAGATGCTGTGGAAGCATCAAGCCGCGTGCTGGCCGACCCCACCCCCAGCAGAATCCGCGGACACATCGACACCATTATCAAGAGCATCTTTGCAGAAGGCCAGCTCGATGAATCCGAACTGACCCTGCGCGACCTGCACACCCTGACAGAGAGCTTCCACCGTATTCTTACGGGCATCTTCCACCGTCGCATCGAATATCCTGACGACAAGAAGGAAAAGAACGGCACCGCCAAGAAGCCCGAAGAGAAGTCGGAAGCAAAGCAGGAAGCAAAGCAGCCCCAGAAAGCTGACGAGAAGACCGAGCCCAAAGAGACAGCCGCCGACCAGACCGGCAAGGCCGCAACGTCTCTCACCGGTTCCGAAAAGAAATCGTCAAACCCCTTGCAGTAACGCGCCATGATGCAGATACGAAAAGCCCACGGCCTCTCATGGCTGCTCCCCGTCTCCCGCATGGAACTGCAGGTCTGCGTGGAGGCCATATGTGCCGCCATAGGACACGAAGGTGCCTCGCTGGACCTCAATCTTGTGGACGATGCCGAAATAGCCGAACTGAACAGTTCGTTCCTCGGCTGTGACGGCCCCACCAACATCCTTTCCTTTCCTTCTGCCGATGCCGAATCGGTAAAGGAAATGCAAAAAGGGTGGCATATGGGCTGGCTGGCGCTGTCTCTTGATACGACAGTGCGCGAGGCGTTTCTCTATCAGCAGGATGTTACGGAACATGCCATCAGACTCATATCGCACGGCGTGCTGCACCTTGCCGGATATGACCACGGCGAAGAAATGTTTGACCTGACAGACAAGGCGGCGGCCGGAGCCCTTTCAGCTCTGGCCACCGCCTGATATATCTCTGCTGTTTTGCCGCCACCGGCTCTATAACACCGGCACTATCCCTGCCACTGGTATCCCGCTGCCTTTACCTCGGGCACTATCGCATCCCTGCCTGCCCCGTGCCTATTGCTGACAATCACCCCAGCCGCGGAGTGCTGCCGCACGGCAAGGCCATCTACTGCTTCAATTTGCCTATCAGCGAACTCAGCTCATGCGCATTGCCCGCGAGCCCGCTCACGACTTTTTCCGACTCCGTCATCCCAGCTCCCGTTTCCGAAGCAACAGACCGGATGTCTTCAAACGCCCTGATAATGGATGCGTGCTGATCGGAGTGCTCGCGGGACAATCCGGCGATACGTTGAATCTGCTCCCCCATGGAAACGGACAGTTCGGCTATCTCGTTCAGTGACCGTTCCGAGGCCACAACCAGCGAGTTGCCTTCCGACACGGCTGCAACAGCCGCATCAGTGTGCTTGATATTCTCATGGGCGGTGTTCTGTATGCTCCGCACGCTCTTGTTGACCTCACCCGTGGCGGCCATGGTTCTTTCCGCAAGTTTTCGAACTTCATCTGCCACCACGGCAAACCCTCGTCCGGCATCACCGGCCCGTGCCGCCTCTATCGCCGCGTTCAGTGCAAGCAGGTTGGTCTGGTCCGCAATATCGCTGATCACCTCAAGAATGCCGCCAATGGCATCTGCCTGCGCTCCCAGCTGGTGCATGCTTTCCCGCAGGTTCTCTGAAAGGTTCTGCACACGATTCATGGCCGTTGTCGTTCTGCCCATGACCTCTGTGCCTTCCTCGGCCTTGCGCATGGCCGTGTTGGCATCCGTTACCGCGTTTTCCGCATAGCGGGCGGACTCAAGCAACTCCCGGTTCATGGCGTCGATGATGGATGCCGTCTGGCCCACTCGGTCAATCTGCATACGGGCACCCTCGCCCACCTGCTCCACCTGACGCGAAAGTTCCTCCGCTTCGTTGGACAGGTTAGCACTGATCAGTTCCGCCTGCTCGGCCACCTCAAGCATCATGGAATTCTGCTCGCTGATATGCGCCTCCTTGATGCGGATATCCGTAAGGTCGGTCACCAGCGCGATTGCGCCAATGAGCTGGCCGTCAAGATCATAGAGAGGTGCGCAATCTATCCGCACTGTACGGGCGTTCCCTCTCGCGGTGGTCCAGTTTCTCTCCACATTGAAGACTGCCTGCTGCTCACGCATGGCCAGCGAAGTGGAGCCCCTGCCCCCTTCCTGATGCTGCAGCAAGGTAGCTGCGGGTTTGCCGCAATAGCTCTCCGGCCTGCCCTCGAACTCCATCATGTCGAGAAAGTAGCTGTTCACGAAAGAGACGTTGTTGTCCGGGTCCACCACCACGGCGGGCATGGTCATGCCCGTGAGAATGCCCTCGGAGAATCCCAGCTTTTCCTTGAGCTGTCCCACCATGCGGGAAACAGCCTGCGTGACCTGCCCTATTTCTCCCTTGAAGGTACCCTGTGGTTCTGCATGCAGATTGCCACCGGAAACAGCCTGCACATAGGCGATGATGCGCCGGAAAGGATCGGCAATGGCACGGCGCAGAAAGAACCATGTTCCCGCAACGACCAGCAGAGCGGTTACTGCTCCCAGACCGAAGGTGACCATGCGCAACCGTGTTACCGGGGCAAAGGCTTCTTCAGCCGTAATCTCGGTAATCAGAACCCAGTTCAGGCCCTGCAGTTCAACCGGTGCAAAGGCCGTTAGGTAGGCAGCACCATCATAGCTGTTACCAACCATCACTCCCTTCTCCCCTTTCAGTGCGCGCTGCACGGCAACGGTATCAACCCTTGCCTGCTCCCTGTCGCGCGCGGCCGCCGCAAGGGAATGGTGTGCAACATCCCGACGTGAATCCGAACGGATAATGCCGTCCTGCCCGACAAGATACGACTCGCCCGTATCCCCCATGCCGGCGCGCTGCGACATGATATGCCCGACATGCGCAAGCGGCAGCCGCAATGCGGCCACGCCCAGAATCTCGCCGGTGTAGCTGTATACAGGAGCAGCCATGAAGGCGGCAGGCTTTCCCCCGAGCGGGGCATACGCCTCTGCATCCACAAAAACAAACTCGCCCTTTACTGCCTTTTCCCAGGCGCGGGCGAGATTGGTCTCCCGGTAGGGACCTTTGACCAGATCCTCTCCGAGGTCGTTATCTCTTGTCACCGAGAAGATCACCCTTCCGTAGTCATCCAGCAGCAAGGCATCCTCAAAGCCATATTCCGTCACAAAGGGAACAAAGGCTGCTTTCACGAAATCATAAATCCCATCATACTCGGCATCTATCGGCATCTTTTCGCCGTCTTTGACCTTGCCGTACAGTGTATCCCTGATCATGCCGACAGCATTGTACACCTCCTTGACTTGAGAATAGATGACGGTGGCATGCCTCCACTGCTCGACAAGAGTTTCCAGGCTGTCGCGCTGAACATCGCTTACAGCCTGCAGCTGACCGAACGCCGCACCTTTCAGACTCGTTGACGCGGTTTGTACGCTGTATACCCCCATCCCCAACAAAGGCAGCAAGCCCAGCACCATGCAGAAAACCGAAATTTTTGTCCGAAGCAGCATACACGCCCCATTGCAATCCTGTTTCAGGCGACTCTGAAATTGAGTGCGACCCGCACGTGTTATGTCTTCGGAATGTTACAAACAAGTTAAGGAAGATCGACAGTCCCGCGACGTTTCACGTTTGCGACAGACTGCGTTACAGATTCATGACGTCCGTTCAACTACTGCAATAACACAATGTTAAACGTATCAGACCACGCCACAACGCCATGCGATGATATATCATTGAAATACACACAGCAAAACGCTATACAACTACAAACACAACACAAGGACACTGCTTCACAAATGCAACAAATGAAACAAAAAGGAATTGCGGTAGTCATGAAAAACGCAATACACATACTGATCATACTGTCTCTTGGAGCACTTATCATACTCCAAAGACAGAATATTACGTCTCTTTCATCACAGATGAAAACGCAACAAGAGAAAATTACTCAAATTCAAGAACTTATGGAAAGCGGATATACACAAACCGTATTAGCTCTAAAAATAAGCATGGCGAATAAAGACACAATAAAATCCATGCAACGCAAGAAAATTGTACGGGTTACTGCCTACAGCCCGCGCTTGGAAGAAACGGATGAGACGCCACTCATCACAGCGTCGAACCGCAAGGTTCGTCACGGTATCGTGGCTGTCTCGCGCGACCTGTTCGATCAGGGGTGGGTGTTCGGACGCAAGATCTACATCAAAAAACTGGGGATTTTCACCATCGAAGACCTGATGGCAGGCTCAAAGAGAAACCAGATCGATATTTTCATGTTTGACACGGAACAGGCCCTCCACTTCGGCAAACGCACGATGGAGGCGCATCTTCTTTCTGACGATGCCGGCGATTGCCCAGTTGAAGAGACGGCCCAGCTTGGCACCGATACCCTCTACTCCATGAACTGATGGATATAGAATAATACCCACACAAGACGCCACAGGGTAAGCTCTTCTCGACACCACATCGAGGAGAGCTACATGCCTACCCCTTTGCCGGTTGCTAAAAAATGGAGCCGCACCCTCCACCTTCTGCCCTTTGCGCTGTTTCTTGTGCTGTTCGCAGGGATGATCATCTATCGTGAATGGGCAACGCTAGACAGGCAACTGAACGAAAAGCTGCAGGCGTATCATTCAGGCATGCTTTCCCTGCGCCAGACCCTGCAGCTGCAAGCCGCCACAGCAGGCAGATCGGAAACAGTGCGTACCCTGCTGTCAGGCAGTCATACTGCCGCGTCGATCATTAACATTCCCCCAATTGCTCCCATATTGTCCCCCTTCGCCCTTGAGGTGTTCGACAATGCGGACATACAGCTGGCCACGTCGTCTCAGAAAGCCTCTCTGCTCCCCGCCGCGCTGCGCAAAAAAATTCTCCTGCGAGCAACCGTCACGGAATCACGCTCCTCGGACTATACAACAGCCAACGGCAGTCTCTATCTGTACGTGACAGACATTATCCGCTCCGGCCCTCAGGGCCCGCCGATGGGCAAACTGCTTCTCAGTCTGCCGATAACCCCCGCGCTACTGCAAAACCTGAAAACGCAAAACAACGTGGAGCTGCTGGCCACATGGGGAACTCCGCTGGAAATCACATCCACCCGGAGCGGAGCTTTTTCTTTTGCATCCACCACCTCCAGCCGCTACCTGCAGCAGCCTGATACATCAGAAGCGCTTCCCTCGGTGGTTAAAGCCGATGGAGAATATCACCTCGTCCGCTACACCATTCTAAGAGACACGAAAGGCACCATGGTTGCCACGCTGGGGGCTGCCACCAGCCTTGTTCCGCTTGCGGTCTATTCCATCAACATTATTGCTGCCTCGTTGATATTCCTGGCAGCGTACACCGCATACACCATAACCCTGCTCAAAAAGTTCGATGCCGCCCGCAAGGGGCAAAACCTTGCCATAGCGCAGTTGCTGCGCAACCTCATGCCTGTCACACTGCGAGATGGCAGAAACGCTTCGCCGGACATTCCCGCCATCGTGCTGGAAGAATACAACCTTATGGTTGAACGATTCGGCAAACATGAACAGGAAAGCTCCACAATCAAACGGAAGTTTCAGAGCATATTCGACAACGCATTCGAAGGGATCTTCGTCAGCTCGGCTGAAGGGCAACTGCTTGATGCAAATCCGGCTCTGATCAACATGTTCGGTTGCAAAGACAAGGAAGACATCCTCGAAACTATTCGCAACATTGCAACGGATGCCTATGTGGATGCTTCCAGACGGGATGAGTTCAAACAACAGCTTTCAACCTACGGGCAAGTCCGCAATTTTGAGGCGGAATTCCGCAGGAAGGACGGCACCAGATTCTGGGGACTGCTGTCGGCCCGCTGCGTCTCGGACGAAAAGGGGACCCTGCTCTATGAAGGTGGCCTCATAGACACGAACATGCAGAAACAGCGGATGGCCGAGGAATACAGACTGGAAGCGGACCGCCTGTTTCGCAAGGCCAGAATGGAGATGCTGCAGGAACTGGGAACCCTGATGAGCGAACCGTGCAACACCATTGCTGCGGCCTGCAACAGCATTACCGACGAAAGGGCCCAGTCTACCCCGGCGCAGATTACCGACATTATCCATGCATGCCAGCGACTGCACCGCCTTGCAGACAATCTTCAGGATTTTGCACGCGCCGAGTCCGGCACCCTCATGCTCCATGAAGGGTTCTGTGATCTCCACAAGGTTCTGCAGGCAGCGGCTGACGGGTCTGCGGACACAGGTGAGTGTCCGACCATGTCTTTTGAATTGTCACCGGAACTGCCTATCATTGTCTCTGCCGATGCCAGCCGCCTCAAACAATGCATCCGGCTTGCCGTTTCCGTTCATCGGCAACACCGGCCCTGCAAAGGAGTATACCTTACCGCAACGCCGGCGGCACCTTTGGCGGAATCCGACATGTTCAACAGAACACTCGGAACACGCCAATCCATCATCCCCATATTGTTCACGCTGACGGATTCAGGGAGCGCCATGCGCACCCTCACTCCGTTCCGCAGTGTTTCCGATGAAGAGTTGACGGGCATTCACAGAAGATTTTTTGCCGCACTCGTGAAGCAATTTGAAGGCTCCATCCTGTCGGTTGCATCCTCCACGTGCGGCAGCACGTCCTTCATCATCCATTTCCGCACCCACAAAAATCCCGGCCTTCCTCTCGAACAGGAGCAGGGTGTCACGTCACATGCGCCCCCCCACTCTGAAACGGGCCGTTCAGCCCCGCCTGCCACCCCTGAAGTTGGGATTGGGCACAATGCTGAAGACGAACACGAAAGCACACCACCCGCCCCCCGATCACAGCGCAATGCACTGGCAATATGCCCTGACCGGAACGACGCCCGACTGATGGAACTGCTGTTATCGCAGCTCGCCATGGCCTGCCGTATCTGCCCGTCGGCCCATGAAGTGCGCAGCTGCCTGCATGAACCGGCACCGGATGTCATTTTTCTCGATCTCGAAATACCCGGAACAAATGGTTTCAAAATCGCAGGAACCATACATGCAGCCATGAACGAGAAAGGAACGCCTCCTCCCCCCATAATCGCCATATCGCTGCACCCCAAAGAGCTTGTGGAAAAAGCGGCTGCCAAAGCCGGTGTAAGCGCCATTGTTACCAAGCCCGTGACAGCCTCAAAGCTGAAGGCCGCCCTGCTTACGGTGCAAACCAAAGAAGCTGCAAACGCCGCGGAGCAGCCGGAAGACCGGAAGAACAACACTTCCGGCATTCTCAATCCGGTTGCAGGCAGACTGGAACTGCTGAGACGGGCGGCGGCTAATAAAAATCCGGCGGCAATACACCGCATGCTCCCCGGCATGCTGAACAGCCTGCCCGAAGTTGTGGCATCAGAGTGCGCGCCGATGTCCGGCACCATGCGCCGAAATCTTGAGCAGGAAAACTGGAAAGAGATCATGGCGGACATAGAGCGCATTGGCGCGCTCTATACGAACCGTTCCGGCGTATCCGTCTGACATAAAAAAGCCCTTCCTGAATGGAAGGGCCGAGCAACCGAAAAACAAAGAGGCCAATGCTCATCAAGCCTGGCTTGAAAAAACCATTTCCTTGGTGAGAGCAAGACTCTCTCTGCAGTAAGGGCACTGCATATTCAGGACCTTCTGATCATCCCGCATGGGCTTAACCTTCAGCTTGAACACCTTCTGGCAGTAGGGACAACGGATTCTCTTTTCGTCAGTCATATTATCTCCGGTCGAGGCAATGCTATATTATGTGAGAGATCTATCATTTCAAACTATTGGAATAGATATGATGTAATCATAGCTTGTCACCATGACAATGGCAACAGTCTGTTCCTTCATACATCATCTTACGGCCGCATCCTGCATGCCGTACTCCGCTCCTTTACTTGACGTTCCCGCAACAGGGAACTAGTACACCGAAGGTACACCCCAATTTTTTGCCAGCGAGCCAATCTTGTCCTTCACATTCAGAGACACGAATCTCCCCATCATCTTCGGCCTGACTCTCATGGTTGTCATGGGCGTTTCCAGCATCATGCCGGTTCTGCCCCTTCTGGCCCGGGAACTTGACGCTCCCGTAGAAACCATCGGCCTTGTTCTCACGGCGTTCACGCTTCCCGGCATCTTCCTTGCTCCCGTTGCGGGCATTCTGGCAGACCGTTTCGGCAGAAAAAAAGTACTCATCCCCGGTCTTATCATATTCGGGCTTGCCGGAGCAGCCTGCGGCCTTGCCCAGACCCTGCCCACCCTGCTGACGCTGCGCTTCATACAAGGCATAGGCGCGGCACCGCTGGGTGTTCTGTATACTACCATCATAGGCGATCTGTACAAAGGCAAAGAGCGCACACGCATTATGGGATTAAATGCCGGAGTGCTCGGCATAGGCACGGCCATATTCCCGGCGCTCGGCGGACTCATGGGTGAACTTGGCTGGCACTGGCCTTTCTTTCTTCCCCTCATCGCCCTGCCGCTCTGCGTCGCCGTACTAACCCATCTGGATCTGCCTGAACCCGAATTCAAACAGGACCTCAAGAGCTACTTCAAATCCGCCAGAGAAATTATCCAGAGCAGGCAGGCCATCGCGCTCTTTTCCGTCACCCTGCTCACATTCTTCATCCTCTACGGCCCCATCGTCACATTCTTTCCCATACTTGCAGACACCACCTTCGATGTTCCCCCCTCAGCCATCGGTGGTCTTTTCGGCGCGTCCTCACTTGCCACGGCCGTCGCTTCCGCCCTCATAGGCAAGCTTTCCCGCTGGTTCAGCGAACGAACCATGCTCTGCGTAGGCCATGCGCTCTACATTGTTTCCATGGTTCTCATTCCCTTCACACCGCATTACTGGTGGATGCTCCTGCCCATCTGTATCTTCGGCCTTGCACAGGGCTTCAATTTTCCCAACCTGACAACCATGCTCACAAGCCTTGCCCCCATCGAACAGCGGGCCGCTATCATGGCCGTCAACGGCACGGTGCTGCGCCTTGCGCAAACCGTAGCCCCCATATTCTTCACCCTCTTTTACTGGATAGGTGACCTGAAGGCTGTCTACTTTGCAGGTGCTGCGGTGTCCGTTCTCATGCTGTACATTACAATAACACGGGTCAGCTCCACCTTGCGCCACTGATAACCCGAAAAACAGGACCGCCACCACATCAATCAGCGCCTTGCACTACGGCGCCTTCTTCTTTATATCTTCTCTGCCGTACGCATGGAGTGCCCCCACGCAGGCATAAGAAGACCCCATACAAGGACGCCTTTCTTGAAGAATACCCCCAATAAGATTCAATATCTTGACGGAACGCGTTTCATGCGCGTTATTCAGGCAGCCACCAGAAGGCTGGTGGAGAAGCACGGACATCTCAATGATATCAACGTGTTTCCTGTGCCCGACGGTGATACCGGCAGCAATATGGCCGGCACCATGCGCAACATCGTCTCAAGCTCGGCAAAGAGCATCGAGCGTTCCATAGGCAAGATGAGCGATGTCATTGCCGAATCTGCACTGATGAGCGCACGGGGAAACTCCGGGGTCATCCTCGCCCAGTTCCTGTGCGGTTTTTCCGAAGGGGTGAAAGGACTCAAGCGCATTTCTCCCTCAGACTTTTCCAATGCGGCCTCTACCGCTGCCCGACGCGCCATGGAGTCCATTTCCGACCCGCGCGAAGGCACAATCCTCACCGTCATCAACGACTGGGCCGAGCATCTGAAGGAAAACTGCCACAAGTATCAGAATTTTCATGAACTGCTGCACGACTCGCTCGAACGCGCCAAAGTGTCTGTCCGCTCCACCACGGACAAGCTCGCATCGTTGAAAAAGGCTGATGTGGTGGACGCAGGCGGCCTCGGATTCGTCTATCTTCTTGAAGGGATAGTCGAATTCACGGAACGCGGCTCCCTGAAAGACAAAGGCGAAGACTACGTGGTTGTCGAGACCTTCAATCCCGTTCAGGAAAAAGTCAGCGTCGATTCGCTGGAGTTCCTCTACTGCACCGAATGCCTCGTCATCGGAGAAGCCATCAGTGCTTCCGCCCTGCGCCAGCGCCTTGCCCCGCTTGGTGACAGCCTTATCGTAGCCGGAACTGCCGACAAGGTGCGTGTGCATATCCACACCAACGAACCTGATACCGTGTTCGCCATAGCCGCAGAATTCGGCACCGTATCTGCACAGAAAGCCGAGAACATGCTGGAACAGCATAGAAGACTGCTTGCCGATGTGCAGCAGCAGACAGGCATTATCACCGACTCCACCTGCGACCTGCCCGAGCACCTGCTGAGAGAATACGATATTCAGGTTGCCCCGCTGCGCCTCTTCCTCAATGACGAAGAATTCGTGGACAAGGTCACCATCTCGACCGAAGAATTCAACTCCCGCCTCGGCGACTCCACTTCCGCAAAGACCTCGCAGCCTGCACCCGGCGACTTCAAACGCCTGTACGAAGAAATGCAGGAACATTACAGCGAAGTGGCCGCAGTGCATGTCATGGCCCGCTACAGCGGTACGATGCAGTCTTCAAAGGCTGTGGGGTCCATGGTCTGGAGCGACCGCCTGAACATTCTGGACAGCAACACCCTTACCGGTGGACTGGGAATGGTTGTCCTCAAGGCGGCACAAAGAGCAAGGGAAGGCATGCCCGCAGCCGAAATAGTCCGGCTTGCGGAAGAAGATTGTGCCAACGTGCGCGTTTTCGTCTCCATGGACACGCTGGACTTTGCCGTTCGCGGTGGGCGCATGACGCGCAGCCAGGGCTTTCTTGCCCGCCTGCTGAATATCAAGCCCGTTCTCGAATTCAACTCCCGCCAGCAGGGCAAGGTGAACGTGGTTGCCAAGGCCCTTGGCGCACGACGCTGCGAAGACAAGCTCTTTGCCATGCTTGCACGCGAAGTGCAGGAACACGGCCCCTGCACCCTGCAATTCGCCATTACCCATGTGAACGTTCCCGAAGTGGCCGAGCGCTATGCACGGCGCATGGAAAACGAATTCGGCATGGCTCCGCTCTATATCATGCAGGCTTCGCCCGTGCTGGGCTGCCACAGCGGACCGGGTGCATGTGCCGTTGCCATGCTCATGTCCCCTGCCGAACAATAGCCAATTATATTCCCGGTGCCGCAGCAAGCCCTACGGTACCGGGAATAACCTTCCATCCTTCATACATCTTTGCATTTTCCCGCGTTTTACTTCATAGTGTCTGCAACGCCCCCATATGGAGTTATGCAGGCCAATGCGCAATAGTATTTTTCTTGCCCTAGTCATTCTTTGCACCCTCATGGTTTCCCCTTCCTTCGCCGATAAGGCAAAAAAGGGCGGACACCTTGTCCCCACAGTCATAAAGAACATGGGGGTAACCAAGGACGGTGATGCAGAGCTCTTCTGCCTTGATTTCAGCGATCCGCGGATACCCGACCTGGAAACCATTGACGATGAGAGCAACCCCCGTCTGTTCTTCGATGTTATCGAAGTAAAGGAATGGAAGGGGCAAAGCACGTATGAGATAAAGGGCGCGATGATCAGACAGGTCCGCACCGGATTCAACAACGACAGCAAGAAGCTGCGTGTGGTTCTGGACCTGAACCCCAAGTACAATTACAATATCGAACCGTCATACGACGACCGGTACAACTTGTTCTGCATCGCCATATCCGCCCGCTCGGTCCGCCAATAATTTGAGGATTGCGGGTTTTCTTTTCTCCTCCAACGTCTTACAGTAAGACTATACAGATGAGGAGCAAGACATGGCCATCATCCGATCAGACCTGATTAAGTTCGAAGGGCGACGCATGCTGCAGGAAGCATTCGCCCAGCAGATCCGCACCGGCAGGCGAATCACGGTGACTGACGACATACTCATGCAGTATTTCATGTCACTGCGCATTACGGAGCAGTATCCGAGCAAGGTAATGACGGCGGAAGCCCAGACTCAGCTTCCCGACTACCTGGTCGGCCTGTTCGCCAACATGGACATATGACCAGATCCGAACAAACAAAAAAGCCCCGTAAAGGGGCTTTTCTTATGCGGCGCTGCAACTCGCAGGAAGTCCGGTGACACGTAACACGCATCAGGCCGGTTCCCCGCGATAGCCGGAAGCTACTCAACCTCGGCAATCCACTGCTGCAGAGTCTCCACAATCTTCTTGGCTTGATCAACGCTGGAAATGTTGAACTTGGACTTGGCACGATACTCTCCGGAAACCTTCTGGTACCGGCGGATGATGTACTTGTCCGGACCGTAGTCCTCCAGCTTGTTGTCCCACTGCTTGTAGCGGAACATGACAGTTGCCCACGCTCCCTTGGAAAGAATGGCCTTGTCCAGTTCCTTGACGACAAGATGGCCGTCTTCTTCATAATCAACGGTAAGTTCTTCAACTGTTGTACTCATTACATCCCTCGCTCGTATATAGTATCTTGCCGACAAGCGTGCCATGCAACACAAACACCGGCGGGCCGCTGCCCCCGGCAGGTCCCGTCTGGCCCTGTCTGGCCTTTTGCGTTGCACCTCTGTCCAGCGTGCGGTCACAGGTACTACGCCCTCTCCCTCATGGCAAGCCGAGACAGACGGCTGCCGCACACCAAATAAAAAGCGGGGGCTTGCAACCCCCGCCATTTCCATATCTCTTCCTGAAGACTAGTCAGAGAAATCCGCTTCCGACTCTGCCTCGGCTTCAACCATCTGCCACAGACCGGAAGCATCGCCGAAGGTCTGCCTGGCCTGCTTCAGGCCGAGGTTGAAGGCCTTGAGGTTCACTTCATGTATCTTCTGGGGCAGGTTCTCCAGCAGTGCCGAGCGCATGGCCTTCACATCCGCAAATGGCAGCAGGTGGGTAACTGCACCAAGCACAATGGTGTTCAGCGCCATGGGGTTGCCTATCTTTTTGGTGGCCATTTCTGTAAACGGCAGTCCCAGATAGACATTGGTGGGCGGCTGCTGCACCAGCTGAGAATCAACGAGCAGAATGCCCGAGCGCTTCATGTAGTGATAATACGAGTTGCATGCCTGCTGCGACAGGGCCACGAGAAGGTCAAGATTTTCGGTCTTCGGGTAGCTGATGGGCTTGCTGCTCACCACCACGTCTGCACGGCTGGAACCGCCTCGCGCTTCGGGCCCATAGCTCTGCGTCTGGGTTGCGTAGTAGCCATGGCCCATGGCAAGGGCATAGCCCAGCATTCTGCCAAGGGTAATGAGTCCCTGACCGCCGGTACCGGAAAGACGTATTTCAAATCGATCAATCTGCGGGAGCTTTTTCATTACTTCTGCTCCTTTGGCGCATCAACAGGCTTTTCCGCAACACCCTCAACAATAGGTTCGGCTTCAGCCTTGGGCGAAACCTGTTCCTTGGGCTCGGGCTGCCCCTTGTGCATTATCCTTTGCTTGAGCGAGGCATAACGCTCTTCAAGTCCGGGCCTGTTATCATTGCGGAACACACCGATGGGAATGCGGGTGTCGTCTTCCTTGCGGTTTTCGAGCTTCACCGTATTCTTTTTGAGCCATTCATACATGCTCACTGTTCCCTTGAACTTGTTCTTGCGCCCATACTGCGTAGGACAGGGAGACAGCGCTTCGACAACCGAGAAACCGGGGTGCATTATGGCGTCCATTATCAGGCCGTCGAGCATGCGGGCATGGAAGGAGGTACCGCGCGCCACATAGTTGGCACCGGCCGCCGTCACCAGATCAACCGTATCGAAGGGCTGCTCCAGCGAACCATGCGGAGTGGTCATGGAGTTGTCGCCGAACGGTGTGGCGGGAGAACACTGCCCGCCCGTCATGCCGTAGATGTAGTTGTTCAGGATGAGCGCGGTTACGCCGATATTGCGCCGCGCAGCATGGATGAGATGGTTGCCGCCTATGGAAAGAGCATCGCCGTCGCCCATGACGCAGATGACCTTGAGCTTGGGGTTGGCCATCTTGATGCCGGTAGCAAAGGTCAGGGCGCGTCCGTGGGTGGTATGAACGGTGTTGAAGTCCACATATACCGCCATACGCCCCGAGCAGCCGATACCGGCAACGATGACCACATCATCCTTGGGCAGCTGCAGGGCATGCACGCTGCGGATAAGGGAACCAAGAATGATGCCATGCCCGCAGCCGGGGCAAAACACGTGCGGGAATTTCTTGTTATGCCGCAGGTAGTCGTGGATAAGCTGTGTTACTTCTGCCATGGCACACCTACAGTATTGCTTTGAGGATTTCAGAAGGTGTAATGATCTGGCCGTCTACCCGGTTCAGAGTCCGCACGCGGGTGAGGCCGTTGTTCACACGCTTCACCTCACGGGAAATCTGTCCCATGTTCATTTCAGGCACCAGAACATGCCGGCAGCGCCGGCAGAGCTTTTCCACGGCAGGACGGGCAAAGGGGAACAGCGTCTTCAGTGTGAGAAGACCAGCCTTCACGCCACGTTCACGCGCCTGCTCCACGGCATAATGGGCGGAACGGGCCACGCTGCCATAGGCGATGACGGCCACTTCGGCGTCTTCGCACATGAACTCGTCCACCATCATGATATCGCCGTAGAACTGGTCTATCTTGCGGAACAAGCGCTTCATGGCTTCGTTCACTTCATCAGGACGCGAAGAGGGGAAGCCCATATTGTCATGGGTAAGACCGGTCACGTGGATACGGTAGCCTGAGCCGATGGGCGCCATGGCAGGCACTGCACGGGTGGCCTCGGCATAGGGCTTAAACCACTCCGGCGGCACGGTGGGTGTCATGCGGGAAAGGATTTCCAGCTCTTCGGAATCGGGAATGACAATCTTTTCACGGGTATGCGCCGTAACTTCATCTATCAGCAGGATAACCGGCGTGCGGTACTTTTCCGCCATATTGAACGCCACAACGGTCATTTCAAAACATTCCTGCACGGTAGATGCGGAAAGAACGATTATGGAATGGTCACCATGGGTTCCCCAGCGTGCCATCTGCACATCGCCTTGTGCAGGGCTGGTGGGAAGCCCGGTGCTGGGGCCGCCGCGCATGACGTTGACCACAACCAGCGGTGCCTCGACCATGCAGGCGTAGCCTATGTGTTCCTGCATGAGAGAAAAACCGGGGCCGGACGTTGCCGTCATGGACTTGCGTCCCGCAAGCGATGCGCCGATAATGGCGCCCATACTGGCAATTTCGTCCTCCATCTGAATGAACACGCCATCTTCAGTCATGGGAAGGCGCTGAGACATAACTTCCATGATTTCAGTGGAGGGCGTGATGGGATACCCGCCAAAAAAAGTGCATCCGGCAAGCAAAGCGCCTTCGGCTATGGCTTCGTTGCCCTGAGCAAACACCTCGACCTTTTTCCGTTTCTTTCTGATTGTAGCCATGATCAGCAAGCCTCACCGTTGGTTGGAGGGCCGGAAGGGAACGACGGACAGGTTGCTCCATCCTCCCGTGGCCGGATGGAGATTGCAAAATCTGGACAGTGCAGTTCACAGAAGCCACAATTGATGCAGTCTTCCGGACGCACGGGCTCCGCCTTGCCCAATGCGCTCATTTCCAGCACCTTTCCCGGACAGAATGCGACACAAATACCGCACCCTTTACACCAATCCGGGTACACACACACCAGTGTCTGCCCTTTCTTTTTCTTTGGCATTACCGTACCGGATACCTGTTGCTTGTGGCAGCGCGCTGCCGTAGGTAAAACATAACTTCCAATGTCAACAGTCGACATTGGGGCCTGCAGGTTCTCTGGTACCCTGTTACAATGAGACACACTGCCCCGCAAGCCCCAACACGGAAATTTCAACAAAAAAATCCCATTGTTGTGTGATTGAACAATATCATGAGGATAAAATGAATACACACTCTGCAATCGGCTTTTGCGTTCCCCCCTTTGCATTTTCCTCCCGCAGATCCCCCGTTTTTGCGGAATATGGCATGGTTGCAGCCTCACAACCACAAGCCGTGGCCGCCGGTCTGGACATGCTGCGCGCAAAAGGAAGTGCAGCAGATGCAGCTGTAGCCGTGGCCGCCGTACTGGCGGTGGTGGAACCCTGCTCCACCGGTATAGGTGGCGACGCCTTTGCCCTGTGCTTTGATGCCGCAACCGGCACCGTGCACGCACTGAACGGTTCCGGCAGAAGCGGTGCGCAATTCACCCTCGACAAGGTGCTGGCGCTTGAGGTTGAAGAGATGCCCCTGTACCACGGCATTTCTGTAACCGTCCCCGGCGCATGCGCCGCGTGGTGCGCCCTGCATGAACGTTTCGGCAAGCTGCCGCTTGAGCAGGTACTGGCTCCTGCCATCCGTCTGGCGCGCGACGGGTTCTGCGTCGGTCCCGTAACCAGCGAGCTCTGGTCGCAGGCAGAAGCGCTGCGCAAACACACAACAAGCTCCCCTCTGCTGGCAAACGGCAGAGCACCGCTTCCCGGCGAGCGCGTTCGCAACCCGCACATGGCAAAAGTTCTGCAGGCTGTTGCATCTCACGGCAAACAAGCCTTTTACGAAGGCGAGCTTGCCGGACGCATGGCCGCTGCGGTGCAGGCAGCCGGTGGCGTGCTGCAGCCGGAAGACTTTGCAGCCTGCACTGCGGATTGGGTTACGCCATTATCAACGGAATATCGCGGCATCCGCGTGCATGAGTGCCCACCCAACGGGCAAGGCATTGTGGCCCTTTCCGCACTCGGCATTCTCGGCCATACCGACCATGCCGACCACGCCCCGCTTTCGCCCGAGCGCCTGCACAGACAGATAGAGGCCCTGCGCCTCGCCTTTGCCGATGCCCGCCGGTATGTATGCGACCCTGCCCATGCAGAGCTGGACTACAACACCCTGCTCGCTCCCGACTATACGGCGCAGCGTGCCGCACGCATTCAGCCTGACAAGCGCAATGCCGCCGTAATGCACGGTACGCCTGAAGCAGGCAGCGACACCGTGCAGTTCTGCGTAACCGACCGCGACGGTAATGCCATTTCCATGGTCAACTCCGTCTACGGAAATTTCGGCAGCGGCATCGTTCCCGAAGGTCTGGGCTTTGCCCTGCAGAACAGAGGATGCAACTTCACGCTTGTGGAAGGGCATCCCAACTGCGCGGGACCCTCCAAGCGGCCCTATCACACCATCATTCCCTGCATGACCACCCGGCAGGACGGTTCGCTGCACTCCGCCATGGGTGTCATGGGGGGCTTCATGCAGCCGCAGGGCCATGTTCAGGTCATCAGCGCCCTGCTTGATGACGGATGCGATCCCCAGAGTGCGCTGGACAGGTTGCGGTTCTGCATAAACCCGGACGGCTCCGTGGCGCTGGAAGAAGGTCTTCCCGAAGAAACCATTGAAACGCTGGCCGCCATGCGCCACACAGTCAACCTCTGTCAGGGACATGATCGCAAACTCTTCGGCCGAGGGCAGGTCATTCTGCGCACTGAAGAAGGGTTCTACGCCGCCGGCAGCGACCCGCGCGCAGACGGCTGCGCCTTTGGCATCTAACCACATCAGCCGGGGGCGATCCCGCCTCCGGCTTCATCTGAATATTCCTTTGCAGGCTTGTCTCCGCATACCGGCTGTTGCTATGGTAGGGTGAATCCAGATTCCAACCCCCACGCACACGGAGACTGCATGCCCTCCCGACTGTTTCCAGCCCTGCCGCACCGCCTCGCCTTTATGGTCATCATGGCCGTGCTCCTTGCGTGTGGCACGGCAGGCAAGGATGCCCATGCCCGCAACGTCAGGGTGCGTGGCAACATGGATTCGCTCATCAGCTTTGAACTATCCAAGACCGTCATAGACACGGATGCCGCCAGCACCTTCCATCTGAGCTTCGTAGTGCCCAAGTCCTACAGCTCGCCAACGTTCAGCCAAGTTGTGCACGACTTCAATCTGCAGTTTACGCCCCAGCCGGACAAGCAGACTACCTACACGGATAACAGGGGCAACGAGATTGTCGAAGGCCAATGGAATACCCCGCCCTCTGCCGTCACCGCGCAGGTACGATTCAAGGCAGCCAACACGACAAAGTTAGGAACGCTCCGCTCCACTGCGCCCTTTCCCGTTGTCAATATTCCACGCGAGGCAGTTGATTACCTTTTCGGCTCCGAACAGGTGCAGACGGATGATCCCCGCATCCGTGACCTTGCGCGAGAACTGACGACAGGCGCACAGACGCAGTACGATGCCGTGCAGCGCATCTGCGAGTGGATTGTGGACAACGTGCGGTACGTCAATCCGCCCCAACGGTTCGACGCACTGTTCTCGCTGGATACCGGTACCGGCAACTGCCAGAACTTCTCGCACCTCGCAGCCGCCCTCATGCGCACGGTCGGCATCCCGGTTCGTGTCGTCAACGGCATCACGCTGGACGAACCTTACGACATTGCCCTTTCCGGCGATGTAATGCGAACCCGCATGGGCCTTGGCCGGCACTCATGGATTGAGGTCTGGTTCCCCGACCTTGGCTGGACACCCTACAATCCCCAGAGCACGGCCATGTTCATTGCCAACCGTTTCATCCGCATAGAAGTGGGCCTCGACAACAGGGAAACGGTGAACGACAGCAAGGTCAAATGGATAACCCGCAGAGGCAGCACCAGACGCCCGAATGTGCAGGAGGTATTTGCTTCGGAATTCGGCAGTGACTCTGTGTCCCTGACAGGAAAGGAATATGCGGACGGACCGCTCAAACGACTCATGCTGCCTGTCGTGGAAGCCGGAACACCCGTGGCCGCAATACCGGATTCAGACCCCCCCGCACAGGAAGGACGCAAAACCGGCCAGAAGGCCCGCCGCCATGCCGGCAAAACGACAGAGCCCGATGCAACATATCCGGCCAAGCCTCCCCGCTTAAAGCCCCGCACGACCACGGGCAAGGCAGGCAAAACACAATTGAAGAAAGGGGCCGCCGTTGCCTTGGGCAATATGGACTTTCCTCAGAACATAGATTTTTCAACCTACTCGGACGCTCCTGAAACACTGAACGGGGTAATGACGCTGAACCGCAACTTCATGGTGGAAACAGCGGAATATGCAACCACACGGCTGCGGCAGTATGCGCAGGTATTCACCCTGCCCCGCGCCCTGTCGCTTAAGGACATAAGCCTTGCCCTGCACCGGTACGGTGGAGGCGGCTCACTGTGGATAGACCTGATGGAGGACGATGCGGGCAAGCCGGGAGAGCTCGTCGCCACAAGCGAAATCATCCCCGTTTCAGGCATATCCATGCGGCCAGGCTACCGGTGGGTCACCTTTCCTTTCAGACTGCATACAGCTTCGCTTGGGCAGAACACGCTCACGCTCAAGTCCGGCAACTACTGGATAGGACTGGGCTATACGGGCGACCCCGTTATCAACTGGTTCTTCACCTACGGCAAACCCGTTGGGCCGGAAGGCGGCACACGGTTCCGCGATGCGCTGCTCTCGGACTGGGGCGGCGCACTGAGCTACGAATTCAATTACAGAGTCCGGGGCGTGGTGCGATAAACAGAAAAAGGCGACTCCCTTCCGGAAGCCGCCTTCATCATATCATATGCACTGCGCCTTAGCGCGGACGCCCCTTCGCCACAGCGAATTTCTTGGCATCCAGACCATACTTCTTCACCTTGTAGTTCACGATACGGTAGCTCACCCGCAGATCGCGCGCAGCCTGCAGCATGTTGCCGCGGGCCTTCTTGAGCGCATCCACAAGAAGTTCCTGTTCAAACTTGGCTACGGCCTCGCAGAACGAAAGGTTAGAGTCGGTCGCGGTGCTTTCCGCCGTCTGCAGCGAAGGCGGCAGATGGTAGGTACGGATAACGTGCTCGTCGCACACCAGCACCGCACGTTCGATGCAGTTCTTCAGTTCGCGTATGTTACCGGGCCAATGATACTGCGTGAGCAGGTCAATGGCGGGGGTGGATATACGCTTGATGTCGCGACTGTATTCTTCCGCATACAGGCTGAGGAAGTGTTCCGCCAGCGGCAGAATGTCTTCCCTGCGTTCCCGCAGCGGCGGAATGAACACGGGGAACACGTTGATGCGGTAATAGAGGTCTTCGCGGAAATGCCCCTTTTCCACCAGCTCTTCCAGAGGCTGGTGGGTGGCGCAGATAAGACGCACATCAACGGTGATGGTCTTTTCGCTGCCGAGACGCTGGATTTCCTGTTCCTGAATGGCACGCAGCACTTTTGCCTGCGCGGTGGGGCTGAGTTCGCCCACTTCGTCAAGGAACAGAGTCCCCTTGTTCGCCAGTTCGAAAAGGCCCTTCTTGTCCTGCACCGCACCGGTAAACGCGCCCTTCTGGTAACCGAAGAGTTCGCTTTCCACCAGTTCGGAGGGCAGCGCGGCGCAGTTCAACTTGATGAGCGGCTGCTCGCGGCGGGGGCTGGCCTGATGAATGGCCTCGGCCAGCAGTTCCTTGCCCGTACCCGACTCACCACGCAGCAGCGCGGTTGCACGGCTGGGACCAACCTGCGCAGCCTGGTTGAGTACAAGACGCATGGATTTGGAAGCGGCCACAATGTTGGGCGGGATGAATCCCGTTTCCACATTGTCACCGGCAATGAGGCCCTGAGACATCAGGTGCTTCTGCCGGGCCATTTCCTCCTGCAAGTACGCCGCCTGGTTGGCGATCATGCCTGCGACAACGGCAAGGAACTTCGACTGCCCCGTGAGCTTGGACATATCGCTCGTTGGCGTGTCCACGCTGAGGGTACCGATGACTTCGCGTCCTTCATCATCTTCACCGGGACCGAGCACCGGCACGCAGATGAAGGCCAGCGTCTTCAGCTCTTCCTCGGTACGCCCGAAAGCGCGGTTCAGGAAGGCCGGATGATCCTTCATGCGCGGCACGATAACCGGCTGCCCGCTGGAGAACACCTGCCCCGTTACGCCGACACCGGGCTCGTATTCCACATGCGACAACTTGGTGGGCGCATGTGCAAGGCTGAGCTTGAGGGTGCGGGTCTCAGGGTCGAAGATGACCAGATGAGGCCGCTGGAAGTCATGATTCTCCGCCAGTGTCTTGAGCAGAGACTTCAGCGTGGACTGGAAGGGACGCTGGGGTCCCATTTCCGACACAATACGCTGAAGCGTTCCCAGATACGGCTGTAGACTTTCGTCTTGTAGGTTGGTTACACTCATAGGATTCGTGTTTTCCTAGCCTGCCAGCTTGGCAACCCCTAGCTCTACAGCCTTGAGGTTCATTTCCACCAGCGAGGGCTTCAGATATTTCCTGATTGCGGACTCCAGAGCCTCCGGTCCGAAGGGAAGCAGCCCGGATGCGCACAGCGCACCCAGCAGTACGATGTTCCCCGCCTGTACGGAGCCGGCTTCCAGACCCAGCGTTCTGCAGGGCAGGAACCAGCACTTGGCGGAGCATCCCTTCACCCGTTCGGTGATATGCTCCATGGCGGGATAGGTATCCCGGCCACAGGAAACACCAACGGGAGGCAACGGTTCCGTGTTACTGATGACACTGCCGCCCTTTGCCAGATACGGCAGGCCGCGCAGTGTTTCCAATGGTTCAAAGCCGAGAACGATGTCGGCTTCGCCATGACTGATTTTCGGGCTCTTCCAGCCGCCGAGCAGCACAGTGGATTCCACCACGCCGCCGCGCTGGGCCATGCCGTGAATTTCGCCGGATACGACATCCAGCCCCTGATCAAGAGCAGTGCGGGCCAGAAGGGTGGTGGCGGTAAGAGTACCCTGCCCGCCCACGCCGGTCATGTAGATGCGAATGCGTTCCATCTAGGCGCTCCTTTTGCGGGCTTTGAAGTTCTTGCTGATCTGCATGCACACCATACAGCCGGTACACAGGGATTCATCCACCTGCACGCCGGTTTCATCACGATAGAATGCCGGACAGGCATATTCGTTCAGAACTCGGTCGGTTTCAGCCCCCTGCTCCGCCACATAGGCAGCCTGCGGACGGTTCAGCTTCAGCGTACGCCGTGCGTACAGAATGCAGGGCTCTTCAGCGATGATGACGCGAACGCCGGTTTTGCCCTTCATTTCCTCAAAGGTCTTCATGGTAGCCTTGAGGTTGAAAGGCTTCACCTTTGCCACCTCGGTCACACCACAGCCGCGCACGATGGATTCAATATCCAGATGCACGCAGGCATCGCCCAGCACCTTGGCGTCCACGCCGGGGTTCAGCTGATGGCCTGTCATGGCGGTGGTGCCGTTATCCAGAACAACCAGCAGCACGTTGTGCTTGTTGAACACGGCGTTCACAAGGCCGGTCATGCCGGAATGGAAGAAGGTGGAATCGCCGATGAAGGCAACCACGTCCTTGCCGGAAGAGCGGGAGAAACCGCAGCCGGAAGACACGGACGATCCCATGCAGAAGAGGAAATCGGCAGCCTTGAGCGGAGGCAGAATGCCCAGCGTGTAGCAGCCGATATCGCTTGAATAGTAGGCGTCGTCGCCGAAGAGCTGACGGACGGAATAGTATACGGCACGGTGCGAGCAACCGGCACACAGGTTCGGGGGACGAACCGGCAGGCCGAGGTCACCTTCGTTGCAGACGGGAGAAACGGGCTGCGCATCAAGGTGCTCTGCCAGTGCCATCTGAATGGCGGTGGTGTCATATTCACCCTGCACGGTCAGGTAGTCGCACTTGCCATGCACGGGCAGGGAAAGACCCATTTCGTGCACCATGGCGCGAATTTCCTTTTCCAGCAGCGGCTCAAGTTCTTCAATGACGATGACCTTGTCCACACTCTTGAGGAAGTCGCCGATGAGCTTCACGGGCAGCGGCCAGCTCATGCCCAGTTCGAGCACGGAAACCTTGTCCGCCCAGCCCTGTTCGGCCAGCACGTCTGCCAGATAGGAACGGGCGATGCCGGAAGCGATTATGCCCACCTTGCCTTCGCCACGGACAACGTTCCACGGAGAATTCTCTGCCACTTCACGGATTGCTTCAAGCGACTTGAGAAGCTCGCCATGACGTACGCGGGCCACGGCAGGCACCGGCACAAAACGGCGGGGATCACGCTTGAAATCGACAATGGCCGCAGGTTCGGGGCGCACATCAAAGGCCACGGGACCACGCAGATGGTTCACGCGGGTGGTCGTGCGCAGCATGACGGGCTGTTCGGTTTTGCGGGCAAGATGCAGCGCTTCGCGGGTCATATCCTTGGCTTCCTGCGCGGAGGCAGGCTCGAAACAAGGCATACCGGCAAGACGCGCATAGTAGCGGTTATCCTGCTCGTTCTGGCTGGAATGGCAGCCGGGGTCGTCTGCAGAAAGCAGCACAAGTCCGCCCGGCAGGCCGGTGTAGGTCATGGTAAGCAGCGGGTCGGCGGCAACGTTCACGCCGACGTGCTTCATGGTCACCAGAGTCATGGCACCACCGAGAGCTGCACCTGCGGCCACTTCCATGGCCACCTTCTCGTTAACGGAGTATTCGAAGTAGTAGGAACCGTCCTTGAGACGGTGGAAGGTATCGGGAACTTCTGAGGAAGGAGTGCCGGGGTAGCAGGTGACAACATTTATGCCTGCTTCCAGCGCGCCACGCACTATTGCTTCGTTACCGAGCAACAGGTGCTTTTCGCCGGGGCCACCGGCCAGAATCGGATGCGCCATGTTGAATACTTCTCCTGATATGACCGGACAACGCCGGTACAGCAAACAGTTGAGCGGAAGATGTCGCGAGCTAGCCCTTGCTGCCTATGCGGGCCTTGAGCTGGCTTATCTTGTGGGCAAAGAGTTCCTTGTCCATGTTGTTGCCTTCGCCCTGAAGGGCTTCATAGGCGGCAAGAGCCCGGTCCAGTTTGCCTGCTTCTTCGGCAACCACGGCAAACTGCATTTTGGCTATGTTTTTGAAAGATTCGGGAGCGGCAGCATCAGCGGCTTCCAGTTCGGTAAAAGCTTCTTCAAGCTTGCCGGAAGCGGCAAGGGCCTGCGCCTTGCCCATGCGGGCCACAAAGGCCATATCGCCTGCCGCTATACCTGCAAGAGAATTCCAGAGGCCTGCGGCCTTTTCATAATCTTTCTTCTCAAGGCTCAGGCGGACCAGTTCAAACAATGCCGCAGGACGGACCGTTTCAGGGGCCTTGGCGGCAAATGCCTCAAGAGAGGCGAACTGATCGGCTCCGCTCTTGTTGATGAGGATGTCGCCCAGTTCCATGCGGGCGGAAGCAATGGATTTCTTGACGCTGTAGTCATAGATGCCATAACCGGCGACAATGGCGACAACGACACCAAGACTGATCAGAATAGTCTTGTAGTTCGCCACCAGAAACTTGAGAAGCGGCTGGGCTTCTTCGGAAATACCATGCTGGAGTTCGCCTACGATCCCCACATTGGTCGGATCTACGTGATGTTCAGTTTCCCTTTTTTCCGACATGCAATCTTATCTCCTCTTGCGTCGAGTACCAAATGAGAATACGCCGAAAGTCAGCGCAAAAACGCACTCCTTTGTAAGCTTGCATTACGAAAATGTCAAAAGGGTTTTGAGTGTTGTGACGTTCTGCTACACTTTGAAAGATGTTGAATAATGCAAAATCGACAGAGTTTTTTGCAGCTTTGCACCACACTTGCGATCCCTTCCCCAAATGTATACTCTTGCCGCACTCATCAAATCTACACAAAGGTGGAGGCTTCATGAATATTACGGAACAGATGCAGAGCATGGGCGAGAAAGCCAAGGAGGCTGCCCGCGCCCTTAGTGCAGCGAGCCCTGCCGCCAAGGCCGACGCGCTTGTGCGTCTGGCGGATCTGCTGCTGCAGAAAGAAGCAGCCATCACCGAAGCGAACAGCAAGGACCTTGAAGAAGCCCGCAAGCGCGGACTGGACGGTCCCAGAATGGACAGGCTGACCCTGACCCCGGCCATTATCAGGGAAATGTCAGATGCCTGCAGACAGGTTGCGGCAATGCCGGACCCCATCGGAGCCATAGAAACCCAGTGGCAGCGCCCCAACGGCCTGCTGGTGGGCAAAATGCGCATTCCGCTCGGCGTTATCGCCATGATATACGAATCCCGCCCCAACGTGACCGTGGATTCCGGCATTCTCTGCCTGAAGGCGGGCAACGCCGTCATCCTGCGCGGCGGTAGCGAGGCCATCAATTCCAACCTCGCCCTCGCGGCGCTGGTGCACGAAGCGCTTGAAGCGGCAGGACTGCCGCGCGACGCCGTGCAGGTTGTCCCCACAACGGACCGCGAAGCCATCAATACCCTGTGCAAGCTCGAACAATATATCGACGTGATCATCCCCCGCGGCGGTGAAACGCTTATCCGCAAGGTTGTGGAACTGGCAACCATGCCCGTGCTCAAGCACTACGAGGGTGTATGCCACGCCTACGTCGACAGCGGCGCGGACCTTGAAGAAGCCCTGACCGTGGTCTTCAACTCCAAAACCCATCGTCCCGGCGTGTGCAATGCACTTGAAGGGCTGCTGGTACATAAGGACGAGGCACAGGCCTTTCTGCCCATGGTGGCGGAAAAGCTGGGCGGTGCCGGTGTGGATTTTCGCGCCTGCCCCCGCTCACTGCCCCTGCTCGGCAGCACGGCCACGGCCATGAGCGAGAGCGACCCCGGCACGGAATACCACGCACTCATACTGCTGGTGAAGGTTGTGGATTCCATGAAGGAGGCGCAGGACTACATTGCCGCCTATGGTTCCAACCACACGGAAGTGATCTGCACCCGCGACCTTGACCGCGCCATGCGCTTTGTCCGCGAGGTGGATGCCTCCATGGTTGCGGTAAACGCCTCGTCGCGCTTCAACGATGGCGGTCAGCTTGGTCTGGGAGCCGAGATCGGCATCAGCACCTCCAAGCTGCATTCTTACGGCGTCATGGGGGTGAAGGAACTCACCACCACCAAGTTCGTCGTCTTCGGCAAGGGACAGATCAGGGTCTGATCCTGTCCATGAGCCCGCGGAGCCGCACGCCCCGGAGCAGACAAAAACAGGCAGGGGACAGCATCCCCTGCCTTCCTGCAACAAACGAACAGATACAGGCAGAAATCGCCCCGCTGACAGGCACAAGACACAGGTAAGGGGCCATCGCCTGCCTCTGTGACACACCGCTCAGAAACTTTTTATTTTCCGGAAGTTCCATGCAGACAATCGGCATTCTCGGCGGCACATTCAATCCGGTCCACATTGGTCATATCCGTCCTGCCGTGGAAGTATTCGAAGCGATCAAGCCGGACCGCATAGACCTCATTCCCTGCGCGTCTCCCCCGCACAAAGAGGGAGACAACCTGCTCCCCTTTGCACTGCGGGCCGAAATGGTTACTGCGGCTGCCGCCCCTTTTCCCTTTCTGCATGTGAGCAAGATGGAAAACGAGCGTCCCGGACCATCCTATACTATTGATACACTTGAAGAATACAGAAAAATCCACCCCGACAGCAAGTTGTTTTTCATACTGGGAGCGGGAGATCTCGCCACCCTGCCCACATGGCACAGGGGAATGGAAATTACAAACTTGGCCGACCTTGTCGTGCTGCCCAGATCGGGCAAAGACGCCGGAACCTTTCATGCCATCGTGAGCGAATACTGGCCCGGTGCCGAGCTGCTCAAAACAAAGGCCCCGCTGGCAGCCAAATACGGACTGCCAACGGGGCACACTATTCATTTTCTGCCACAGCCGCGCCTTGATATAAGCGCAACTCTGGTCCGCGAACGCTGGCTGGCCGGACGAAATGTGACCTATCTTGTTCCGCGCGCCGTACACGAGATCATGCAGAGAGAACGCGAAACCATCACGGCCTGCTGGAAAAACAGCTAGCTGTCTGCCGCCCGCGAGGCCTACGAGGCAACACGCTTGCCGAGTGCCCGCCAGAACATGACTCCTGCTCCATCCTGTTTAGCCTTGTACATGGCGGTATCCGCCCTGCCGAGCAGGTCTTCAGCCACCATGCCGTCATCCGGAAAAATGGCGACACCAAGGCTGGCACCGACGGAAACTTCCGTATCATTCAGCTTCAGCGGTCGGGACAGGGTTTGGTTTATCTCCATGGCCACCCGCATGGCGTCTTCCGACGAATGCAGGCCTTCCAGAGCCACACAGAACTCATCACCACCGATACGGGCTACCATGTCGGATTCCCGCACGCAGTCGCGCAGACGAACCGCCACCTCACGCAGCACCTTGTCTCCGGCCATGTGGCCGAACATGTCGTTCACCTTCTTGAAATCATTCAGGTCAACATACAGCAGGCCAAGCCTGTTGGTATTACGCGTGGCCAGAACAAGCGCATTGTCGAACCACTCGCGGAAATACACTCTGTTATAAAGGCCGGTAAGATCGTCACGGGATGCCCTGCGGCGCAGGTCCTGTTCGGTCAGTTTTCTCTCCGTAATGTCGAAGAGCATGCCTTCCACCGACAATATCTCATCATCCTCGTTGCAAACCGCATGTGCTGAAAGTTCCACCCAGATCACTTCCCCGTTTCTTTTCTTCATGCGGACCTGATGGCGGCTGACTCTGCCGTTCTCCCGCAGAACATCCAGAAACAGGGCACGATCGGCAGGGTCGGCATACAACTGGGTAGAAATATCGCCCACCTCCATAATCATGGCAGAGGGCGAATCATACCCGAACATGGCAGCCATGGCCGGGTTCACTTCCAGAAAACGGCCATCGGGCAAGGACTGGTACACCCCGTCGAGAACGCTCTCGAACAGGGTGCGGTATCTGTTTTCGGCTTCACGACGGGCCAGCTCGGAAGCGCGTTGTGCGCTCATGTCGTTCACCACACAGATATATCCGTGACGGTCGGCAATCTCACAATGGCAGATCTCGCCGGTACCGCCCCATGAGGCCACGGAAAAGCGTACGGGCAGCTCCCCGCCGCCTGCGGAGCGGAGATATCCGTCCACGACGATCTTGCCCGAATCATCAAGGTGCGCAATCTGATCCAGCAGATACTCCGCCGTATCCGCGCTCAACATCGATGGAAAAAAGAAATTGAAGCACCCTTCGCTATCGCACTGTATCTGTGATTGAAACCGCGAGTTGGCAAAAATGATACGGTATTCCGCATCGAGAATAACCAGCCCTTCAGACATGGTTTCAACGATACGCCTGTACTTGGCTTCGCTTATCCGAAGCTTTCTGTACAATTCCCTCTGATACAGAGCCATGCGCAAGCCGCGGTGCAGGGTCTCAAGAGATACCGGTTTCTCAAGCCATGCCAGCGGGTTGGTCAGCTTGGCCCTCTGGAACGTGGCATCATCCGTAGCGGAAGTAAGATAGACAACCGGTACGTCATACAGGCGGTGGATCTGCTCGGCCGTATCAACACCGTCCAGCTTGCCGGCAAGACCGATATCCATAACGACAACATCAGGGGCAAGCTCGCAGACCCGGCTCAAGGCCTCTTCACCGCTGGCAAAAACGCCTGCAACGATATACCCCAGCTGCGTCAGCTGCAAACATATGGCTTTTGCCGACACGGCCCCGTCTTCAATGACGAGAACCCGTGCAACAAAAGATGAATTATCATTAATCTCATCAGAACAAGACTCTGAAGCACTGCCCCCACAGCACCCCAAGCCTGATACGGAGTCACCCATCCGACTCTCCCCCTCTTGCAGAATAAGCTATCTTGATACCTCATCAGTTCAATAAAGCAAGCAAAATCATCAGCACCCCATTTTTACCCTTACACTTCTGAAGGCTTTACTCACCAGTCTTCAAAAGATAAAAGAAGTCTTCATCTATTGAAAACAGCTCTGGAGCTTCAAAGGCATGATGAAATTCACCGTTCCCAAAATAACGCGGGAAAACCTGTCGCGAGCGCGCTCTTACCTGCGCCGCAGCGAGATTATCCGTTCCCTTGAATCCATATGCGCAGGCATCGGAGAAATCCTTAATTCCAAATTAATGGGGCAGGCTCGTTACGAGGTTGAAGTTCTTGTATACGAATATATAAATGAACTGAACAAGCATCCGGAAATTATAAAGTTCTTCCAAAAAAGAAAAATATATGCCACGCCATTCATCCGTTATCAAAGGGGAGAGGAAAGAGAGCTGCTGGACCGGCTGGAATCTGTTCTGCACGGAATGAAGGAAGAACAACACGTCAAACAGGCAGCACGCGTTGAAAAAAAGATATCAAAGAAGGAAGAACTGCTCCAGAAGGGCAAAACCCTTATGCAGGCAAAGGACTATCCCCGGGGCAAGGGTGTGCTTCGCAGAGTGGTGGAAGGATGGGGACACGAAGAAGGTCTGATAACGGAAATAGCCATGCTGTTTCTGGAGCACCAGCTGTATCTGGAAGCCGTGGTCCTGTTTGAAAACGTCATTGAACAGTTTCCCTCTGACAGCAAGGCATACGGCGGCGCAGTGCGCTGCTACAAGGAACTGCACGAATTCGAGCGTTGTGAGCAGGTGTACCTGAAAGCCCTCAAACAGTTCGGTGCCCACCCCAAAACGCTGTTCAACATGGCGGAGCTTTACAAGCGCTGGCGCAAACTCGATCAGGCATATGATTATGCGAAACGCGCCGTTACCGCCGATCCATACATGGCGGAAGCCAAAGTGCTGATGGAAGAAATAGAAGCCCGAATTTTCTGATCCGGCCGTCGCAGACGGCAAATCAACGCTTCGTGCACGGACAGCTCAGCACGCATCAGTACATAACATCACATACTATTACGCAATATCGCACAACGCGACGTAAGCTTCAAACGAACTCAGGCCCGTTCCGACCTGCGGGGCATGCGGTTCACAGCTTCCACCACACGTTGCGGCGTTATGGACGCCATGCAGGCCTGCCCGTGCGGACAGGGCTTGCTTCCGTGCAGCGAACAGGGGCGGCACGGTTCATCTGCTTCCAGAATGATGTCGTCAGGCCCTTCGGGATAGAACCCCCATACGGCATGTGTGGGACCGAACAGGGCGATGACCGGCGTTCCCACACCTCCGGCAAGATGCATAGGGCCGGAATCTCCAGTGACAAGCATGTCGCATTGCCCCAGCAAGGCACAGGTTTCACGTAACGAAGTGGCATTTGTAAGATCGTGCACACCCGAAGGCATGACTGAGGCCATGGAATCACCCCGCCCCATGATCAGCACATTATGCCCCGCCGCAACAAGCGTTTCGGCAAGGCTGCTCCAGTATTCCGGCTTCCACGCCTTGTTGAGATGTGTGGAATAGGGATGCAAGGCCACGGTCTTGCCACTGCCCGCAATCATCGGGGCAACGCGGTGCATGGCTGAATTCTTTTCTTCCCCGGCAAGATGGATGACAGGCAGCAACTCGCGTCTCGGAGGGGCGACAGGCTCCACAGCCAGCGCATACCGCTGCGGCACGTTAAATTCGAGCAACTTTTCGCGGAACAGCTTTCCCTTGCTGCGCAAAAAGGCACGCCGCTCCATGCTGAACTTGGGATATTGCAGCACCTTGCCCTTCCAGAGTGCACCAAGCACACGGGAACGCAAGGTACCGTGCAGGTCCAGCAGGCCGCTTCCCTTCATTTCACGCGAGAGTTTTCTGCAAAGCCGCAACAGGCCGGCAGCGCTCAAATCCTCCCGCCGCACGCCTATCACATGGTCAATGGCGGGATGATGCTTGAGCACAGGTGCCCATTGCTCAAGCGTGAGAAAAGTAAAGCGCCAGTTACGCTCACGATGCCAGCGCTCAAGTACGCCGGTTGTAAGGGCAACGTCGCCCAACGCGCTCAGGCGCACCACGAGCCAATGTTCCGGTAGCTGCATAGTCTGTTGTTCCCTGTCCGAAGGTTCATGCCTGTCAGTGCATACCATACGCCATGAAAGGCAATCATGCCAGACGGCGGAAATACCTTCTATGGAGCCAAGTTTCAAGGAAGATATCCATCTGCATCTTCTGCCCCGCTCTCACCTGCAGCATGCAAAAAGACGCATCAATGCTCTGATCATGACACACAGCAGGGGCGAAAACGCCAACAGACCGGCAACGGTAACAGCGCAACCTATTCTCAGCCCAAATGTCACCAGCCCGTAACAACCTGACGTCCAAAGAGCGTAGTTACAAAACGTCCGCAGTTTAACATGCTGAAATCACGGACAACAGAAACGGACGACATGCATTCGCAATACGAGACGAGCACTCATTCAACACAGGGAAATCACCATGCTGGACAGTTCCATCAGCAACCAGCCTTCTCTGCCCGGCAACAACGCCGTGGACATTCACAACACCCAGCTTCGCGACACACTGCGGAGCCACACATGCCTCAACCTGATCGTCTTCAAGATAAGCGATCACATTCTCATGCGGGAACTCTACGGTGACGATGTTGCATCCAATCTCAACTCCCTGCTGAGACAAGGTATCGAGGCTGCCCTGGAAACCCTGAACGACCCCGAAACCGGCAGCATACGCTTCTTCCCGTTGGAAGCGGGGGAATACCTGCTCACATGGCCGGATGTGGGCTCGCGCCAGTACCGGCTCTCTGATGCAGCATTCACCATGAAGCTGCGCGTCCAGCAGTATCTGAAGCGGGAAATGCTGCGCCTGACAGGAAGAGAACCTCATCTGAACGTGGGGTGCGCCACGTACAGGCACAAGGATGGCGAATGTCAAGAAACCGACTTCATGCATGCCGTGCGTGAATGCCGCATCCTTGCCCGCAAGGGGTTTGATCTGGACACCCTGCGGCTCTCGCGCGAATTCAAATCGGTGTTGCAAACCCGCAGCATACAGACCCTGTATCAACCCATAGTCAGTTTTCCCACCGGCAACATCATGGCATGGGAAGCTTTGAGCCGCGGACCGGAAAATTCCCCGTTCAGATCCCCTGCCATTCTCTTTGACCTTGCGGAAGAAATGGGGATGCTCTTTGCGCTGGAACGCGTGTGCCGCGAAAATGCCATTGTGCATGCCGACAAACTGGCCGAGGCACAAAAACTCTTTCTGAATATTCACCCGCGCACCCTCACCGACCCCAGCTTTACCCCCGGCAGCACGCGGGAGATTATAGAAAAGGTGGGGCTGAAGGCCGAAAACATTGTTCTTGAAATTACAGAGCGCCACTCCATCCGCGATTTCAGCCTGTTCTATAAAACCCTCGACCACTACCGGGGACAGGGTTTCCAGATCGCCATAGACGATGCGGGCACGGGCTATTCCGGCCTTTCCACCATTGCCGAGCTCAAACCCAATTTCATCAAGATCGACATGTCACTGATCAGGAATATAGACAGAGACCCTGTGCGCCGTGCGCTGCTGGAAACCATAGTCGCCTTTGCCGACAAGATAGATTCCAAGGTCATTGCCGAAGGCATAGAAACACGGGAAGAGGCATCAACCCTGCTGCAGATAGGCACGCACTACGGTCAGGGCTATTATCTCGGGCGTCCGGCCTATCCCAAACAACAGGCAGCGGTGGACCTTTCCGACATACGCCCCGCAAACCAGCCCATATCCCTGCGAAGCAGCGGGTATTCCGTTCCTGTAGGCAATCTTGCCAAACCGGTCATAACCGTTTCCCCAAACACGCTCGTCAGTGAAATCCGGGAGCACTTCGGCGACAACAAACCCAACAGCAGCATTGCCGTTGCCGAAAACAACGTCCCCATCGGGCTTATCATGGAATACCACCTCAACCGGCAGCTTTCCGCCCAATATGGACTGGCCCTGTATTACAAACGCCCCGCCAAATCCGTGATGGATGCGGCACCACTCATTGTTGACGAAAACACTCCGGTAGAAAGCACCGCGCAGATGGCCATGCAAAGAAGCCAGCTGCAGGCATACGATGATGTCATCGTCACCAGAGACGGCACACTGCTCGGGCTGGTTTCCGTTCAAGCCCTGCTGCATGCCCTTGCACAGGCGCAGGTGGAGCTGGCCAAAGGCACGAACCCGCTCACCGGACTCCCCGGCAACGTGGCGCTGGAGAACGAAATTGAATGCCGCCTGCGAGGGGAATCCAGATTCGCGCTCATCTATGCCGACCTCGACAACTTCAAGGCATATAACGACACTTACGGCTTCAAAAACGGAGACAGGATCATCCTGCTGCTGGCGGATATTCTCACATGGGCCACAAAACGCCATGGAGCGCGCGGCGACATCGTGGCCCACATAGGCGGAGACGATTTTGTATGCGTCCTCGACCGCAGCACGGCAGAGCGCATCTGCAAGGCCGTTACCCGCTGCTTCAAACGCCTTGTCCGCAACTCCTACAGTCAGGCAGACCGTGCAAAGGGATGGATTCTGGCACGCGGCAGGGATGGTGTGGAAAGGGAATTTCCTCTCATATCGGTTTCACTTGCCGTCATAGACTGTCAGGGAAGCTGCTCCCTGCAGGAGATCGGCGAACGCGCCGCCCAGATGAAGCACTTTGCCAAATCAATACCCGGCAACGTATATGTGCTGGACAGACGGGTGCCGGTGGGCGCGCAAATCGGCACAGAATGCCACTACGTTGATCAGAGTTCCACGAACGACCAATAAAAAAAGCCGCCCTCGGGCGGCTTTAATTTTACAGTTCTTCTCCTTCCATTTCAGAGAAGTCATCCTTCCCTTTCCCCATCCTCAGGGGCGGCATGGACCGAACAGAAGGTTTCCGGACAGTAGCAGACTGGGTGTCACTCTGCCTGTCGGCGTTCTCGCCTGACGGAGTACGTCCGGCACTGTGCGGAGAAGATTGAGGCACCTGCCCTTCGGCAATAATGAAGGCATCAAGGGCAGACCGCAAGGTGTTCAGTTCCATGACAAGGCCGCTGAAGGCCTTACCCATGGTTGCAGCGAGAGAGCGCAACTCTTCATCACGTTCACCCGGGCGGGCCTGCGCCGTGCGCGAGGAAGCCATGCGCCGCAGAGCAACCATCTCGTCTTCAAGAACGGCGGCACCGGCTGCCACTTCCTGAATGCCCTGCCCCAGCGTTTCCTGCACATCGCGGATTAACACAGCGGTATCGTCAGAAGCCCTGCGTCCGGCATAGAGTGATTCTCCCATGGCTGCTGCATGTTCGCGGCAACGCTCCACCACGCCACGCAGTTCGTTGACAATGGCAGCAAGGCCGCCTGCGCTGTCGCCCACCCTGCCCATCTCGATATTCACGTTGATGGCCAGCGTTTCTATCTGTCTGGCAATGTCTTCTGCAAAGGTAGCCTTGCCCATGAGAGAACGGAACTCAGCATCAAGCCGGGAAACAGCACCCGCAAGCCTGTCTGCGCCCTTGCCTGCATCCCTGAGGCTGGCTGCGTTCCCTTTCAGGGCTGCATTCACAGACTCAAGTCTGGGCAGCACCTCTCCGATCTGACCTGTGGGTGCGGGGGCAGCACCGCGTCCTGTGAGCCTCGCTTCCAGCGCCTTGAGGGCCTCCATGGCCCTGCCTGCCGCATCGCGCACAGCTACGGACGCATTGCGGGCAGAACCGACCTTCACGCAGACAAACTTCTGCAGGCCGTTCAGCGCCGCCATGGTTTCGTCCTTGCCGGAACGGGGAGCCTCAACAACATGGAAGTCACCGGCTGCGCCTCGCGCAAGCCCTTCGCGCAGCGCCTGGCCGCTCTCGGCAAGCTGCAGAAGGGCATTGCCCAGAACATCATTTTCAGAACGAACAGGAACAGGCCTGTTCCACTCCCCTTCGGCCATGGCCTTGGCGCATTCAGCCATGTCGGCACTGCTCAGCGCCAGACGCTGCATGGCATCCGTAAGCTGGCCCATGTCCTCGACGCTGTCCTTGGGATCACGCACAGGGCATTCGCCGCCAGCAAGCGCATCAAGGGCATTCTGTGCCCTCTGCAGCCGCTTGCGCACGCCCGAACTGATGATGAGGGTGAAAATAAGCGCCACAAACACTGCAAAGGCTACTATGCCCCCGACCGTCAGCGAACCTATGTCATGAACATAATCGAGGTCTGCCTCGTATTTGTCTGCAAGCACGGTCATGGGATCACGCATGTCCGCAACGGCCAATGCAAGGGTGGAACGAACATCGTTCATCAGCCCCGTGGAATCCTCAAGATCGCTCAGGGCCGCAATATAATCCCGCCCGTGGGCCAGCAGGGTATCGGCAAAATCCTTGTCGGCCATTGCCGTCATGGTCTCCTTCAGATCGCCGAGCAGGCTGAGCACGGTTCCCATGCGGGTGCGCACCTCTTCCAGCACCTTGGGATCGCCCGATCGCATCCATTCACGCGAAAGCATGCGCGCTTCGTAAAACTCCCGCTGCACATTGTTGACAAGGCGCATTTCGGCAAGGCGGGTATTCACCACATCGCCGCTTGCATACCCGTCCGGGTGCACAAAGGCGGCATCTCTTTTCTTTCCGGCCAGTTCCTCAAACAAGGTCATGAACTGGGTTGCGGCATCCTCCGCTTCCTGCACGCGGGTTGCGCGGCCATTCGCAACGGACTGCCAGCGCTCAAGCGCGCCACGAAACTCGATGTTCGCCCGCATCGCCTTGTCCAGACGAACGGCAACATCATGCTCAACCACCATCTTGAACGCGGAAAAGGACTGGTCCAGCTGGCCGCTGCGCGATAGCACCGCGTCCAGCGCCCCGGGCTTGGGCTCAAGCATGAACTGCAGCGCCCCTGCCTGCATGGTGCGCAGTTCCGCCTCAAGCATGGCCCTGCGCTCAAGAACTCCCTGCGCTATGGTCAGTCTTCGCTGCCCTTCCCACCCTACAGCCACCAAGGCTGCCATGAGAAGAAGCATCAGACTGAACCCGATAAAAAGTCGTAACCCGATTCGCATCACGAACTCCGTAGAATGACAATTTCAGGATGTAGCGACTATACCTTTTTTCAAAAGAATACAAACAGGGAATATATGACAATTCCGCGCAACCCTCTTCCAATTCCCCCTCACGCTGCCGGATCAATAAAATTGCACGGGATTTGCTTTGACTTGACGGTTAGGGTAATAATTACCCATGGTTCTTGTTTGCGAACCGTTTACAAGATCAATACCATTTTACCCACAGGCTACTCAAAAGGAGTACCGCATGCCTTCTCCCCTTGCATGGGTTACACCGGGGTTACATCAGGAACTGGCACATCTGACACTGGATGAAGTCTGCGCCCATCTTGCCAACTATTCCGGCAACTTCACTCTGGATGACGTGGCAGCCATTGCCTACATCAACAGGCTGTTCTCTGATGAGAACATATCAACCCATGCAGGCGCAAAATCAGCTTTATTACAATGCACCGCGGTAACAGCCCAGTTCGCCCCGCTTGACGAATCTGTGCTGCAGCTGCTTGATCACATAACCCCAAGCGATGAATTAAAAAAGAGAATCAGCCTTCTCAAACGGATCGCTCCCCCGCAGGATCTCCGCCAGCGGGCACAAAACCACTTCAGCATCAGCAACAATGCGCAGGGCGAAAGACTTGCCCTGCAGATACTGAAAGAACTTCCCGCCTGTATATGGGCGGCTGTTGCCCTTTTGCGCGGGGACTACGATGAGGGCAGAATGCCGGGCGGATGGCTTGCTTCCTTCAAGTGCATTCCCCCCCTTGAACCCTTCTGGCAGCAGATACTTTTCAACCACTACGCCGCTCTTGGTTTCAGAGAACAGGCCATGGAGATATGGGAGAAGATGGACAAGAATTCTCTTGGCTCCCACACGCTCAACCTGGCTGCAGAAGCCATGTATGCTGAGGGTGACCGTGGCACAGCTTCCTCCCTCTACATGCGGTCCCTCAAGAAAGACCCCCGCCAGATTCCTGTCCGCTACAGGCTTGAGGCGCTTTCAGAGTCCTTCGTTCCCGATAGGCAGCTTCTTGAAAGCCGCAAAATCAATATTTATCTGTATTCATGGAACAAGGCCGATTTTCTCGAGAAAACACTCCGCAGCCTCGCAGGAACCAATATCGGCAACGCCCGCATAACAGTACTGCTGAACGGCTGCACGGACGATTCTCTCGAAAGGGTGACCGGCATACGCGACACATTGTTCCCGGACAGGCTGGAAATCATATCCCTGCCAGTCAACGTAGGCGCTCCGGCAGCCCGTAACTGGCTGGTTGCCTTGCCCGGCACCAGAGAAGCAGATTACACGGCATTTCTCGATGATGATGTCGATGTGGAAGAAAACTGGCTCGCCTCGCTGATGACAGTTTTGGAAGCGCACCCCAAGGCAGGTGTTGCCGGTTGCAAGATAGTTAACCCCGGCACTCCCAGACGCTACCAGTATCTCTACAGAACCCCTTCAGTCGTGCGTGACGACCTGATCAGAATAAGCCTTGATACCCCTCCCATGAAGCACGATACGGGGCTGTACGATTTCATACGCCCGACTGCCAATGTCATGGGATGCTGCCATGTCTTCCGCAGACAGGCGCTTCTGGACTGCCCTACCTTCGACCTGCGCTTCTCGCCAAGCCAGATGGATGACGTGGCCCACGATTTTGATCTGGCACTCAAGGGATACGAGATTCTCTACTGCGGCCATGTCACCTGCGTGCACCACCAGAATACGGGCAAGAACTTCATTCAGGCGCAAAGCATGAATCAACTGGGCAACATTCTGGGCAATGACGTCAAATTCTTCCACAAGTTCTGGAATGAGCGGGAAAAACTGCGTCAGCTGATGAACAAATGACATAACAAAGGCGGTGTTTAGCACCGCCTCAGACTGCTGACAAAGTCATTTCTGGTATTTTTTGGCTCCGCCGGGCAGGAACCTAACGTTCCTGCACCTCGTATAAGCGATGAAAATCCGTTTTTGGACCTCAGTTCCGGCTTAACAGGAATATGAGTTTACTGAAAACGAAGGTTTGTCATTACCCTGAGGCGGTGTTTAACACCGCCTTTTCTTTTACTGCATACCTGCCTTGAGGGACTGGATGCGCTCGTATGAACGCTGCACCCTCTGTCGCGAAATCCGTTTTGTATCCACCAGCCGCAGGATGATGCGTGTCACCTTGGGGACAATGTCAGCATCGTAACTGATATTGTTGCCGAAGAGCAGCATGTCTGCCCCTGCATGAATGGCGCGTTCCACGGCCTCTTCAAGCCCGTAGGCATCGGCAATGGCCTTCATCTGCATATCGTCGGTAATGATCACCCCGTCGTACCGCATCTGCTCGCGCAAAATGCCCCCGATAATGCTGCGGGAAAGGGTGGCGGGATACTCGGCATCCAGACGGGCGTTGAACAGATGGCCCGTCATGACCGCCGTGCGCAGCCCGTTGCGGGCTCCCTGCTCAAGCACGGTCTTGAAGGGTTTCAATTCCTTGAAGGACCATGTGGAGGTTATGTCCGTCACACCGAGATGCGAATCAGCAGCCGAACTGCCATGACCGGGAAAATGCTTGAGGCAGGCGATAACGCCGTGGGCATTCAGCCCTTCGGCAAAGGCGGCACCATGTTCGGCCACCACCTTGGGGTCGGCGGAAAAACTGCGGCCAAGCTTGCCGATGACGGGACAATCCGGATTCACATTCACATCCAGCACGGGCGCATAATCCCAGTTCACCCCCACCTCGGCCAGCATGCGGCCGACGGTTTCTCCGGCCTTGCGTGTTGCCTCTACCGTACCGTTACCGAGCACGGCGGCGGAAGGTGTAGCAGGAAAACCATGTGCAGCCTTCAGGCGGGCCACACGGCCACCTTCCTGATCTATGGCGATGAACAGGGGCATGCGGGCCGCCTGTTGCAGCGATGTCGTAAGCGCCTTTACCTGAGCACGGTCGCGGATGTTCCGCTCCTTGCTCTTGAGTGCCACGTCGTAGTCAAAAAGGATAACGCCGCCCACATTGTATTGCATGATGTCACGCATTACCGGGCTTTCCGGCGTTACTTCCATGCCGCGGAATCCCACCAGCAGCATCTGACCGACCATATCGTGCAGAGAAGCCTTGGCCGTGACCTTGGCAAAAGCAGAAGCGGCGGGAATCAACCCCGCCGCCAGAAAGAGCATTATGCAGACCAGCAAACGCTTAATCATGACGAAACTCCTGCGCCACTCCGGGGCGCACCTGACATTTGACGCGGATATTGCGGCCGACCGTGCCGTAGTCGCCCACCATGTTGAAGCTGCTTGCCTCCAGAACATCCACATTTCCTTCGGGAACGGCGACGCCCTGTTCGCCCAGATGCGCCAGCAGCATGCTCACGGCATCCTTGCGGGCGTGCTCCAGCATATAGCCGCGGGTGACGGAATCCCTGATGCCGAGCGTGGGAATGAAGCGGATGCCCTTTTCGGTATCCGCAAAAAGTTCGAGTTCAAAGGTCGTGCGGGTAAGCGCGGCACCAATGGCGTTGGCAATGGCGTGCTGTTCGGGAACTTCCACCCGCCGCTGCATGGCCTTGGCCAGAAGGCTGCTGAATGCCTTGGCTGGTCCGCCCATGATGTAGATACGGCTCGGTTCGAGCTTTGCGCCTTCAATCAGCTCCATGATCGTGTACACGGGGCGGGAGTTCACTTCTTCCAGCAGGCCTTCAACTGCGCGCGCTATGGCGTTCACGGCCGTTTCAATGGCTGCATCCGCAAGCGCATCCGGGAACATGTCCCACAGGGTGGCAAGGCTCCGTATCCCTTCCTTACTGGCTTCCGTATCGCCGAAGTCAGCAAGGCCCTTGTAGATGAGGGCATCTATAAGGGTAGGCTGCTTGCCACCGGCGGCCATGCAGGGGCCTATGCGTTCTGGCCCCACACGCACGGCACCGGCCTGCACATGCAGGCGCGAATCGCCGCCAATGCCTATGGAACGGGTACGCAGCGCGCGGACGAGAGTAGGATAACTGCCCACTTCTATACCGTCGTTCTCTATGACCGGAGAACCGGACGCAAAGATGGCAATGTCGGTTGTCGTGCCGCCTATGTCGAGAATCACGGAATCCTGCCGGATGTCGCACAGGGCGATAATGCCCATGACGCTGGCGGCCGGTCCCGAAAGGATGGATTCCACAGGATGCTCGCGTGAAATGGCCAGAGGCATGGTGCCACCGTCCGCCTTGAGAATATGCACCGGCGCATAAATGCCGTATTCGCGCACGCTCTGCTCTATGGCATCGGCAAACTTGTTGTAGATGCGCCAGACAGCTGAATTGTAATAGGCGGTGGCAATGCGGCGGGGAAAATTGAGTTGACCGGAAATGCGGTGCCCCTGCGACACAAAGTCCGCGCAGGCCATGAGCCTGTCAGCAAACATGCTCTCATGGGCAGGGTTGCGGGTGGAAAATTTGCCCACCACCGCGTAGACCTTGAGTCCTGTCTCGCAGCAGTTGCGCACCAGCGCATCCATCTCTATCTCGTCGGGCGGAGAGATCTCCTCCCCCCTGTGATCTATGGAGCCACTGACGGTGTAGTAGTACGGACCAACCTGATAGTCGTCCGGGTCGATACCGGGACCGGCGGAAACCAGCACGCCCACGTCCTCTGTCCTGCCTTCGACAATGGCATTGGTGGACAGCGTGGTGGAAAGATTCAGGCGCGAAACAGCCTTGGGGTCAACATCTGCAAGCACCGCCTTGAGTGCACTCTGCACCGAAAACAGCAGATTGAGATGATCAGTAGAGACCTTGGCAGAAGCAACCACCCTGCCGCCGTCAACCACCACCGCGTCCGTATGGGTTCCCCCTACATCTATGCCGATACGCACTCTATCCTCCCGCTTGGCTCAGCCGCCGACAACATGCCCGCCCTGCCGGTTACAGCTCGGTCAGACGGGCGGCAAGGGTCAGAGCTTCTTCAAAGCTGCCGGTATCGGCAACGCCCTTGCCCGTAATATCAAAGCCGGTACCGTGGTCCACCGAGGTCCGCACGAAAGGCAGCCCCAGCGTAACATTCACGGCCCGTGAAAAATGCATCAGTTTGAGCGGCGGCAATCCCTGATCATGATACATGGCCAGCACAGCGGAAAACTCGCCCTTGGCAGCACGGTAGAACAGGGTATCCGCAGGCAGCGGTCCCACCACGCTCAATCCGCCCTTGCGGGCATCTTCCACGGCGGGAGCCACAATCTCGATATCCTCACGCCCTATCTTGCCGGACTCGCCGGCATGGGGATTAAGGCCACACACAGCCACGGGCGTTTTCACGCCGAGCTTGCGCACAAAATCCACAGTCAGCACAAGGCAGCGCTTTATGCGCTCACGGGTGACAAGGTCTGCAACCTCCCGCAGCGGAGGGTGCGTGGTGACAAGGCTTACACGCAGCTTGCTGCCGCACAGGTGCATGCACACGTCCTCGTCCCGCAGGCCCGCAAAACGCGCCAGAAATTCGGTATGACCGGGGAAATTGAAACCAGCTTCCTGCAGCATGGCCTTGTGCAGGGGCAGCGTGACCACGCCGTCTGCCACACCGGAACGGATGAGCTTGCAGGCGGCTTCCAGCGAGTAGCCCGCTCCCTTGCCGCCGTGCGCAGTGGCCTGCCCCATGTTCAGGGTCAGCCCTTCCAGCCCGATGGGCTCATAGAGAAACACCCCCGGTTCTTCACCGCTGACCCTTTCAGGATCTTCAATACGGGTCCAGAAAGGGGCAATGCCCAGCAGGTCGGCGTGCATGCGCAGCGCCGATTCCGGTCCGATGAGTATGAGCGGCACAAGCGGAAGACTGCCGCTTCCGCCGAGACCGAAGAGTCTGCAGGCCAGTTCGGGGCCTAATCCGTTCGGATCACCCAGTGTTACGAGAAGAGGTTTCATGATCGCTATTCACCGTACAAGCTGTTGTATTTCATTTCTATACGGGAAGCCTATGCAGTTTTGTAGAGGGTGTAAAGAGAAACCGCGCCGCCCCCTGCGTGATATTCTGGACCCACCCCGTCCCGCGGGCTGGCGTTACCGGCAACCATATGTTAATAAGCCTGTATTGTTTGAAAACCCCGAGCCGACAGGGTGGCCCCGCCTGCCCTGAATACTCAGCAGGAGTCGTTCATGCCGAAACGCAAAAATGCCGAAAGCAATTTTTCCATAGATACGACCATTCCCACTCTGGGAAATGCCAAGATTCCTTCCCCCATTTCCTTCTGTCGCTTCGAGGACGATGAGAAAGGGCTGAGTGTATTCCTCGACAGGGAGTTTCTGGAAGAACTGGGCGATGAGGAGCCCATTCCTATCCGGTTCGAGAGCGCCGGTCCGCGCCGCCACCTCTTTTTCGACACCTCCAAGACCAAGTGCGCCATCGTCACCTGCGGCGGCCTTTGCCCCGGCATTAACGACGTGATCCGCGCCATCGTCATGGAGGCCTACCACAACTACAATGTGGCAGGGGTAATGGGCATACGTTACGGGCTTGAGGGCTTCATCCCCAAATACGGGCACGAAATCGTGGAGCTGACTCCCGATTCCGTTTCCAACATCCACCAGTTCGGCGGCACGGTGCTCGGCTCCTCACGCGGCCCGCAGAACCCCGAAGATATCGTGGATGCGCTTGAACGCATGAACGTGAACTGCCTGTTCATGATCGGCGGCGACGGCACCATGAAGGCTGTCAAATCCATCGTGGCCGAAATTACCAAGCGCAATCTCAAGATTGCCGTCATCGGCATTCCCAAGACCATTGATAACGACATCAGCTTCATTCCGCAGTCCTTCGGCTTTGAAACCGCCGTGGACAAGGCGACCGAGGCCATCAGCTGCGCCCATACCGAAGCACAGGGCGCCATGAACGGCATCGGCCTCGTCAAGCTCATGGGCCGCGAGTCGGGCTTTATCGCTGCGCAGTCCACGTTCTCCATCAAGGAAGTGAACTTCGTGCTCATTCCCGAAACCAGATTTGAACTGGATGGGGAAAACGGCCTGCTGCCCGCGCTGGCAGATCGTCTGAAGCGCCGCAAGCATGCCGTTATCGTGGTGGCCGAAGGAGCGGGACAACACCTCATGTCCACCAACAAGGCAACGGACATTTCGGGCAACCCCGTTCTCGGCGACTTCACCACCCTGCTCAAGGACCGCATCAAGGAATACCTGAGCAACGTGGGCATGCCCTACACGCTCAAATACATCGATCCGAGCTACATCATCCGCTCCGTTCCGGCCAACGCCAACGACCGCATCTACTGCGGCCTGCTGGGGCAGAGCGCGGTGCATGCGGCCATGGCGGGCAAAACCTCTATGGTTGTTTCCAAACTCATGGACCGCTATGTGCACATTCCGCTCGATCTGGTCACGCGCAAGCGCCGCACGCTGAACATTCATTCCGACTACTGGCGCGCCGTGCTCGAATCCACGGGACAGTCCGCCCTGCGCGGCATGGTACCCGACAACTACTGCGAACTGTAATTCATGCTGCAACAAATCAAAGCCTCTGCCGGGTCCGGGAAGACATATACCCTGACCCGGCAGTTTCTTACCCTGCTCAAAGATGCCGTGGAAGATGCACGCCCTGCCTGCGCCATCCGCCATGCCGAAGAGGAAACGGAAAGCGGCCACAGCTGGCCCGAAATTCTGGCCGTTACCTTTACCAACAAGGCCGCAACGGAGATGCGCGAACGCATCGTGCGCTCCCTCAAGGAACGCGCGCTGGATATTGAGCCCCGCAACGCCGCCTCGGACTGGGATGCCCCCACGGCTTCCCGCTGGGTGGATATTCTGCTGCGCCGCTACTCCTCGCTGAACGTGCGCACCATAGACAGCCTGCTGAACATGCTGGTGCGGCTCTCCGCACTGGAACTCGGGCTGCCGCCGGACTTCGAGCCCATTTTCGATGAGAAGGAGCTCTTTGAGCCTCTTTATGACAGGCTGCTGGATGCCGCCCGCGCAGGCGGACCGGAACGCGATCTGCTGGCGGATGCCTGCCGCTCCCTGCTCATGCTGACGGACAAAGAAGGCTTTGTGCCCGGTGAAACCCTGCGCACCCGCCTTTACGGGCTCATGACCCGCAGCCTGCAGGAAGGAACCCTGCCGGATGCCGACGGCGACGTGCTGCGCGGCTGGCTGGTGAACCTGCATGGAGACCTGCTCACCACAATCAACACCACAAAGCACCTCATGGAGCAGGAAGGACTCACTCCGCAGGCCAACTTTACCAAGTACATGGACAAGGCCCTTGCCTCCGGCCCGTTCAGGCCACCTGTGGACTCTGCCTATGCCGGTAAGCCGCACATAGACGACTGCCTGCTCAAGGCTTCCAAGGGCAAGGCTTCCGATGATCTGGAAGCCGCCTACAGCGACCTGTGCCATGCGCACGCAGCCCTTGCAGGCCCCGGCCACCTTGTGCGGCGGGCGCTCATCCTTGTTCCCTTCGTACGCCTTGCCGAGCCGTTATCCCGCATGGTGCACGAGATGCAGCAGACTGAGGGCAAGGTCCCTGCCTCGCTGTGGCCCAGCTATGCGCGCGATGTGCTCTCCGGCGAAACCGGTGCCTCGGAAGCCTTCTGCCGCATGGGGACACGGCTCACCCACCTGCTCATCGACGAATTTCAGGATACCTCCATTCCCCAGTGGGAAGCCATTCAGCCCCTGGCTGTGGAATGCCTCGCCAAGAACGGCACCCTCACCTATGTGGGCGACGTGAAGCAGGCCATTTACGGCTGGCGCGGGGGCGATTCCGCCCTGTTTGAATCCATCCTGAACGATCCGGAACTGCGGGCCATTGCCCCTGACCCCAAGCGGACTCCGCTGCCCAACAACTGGCGCAGCCGTGCGCAGATCGTGGAATTCAACAACGGCATCTTTTCACGACTCGCTGAACCGGAAACGGCACGGGCCTTTGCCTCGTCCGTTCTCTCCGGTGCGCCGGACAGGCTGGTGGATGCCGCCGTGGACGACATTGTGCAGGGCTTTGCCGGAGCAACGCAGGATGTGCCGGAACACAAGAAGGACAGCGGCGGCTACGTGCACCTTTACGATGTCACCGCCGAGGGCAAGGACGACCTGCTCAAGCAGGTGGAGGAGCGCCTGACGGTCCTCTTCCGCGATGAGCTCATCCCCCGCAGACCGTGCGGCGACATAGCCGTTCTTGTGCGCACCAACGATGAGGCCGCGCTGGTGGCGGAATGGCTCGTGAACCTGAACCTGCCCGTCATCACGGAAAACAGCCTCAAGCTGGCAGACCACCCGCTGGTGACACAGACCGTGGCATTTTTGCGTTTTCTGGACTACCCGCCGGACGACATGGCCTTCTGGGAATTCGTTTCCGGCAGAGGGCTGTTCGCCGATCTTGCAGACCTCTCCCCCCTGCAGCTGGACAACTGGCTCGCAGCACCGCGGGATGGCCGTCTGTTCTCCGCTTTCCGCAAGGCCTTTCCCGGACCATGGCGGCAGTGGATTGCGCCCTTCTATTCTCAGGCCGGTCTGATGAGCGCCTATGACACCGTGCGCGAACTGTATGCCCGCACCAAGGCCTTTGAGCGCTTTCCGGACAATGCCATTTTCCTGCGCCGCTTCCTTGAGGTGGTCTTTGCGGCAGAAGAACGCGGCATGCGCTCCCTTTCCGCCTTCCTTGACCAGTGGACGGAAAGCGGCGGTGAAGAAAAGGTGCCCATGCCCGAAAATGTGGATGCGGTGCGCGTCATGACCATGCACAAATCCAAGGGGCTGGAATTCCCCGTGGCGGTCATTCCTTTCCATCACCACACCATGCGCCGCAGCGATACGCCTGAACGTGTGGCCGTGCTGGGGCAGGAAATCATGGTGCCGCGCTGCAAGGAACTGGGTGAACCGTACTACAAAGCGCTCGCTGCCGAAGCCCGTGAGCAGCTGCACCTGCTCTACGTGGCTTGGACCCGCCCTGTTGATGAGCTGCATGCCTTCATTACCACCTCGCCCTTCCACGAATCCCAATCACCCATGCTGGTTGCGCTCCGCCTGCTTCTGGACGAATACGGCATGGGGGCAAACAGGGACGAACGGGAACCGGAAGCCATGCTCGGCACCCCGCCTGTCCGCAAAAGAACAGCTACCCCCTTGGCCGCACCTGCCGCAGGTGGCATATCCAGTACAGCCGGCATATCAGGCTCGCGTGGCATTTCTTCAACCGATGCTTCAAGTTTGGGACCGGCAGCGACATCAGCCACGGCATCGGGCTCTGCTTCGGCCTCTACCCAGATTGATACAACGACCGATACGACGATCGATACGGCAATAGATACGACAACTGGCGCGGAAAGCACAGCAGAACACGATTCTGGGAAGAACACGATACCCAATTCAGATCAGCCCAGTTACGACAACTGGAAGCCCATGCAATGGCTGCCCCGTCTCAAGATATTCCGCAACCCGCTCAAGGAGCTGGTGTTCGACGAACGCAGACGCGGCACGCTGGTACACGCCTGTCTGGAACGACTGCGCCTTGCCATGCCTGCCACTCCCCAGAGTATTATGCAGGATGTGCAACGCGCCGTGCGGCACGGCATGAAGACAGCCCCGCTGCCCATTCCCGACCGTGATGCCACGCAGGAAGAACTGTCGGCCATGCTGCACTGGCTTGCCACCCTGCCCGAGTTCCCGCACTGGCAGCAATATGGCACGCCGGAACAGTCCATCATGGATGCACACGGCAGCCAGCACCGCACCGACCTGCTGGTGGACGACGGCACCACCCTCACCGTGGTGGAATACAAAACGGGTCAGCCTTCATCCGCCCACAAACAACAGGTTTCGCGCTACATGAATCTGCTGGCAGCCATTCCTGCTTACAGCGATCACACCTTGCGCAGCGCGCTCGTCTATCTGGATGCCCGCCAGTGCATACTGGCAGAGCATTCCCGCACCACCTCTCATTCCGAAGCAGCGACGGAGCAGTAGCATGCGCGCCCAGCCATTCATCATCATTCCATGGGAAAACGACTTCCTCGCAGGCCTTGCGCGGCTTGTCCTGTCCGAAACAGACGGCAACCCCGCCCATGCATGCATCATCGTGCCGCACAGCCGCCCCCGACGCTATTTTGCCGACACGCTCTACGCCATGCCGGAACTGCCCAAGCCTTTTGCGCTGCCGCAGATGATTACCGTGAGCGAACTGTTCGCCACCTTGCGTTCTGAAATTGAGAACAACCCGCCGGAGCAGATTGAAATGCTTGACCGGGTGGGCCTGCTGCTGCGCTGCCTTGAAAATCAGGCACAGGAACAACGGGAGGCCCTGCCCCTGCCCACCGGCGACACCAACCGCTTTTTCCCGTGGGGGGTGCGGCTCGCCAACCTGTTGGAAGATTTTTACAATCAGAACATTGAACCCGAAGACGTGACCTACATGGAAGGGCAGGTCGTGGATTTTGCCGCCGGTCTGCTCGGCTCTCTGGGGCGGATTCACAGGGAATATACGGAAAAACTGGATAACAGGAGCTGGACAACCCCCGGTTACGATGCCTTCCGCGTGCTGCGGCATATCAAGGAACAGCGGGGCACATACACGGCAGACAGCTTTGCCTGCCTGCGCGGCAAGCGCATCTTCATCGCCGGATTTTACGGCCTTACCGGCGTTGAAGAGGCCATCTTCCGCCACCTGGCCGAAGAGTACGAGGCGCAGGTTGTGCTGCATTCCGATGCCCGCCTTGCGGAAAGCCCTTCGCGGGTGCACTGGGCCTGCCGCGAGCACACGCGCTGGCTTTCCCGCTGGAGCGTACAAGCCACCTGCGCCGAAGAGCCGGAAGCACGCAAACGCGAGACTGTGTTTCATGAAGGGTTCGACCTGCACTCGCAGCTAGACGTGCTTGAACGCACCCTTGGCGCAAGCGACGGACAGCCCCGTATCACCGATGCCGACTCCCTCCCCGCGACCATAGGCAGCGCCGTGGTGCTGCCGGATACGGGCCTGCTCATGCCTGTTCTGCACCACCTGCCCCGCAAGGATGTGAACATTTCCATGGGCTACCCGCTCGGGCGCTCCACCCTGTTCCGCCTGCTTGAAACGGTCATGCGCCTGCAGGAAACAGCATCAGGTAAAGGCCACGGGGCATCCTTGTATCACTGGAAGGAAGTGATCGGCCTGCTGCGCCACCCCTACCTCAAAATGCTCGCACTGGGCGAAGAACGCCCCCTCGGCGTTCCCCTGCATCACATGGAAGCCTCGGTCCGCACGGGCAGGCGCTTCACGGACCCCAGAACCTTGCACCCCGAGCTTGATGAACAGAGCAAGCTGCCGGAACAAGACGTGCGCGCCCTGCTTGCCACCGTGTTCGACCTTGCCGTCACCCGCTGGGAGCATCTGCACACGCCGCAGGACATGGCCGACACACTGGCCGACCTGTGCACCCTGCTGCTCACCCACGGCGGTGACCTGTGGGACCGCTTCCCCATCGATGCGGAATCCATATTCCGTCTGATGCACCGCGTTATTCCCATGCTGCGTGAATGCTCGCTGGCAACGCAGATCTTCCCCAAGGATGTGCTCTTCACCATCCTGCGCGAAACCATACGGCAGGAGCGCGTTCCCTTCGAGGCGGATCCGCTTACCGGCGTGCAGGTCATGGGCATGCTGGAAACACGCCTGCTGCGGTTCGATAACGTGCATATCGTCGATGCCACGGAAGACAAGCTGCCCGGTGCTCCGGCCAATGACCCGCTTCTGCCCGATTCTCTGCGCGGCATGCTCGGGCTGCCGGACTCGCGCCACCGCGAGCTGGTTTCCGCATACAACTTCCACCGCCTGCTGCAAGGGGCGGAGCAAATCACCATCTACTACCAGGCAGGGGTGGAACGCTCCGGCCTGTTCGAAGAAAAACGCGCCCGTTCCCGCTTTGTGGAAGAACTGCTGTGGCAGGAAGAAAAAAAACGCGGCAAGCTCATCACCCCAGGCACACCGCCCCTGCATGCCATCTCGTACCCCATGCCGGCCATCACGCGGCTGGACAAACCGGTCGAGCGCACGCCGGAAATAGCAGCACGGCTGAGCGAATACCTTCGCCGCCCGCTGTCTCCTTCCGCGCTGGATACCTATCTCACATGCCCTGTCCGCTTTTTCCATGAACGCCTCTGCGGCGTCGGTGCCATTGATGAAGTGAACGAGGGAGACGATCACGCGGGCATAGGCGAACTGCTGCACAGCGTGCTTGAAGACTTCTACACGCCCTACCTCAAGCGCACGGTCCACTTTGACGAGGACGACGCCAAACGCCTGCAGGATCTCTTTTCGCTGCGGCTCAACCAGAGCGAACTCAAGGACAGCCTGCCCTTCGACTCCTTCCTCATGCTGGAGGCGGCGGGGCGCAAACGGCTGGCCAGCTTCATTGATAATCAGCCGGAAACCCATATTGCCGCCCTTGAGCAACGCTTTCAGGCCGAGATTGCCGTAGACGGCAGAACAAGGCTCATCGCGGGCCGCATGGACCGCGTGGATGAACGGGAAGGCCAGACAGTCATTCTGGACTACAAGACCGGCAAGGTCAGTCGTCCCAACCCCGGCATATGGGAGGATGACACCCTATGGAGCCGCCTGCGCTGCTGGCAGGGAGAAGACGACGACACGCTTGCCCTGCTCGCGCAGAAGCTGCCCAGCGTGCAGCTTCCGGCCTATCTCTACATCTACCCGAGAGGCGTGCGGCAGGGTGCACCGCTGCCTGTGGGCGATGCCGGATGGGTGGAACTGCGCAGCAACGGGAAAGAAGTGCTGCTGCTCGGCACCAGCACGGAAGACGATATGCGCGAGACCGTCATCAATGAACAAATTCCGCTTCTCATGGAATTTCTGTTCCGCCATATGGAAACAGTCCCCAGTTATCGTCCCAATCGGGGCAGACACTGCGATTGGTGCCCTTGCGCTAATTGCTGTTCTGTGTAAGAACCGCCCGTGAGGGACCTTAGGGAGAGTTGCGTCCGTTGTCCGGAGCACACTACTCCCCTGTCGTGTTTAACTGACACGACATTTCATTACCAATGCGGCGTGAAGCACCGCAATTTGGAGGACTGAATCATGTCATTTCCGTCTTTGAAGATAGGCGACATTGTCGCCCGTATTCCCATTGTGCAAGGAGGCATGGGCGTGGGTATCTCCCTGTCCGGCCTTGCTAGCGCCGTTGCCAATGAGGGTGGCATAGGCGTCATCGCCGGCGCCATGATCGGCATGAGCGAGCCTGATGTGGGCAAAAATCCCCACGAAGCGAATATCCGCGCCATGCGCAAGGAAATCCGCAAGGCCCGTGAACTGAGCGATGGCGTTCTCGGCGTGAACATCATGGTCGCCCTGACCAACTTCGCCGATCTCGTAAAAACCTCCATCGAAGAAAAGGTGGATGTCATCTTCTCCGGCGCAGGCCTGCCGCTGGATATGCCCAAGTACCTCAAGGAATACTACGAGGACAAAAAGGAACAGGCGCACACCAAGCTCGTTCCCATTGTCTCCTCTGCACGCGCTGCCACCATTCTCTGCAAGAAGTGGCTCTCCAAGTTCGACTACCTGCCGGACGCCTTTGTCGTAGAAGGCCCCAAGGCCGGTGGCCATCTCGGTTTCAGCCGCGAAGAGATTGATGATCCTGCCCACTCGCTGGAAGTGGTTATTCCTCAGGTTGTAGAAGCAGTTAAGGTTTTCGAGGAAAAGCACGGCAAGAAGATTCCGGTTATCGCCGCAGGCGGCGTATACACCGGCGAAGACATCAAGAAGTTCCTCGACATGGGCGCTTCCGGCGTACAGATGGGTACCCGCTTTGTGGCCACCCACGAGTGCGATGCCGACGACCGCTTCAAGCAGTCGTACATCGACGCCAAGGAAGAAGACGTAACCATCATCCAGAGCCCCGTGGGCATGCCCGGACGCGCCATCATCGGCAAGTTTGTGGAAGACGCCCGCGCCGGTCTCAAAAAGCCCTTCAAATGCATTTTTGAATGCATTCACAACTGCAAGAAGGAAGAAAGCCCCTACTGCATTGCCTCTGCACTGCTCAATGCCAAAAAGGGCAACCTTGACCGCGGCTTTGCCTTCTCCGGTTCCAACGTGCACCGCATAGACCGCATCATGTCCGTGAAGGAACTGATGACCTCGCTCGCCACGGAATTCGACGCGGCCAGCGCCAAGGCCTAACCGCGGCTAAAACGATCTGTATTGAATGAAAAAGCCGGAGCACTGCATGTGCTCCGGCTTTTATTGTATGGCGTGCCGGTTCTAATCAGCGGAACAACGTGTTGCGCACCTTGCGGGTTAACGCTCTCCCGCCCGTTCAGGAGCAGCACCGTCGAGAAAGAATTGCCAGTTGGCGTCCAGATGTGACTGCAGGTCAATGCCGCCGCCAGTGGAATGGTAGAGCACTGCCAGAGGCACAAACATGCCTATGTAGGCTATGGCAAGCCTGTCCGGTGGAATATCGTTGCGGACCATACCCAGACGCTGGGCAGTTGCAATATGGCGCAGGGCTGTTCCGAGAACGCGCTGCTGCAGCTTGAAGATAACCCCCTTATATTCCGCATGGCCCGTCATGGTTTCATCAGAAAAAAGCACACGGGGCACCACCTGCATCTCGTGCAGCATGCCGGTGAGCGCATCCAGCATCCGCCGCAGCGCCGCAAGGGGATCATCATCACCCGCCGCGCACTGTTCCAGACGAGTACCAACCCGCTCGCCAAGCAGTTCCACTCCGGCTTCAAGCATCTCCAGCTTGCCGGAATAATGACGATACAGGGCCGAGGGCACCAGCCCCACAGCCTTGGCCACCTTGGTCGCCGTGAGCCCGCCCATGCCCTCAACGCACAGTATGTCCAGAACCGCCTCGGCTATCTGTTCCCTGCGGACATCGGACTTTTCATGCTTTCGCTTCATGCTGCCTCCTCCTCGGGCATAGGATAACGCGCAAGGAAAGGCAATCTCCATTGCCCGCAGGCCTTGAATACGCTATCCGTTTCAATACAATAACGAACATCAGCAGAGGATTGTCATAATGAAAGCAGCACAGGGTTCCATGGGACGGGTGTTTGTCCTGCGGCTTGAAGACGGCGACAGACTGCCCGACTGCATCGAACAGTTTGCCGGAGAAAACGCCATACGCGGCGGGCTGGTGGCGCTGGTGGGCGGCATAGGCTCAGGCACGCTGGTTGTGGGACCGGAAGACAGCGATGCCGAAATCATCACCCCCATGACCAAACTATTCAATGCCGCACATGAAGCGGCCGCTCTGGGTACCCTTTTTGCCGATTCGGCAGGCAAACCCAAACTGCACATGCACACGACACTGGGCAGAGGCGATGACACGCTGACAGGGTGCATCCGTCAGGGCATTGATGTGTGGAAGATCGCCGAAGTGGTCATTCTGGAAATCGTGGATTCCGGCATGGTCCGCAAGCTTGACCCCGCTTTCAACCTTGAACTGCTCTCACCGGAGTAGCACACCATGTGGACGCCGGAAATACCCCGCTGGCCCATGCTTGCCCCCGTGCGGCAGGAATTTGATGCCACGCAGGTCGGGGATGTCGAAAAGGCGGTCAGCAATGCCGTGGAGCAGTTGCGCAACGCAGGCATGCTGCGCACCGTCAGGCCGGGGCAGACCGTTGCCATTACTGCCGGCAGCCGGGGCATTGATCGCATTGCAGAGGTTACCGCCGCCCTTGTTACGGTCTGCCGCGCCATGGGGCTGGAGCCGTTCATCGTGCCTTCCATGGGCAGCCACGGCGGCGCCACGGCAGAAGGACAGGTGCAGGTGCTTGCCTCGCTGGGCATTACGGAAGAAACAGCTGGTGCCCCCATACGTTCCTCCATGCAGGTTGTGCAGCTCGGGGAAACCGAAGACGGTATTCCCGTCTTCATGGACGCCCTTGCCATGCAGGCAGACCACATCATCATTGCCAACAGGGTGAAGTCGCACACCAAATTCAAGGCCCCCATCGAAAGCGGCCTCTTCAAAATGGCCTGCATAGGCCTTGGTAAGCACACAGGCGCGGCTCTGTATCACAAGCTGGCAGTGCGCCACGGGTTCGCCCATGTCATCCGGCAGGCAGGTCGTCTGGCCCTTGCCACGGCCCCCGTTCTTTTCGGGCTCGGGCTGGTGGAAAACGCCCACGGCAAGCTGCACACCATTGCAGCCATTGCCCCGCAGCAGATTGAACAGGAAGAAGAAAAACTGCTCACCCTGTGCAAGGAGCTGTCGCCCAAACTGCCCTTTTCCGTCATAGACCTGCTCATTGTGGACCGCATAGGCAAAAACATCTCAGGCACCGGCATGGACGTGAACGTGACAGGCAGAAACCGGGACATTCTGGGCGATTTCATGTCCAGCCCCAGCGTCAGCCGCATCTTCGTGCGCGACCTTACGCCGGAATCAGAGGGCAACGCGCTGGGCATAGGCTTTGCGGACTTCACCACAGACCGGCTGGTACATGCCATGGATTACGCCAAGACAGTGACCAATGCCCTTACAGGCATCAGCCCCGAAAAGGCGGCCATTCCCATCCATTTTCCCACAGACAGGCAGTCGCTGCAGGCTGCCCTGCACTCTCTGGGCGACTGGCAGCCGGAGACGGTACGTATAGTGCGCATTGCCGACACTCTGCATCTGGAAACCATGCATGTATCCCCCGCCCTGCTTGCCGGCCTGCCTGCTTCGGCCCGCCGGACCGGACAAACCCGACAGACCGGACAGATTGGACAGATCGGGCAGGCAACTCCCATGGAATTTGACAACGACGGCAACCTTATCCCCCTCACCCCCCTGTAGTCCGGCAGAGATGATGGCTGTACTGAAAGCCCATGCCCCGCAACCTGACCACAACCTGTTCATCTACGGCCTGATACGTCCTTCAAACCGGCTGTACCCTGCTGTCCGGGTCCATTTTGCATCATACTGTACCTGCCAACCATACAGCTGATATGCTGTACTGCGCTGCTACAGGAGGACACCATGAAAACCATAGGCATATTAGGCGGCATGAGCTGGGAATCGACCCAGTTGTATTACAAATGGCTGAACGAGGGAGTGCGCGAACGTCTCGGCGGCCTGCACAGCGCCCGCATTGTCATGCACAGTGTGAATTTTCACCCCGTTGAGGCAGCCATGGCCAAGGGGGACTGGGAAACCGTGGCGGAACACCTTGTCGCCGGAGCACGGTCCGTGCGTCAGGGCGGTGCCGACTTCATGATCATTGCCACCAACACCATGCACAAGTTCGCGGAGCGCATAGAGGCTGAAGCGGATATTCCGGTGCTGCACATAGCCGATGCCACGGCCGCGTTTGCCAAGACCAAAGGCATTGAAACTGTCGGCCTGCTGGGAACCGCCTTTACCATGGAGCAGGATTTCTACCGCGGCAGGCTGGAGGCCAGACACGGCCTGAATGTGATTGTTCCGGATACCGCAGACCGCGCCCTTGTGCACAAGGTCATTTTTGACGAACTGTGCTGCGGCAAAATCTGTGCGGTATCACGCGACAAGTATGCGCACATCATCAAGGGCATGGAACAGCAGGGAGCACAGGCCGTCATTCTGGGCTGCACGGAAATCTGCCTGCTGGTGGATGACACATGCTCTCCCCTCCCCCTGCTAGACACCACCCGCCTGCATGTGGAAGCGGCGCTTGGCGAGGCACTTGGTTTAAAAGAATCGGCCACCTGCTGAAACTGCTTGCCACAACCTGCCGCCACCACTTACATTTCCATCATGGACACCTGTCTTCAGGGCAGGTGTCCGCCCTACTGCGCTGCCAACCTCAATCACAAAGCGGGATTCACATGCGCATCGTTGCCGAATGCCTTGCCAAAAGCATCAACCTGAAAACCCTGAACTTCACGCGGCTCTCCCACTCCGCAGCCATGCGGGACATGGGGAACGGCAATTTCGTCATGGCCTACAAATATGGAGCGTTAGTCTATTTCGGTGTGCAGGATGATGCCATAGAAGCCATCCGAACCGAAGTAGCCACGCACTCCGATATGTTAAGCGGTGTATCAGACACCGAACACGCCGAGATTGTCGCGGGCGAGATGCCCATATCCGTGTATAATGGGAAAATACGCATACAGACCCCCACGCAGGATCAGCTTTTCATCATCGCCGACGTGCTTTCAAAAAGCGTGGTCCTCAGCCGCTACGAGAACATGATTCTCGAAATGCTGGCCACCATAGAACCCATCGCAGACAATATGCGCCGGGGCAAGATACCGGGCGGCCGCAAAAAGCTCATAAAGACGCTGGGAGATTCTCTCGCCATTCAGGCCGCCATGGTCAGTCGCATCATGGTGGACGAAAAGCCAGAACAGTTGTGGGATATGCCCGAACTGGAAAAACTCTTTGCCCTCATGAACGCTGAATACGAGATAAACGAACGTCAGCGTGTGCTGGAAGGCAGACTGCGCGTCATTACGGATACGGTCCGCTATAACACTGATATTCTGGACTATCTCAGTTCGTACAGAGTGGAATGGTACATCACGCTGCTCATTGTAGTGGAGATATTGCTCACCCTGTATGAGATGTTCTTCAAACACGCGTAAGGACATTCATCGATAATAGCCCAGAATTTCAGCATATCGGCTTCACGAAGCGGTTGACATTTCCTGCCAATGTGACAATCGTGTTACAGCGGTTATATTCAGGAGAGTCATATGCTGGAATCATTGGGAAATCACATTCATCTGGAACACCTGGGCAGCCTGCTTCTCGCAGGCCTTCTGGGCGGGTGCATAGGATATGAACGCGAACGTCGCGGACAGGCAGCCGGTTTTCGAACCAACATTCTGGTCGCCATAGGCGCCTGCCTCATGATGCAGCTTTCGCTGTACATGGAGGAACTGTTCAGACACCTCGACTCGCAGGCTGTTGTGCGCCTCGACCCCGGCAGAATAGCTTCTTACGCCATTGCCAGCATCGGCTTTGTGGGTGGCGGTGCTATCATCAAGGGCAAGGGCAGTGTCAGAGGCCTCACCACAGCGGCCAGTCTCTGGCTTGTCACAGGCATCGGCCTTGCCGTTGGTGCCGGGCTTTTTCTCCCCGCCATCATGGCCACGGCCATCATCTCTGCCGTACTCTTTCTGCTGCCCACCTTCATGAAGCGCATGCCCCCGAAAAACATGCTGGTGATTCTCACTGTGGTATTCAGGAAGAACGTGCAGATGCACAATGAAATCCTCAAGATTATTGAAGAAAGCAAGGATTTCACGTCGCATACCGTAGGATTTGAAGTGGATGCCTGCTCATCTGTCACCACTTACAAGTTCAGGCTTGTAGGACGTGAAGACGCAGGATGGGTGAAGCTCTATGAAACGCTGCGGATGCTGGACGACGTCTGCAAGGTCGGGCTGGAAGAATCGCCCATTCCATAGAGTACATTCCGTCGGTTCACATATAATGAACTGGCTCACGTCAGAAATTCAAATTGATGCCAACCCCAGTTTCTCGAAAAACAGGCTTCATAAAGCCGGGGCTGAAGTCAAAAAATAGATTGTATCGCTTACATCGGGTGCAGGGGGATTATCCCCCTGCCCGCCGGAGGCGAAATAATTCAAAATGTCTTTTCACTAAATTGAAAGCCCTGATTCACATCAGGGCTTTTTCTTTTCACCGGATCTGGCCGCCTTGGGATGCGCCTTGTCATACACTTCCACAAGACGGGCGAGATTGAGATGGGTGTACCGCTGGGTCGTGGTCAGACGCGCATGCCCTAAAAGTTCCTGCACACTGCGCATGTCTGCCCCTGCCTCAAGCAGATGGGTTGCAAACGAATGCCGCAACCCGTGGGGAGATACCGCCTGCGGCAGGCCAACGCGTTTGCACAAATCTTCGATGATGCGGGCCGCCTGCCTGCGGTTGAGCCTGCCGCCACGGGCTCCGAGAAAAAGGGCCGGTTCACGGCCGGAGGCATCAAGGGCCTCGCGCTGCCGCAGCCATGCCTGCAGTGCGGTCTTTGCCGTATCGGACAGAGGAACCATGCGTTCCTTGCTGCCTTTGCCCATTACCCTCACCACGCCGGATGCAGGGTCAATGTCGGCAATATCCAGATCAAGAGCTTCCGAAATACGCAGCCCCGAGCCATAGAGCAATTCGGCAAGAGCAAGGTCGCGGGTGAGCTGTTCACGCGCATGGCCTCTGTGACGGGTGGATTCGGCAGTCTGCTGCTTGCGCTCATCAAGCACGGCAAAAGTCTGGTCCACGTTCAGGGCCCTGGGATGCCGTGTATCTGTCTTGGGATTACGCAGGCCGTCCGTGGGAATGACGGTTATGAACTTCTTCTTCGCAAGATAGCGAAACAGCCCGCGCAATGCGGAAAGTTTGCGTCCCATGGACGTCTTGTTCATCCGCAGCCTGTGCAGATCGGCAAGAAAGCCCTGTACCATATGGCGGGTTACATCCTGCGGCGCATCCAGCGTGCCGCCGTGCTGCTGCAGGTAAGACTCGAACTGATGCAGGTCACGGGCATATGCTTCCACCGTGGCATCGGAATAGCCCTTTTCCACGGCCAGATGCCCGATATACATCTCCGCCATGTCCGGCAGTGCCGGAAGCCCGGAGAAATCAGCTTGCGCCGTACGGGAAGATGCCGAGCGGGATGAAGCGATGCGACCGGGAAAGTCGTCGTCCCCCGCGCGCCCCTTACGCCTGCCTTTGATCGATGACATAGACGCTCCCCGGATCTTCCTTTGCCTTTTTCTTCAACTGCATGGCAATGGCAGAAGCCTCTGCATAATGCTTGAGGCTGCCGTTGCGATTGCATACCACTGCGATGGAAATGGCCATGAGCGGAAAGGTCTGGGTCTGCCCGCGCCTGTCTTTGGAAACGATGCTGCCCCGCTCCCTGTCGGCCGCATCATAAAAACTCGGCACAATGGAATCGAAAGAGGCCACCAGCCGCTTGCAGGCGGCTTCCACCGTCTCCAGCGGCAGAGCAAAGACAAAATCATCGCCCCCCACATGCCCAACAAAGGACAGGGGACCATGAAAAGACCTGACGGTATTCACAATAACCCGCGCTGCCATCATCAGCGCCTCGTCACCACGGAAGAATCCGTATTTGTCGTTGAACGCCTTGAAGTTATCAAGATCGGCATACCCCAGTGCGAAGTCACGCTTCTTTTCAATATGTTCCTTGATAAACTGGATAATGGTGGTGTTCCCGGGCAGACGGGTCAGGGGATTGGCGTCCAGTGAACGGGACATGCGGTTCAGGGTCAGCTCCACGCGGGCTTTGAATTCCTGATCCTCGAACGGGGTAAAAACTATGTCGTCCGCCTCCAGCCGAGACCAGTCGATATCGCCGTACAAGTCCTTGCGGGGCATGCACAGCACGGTAGGTACCTGTCTGTACACATTTTCGCTCTTCACCAGCGAAACCAGCGCCTCGCCCGTCATATCCGACAGAACGGAATCCGACACGAGCAGAGCAGGCGGATCAGTGAGCAGCTGCTCCACAACCGCTCCTGCGCACGAAAATACTGACCACTGCATTTCCTGTTCGGGCCAGATATTCTGAACCTGACGTACGAAGCAGGTATCCGAAGAGATGAGAAAAGCCTGAATGGGGCCGTTTTCCGTCATGGTCGGGTGCATATGGAGGGTAAACCGTCCTAGTTGAATCCGAGGTCAGAGACTTCGAGAAAGGCGTCAGAAAGCTTATCCAGCAGAGATTCCAGCATACGCTGGTTAATGCCGAGCAATTTCATGGCACGGGGTTCCAGCACGGGTACGTTGTTATCGCCTCCGTTGCCATATTCAAACACGCGGGTCAGAAAATTGCCGATATGCACCACGCAGGCATACTTGGTATACAGCTGCGCACTCAACGGCTTGTGGTGGTACGAGATAGCCTCGGAAATGTTCGGCGGCAGGTTCCAGTGCAAAGCCAGCCACGCATTTACACGGTCATGCCCGAAACCGAGCAGTTGCTTTTCCGCCTGAAGAAAGGTGATGTCCTGCGTGGCAACCAGCTTTTCCAGCTCCGGCTTGATCTCCGGCAACTGCACCGCAGCGACCACCTTGCCCAGATCGTGCAGCAACCCTGCAACGGCGTATTCTTCAGGATCTTTCAGCCCGAGGGTCTTGGCCACTTCGCCGGAGGCAAGAGCACAACCCACGCTGTGTTCCCAGAGGCCCACCATGGCCTTGTTCATGTCGTCAAAAACGGAAGTTGAAATAATAAGCCCGCGGATGACGTTGAACCCCAGCAGAACCAGCGCATGCTGAATGGAACTGATACGCCCCGGAAAACCATAGATGGGCGAGTTGACCATCTTGAGCACCTTGGCGGACAGCACCTGATCGAACGTGATAACCTTGGCTATCTGCTCCGTGGAGGTGCTGGGGTCCTCCATGAGGCGGGTAACCTCTTCCAGCACCTTGGGCAGCGTGGGCAGGTTCTTCACCGCCAGCACCCTGCCCTTGTACTCGGTTCGCATGTCCTGCATCATGCCTTCACCTTCCTGGAGAGCAACGATCCTATACCGTTTTTACCCTGCTGCGCCCCGTTTTTCTTCATGCCTGCATCCGCGGCACCATCAGCGGGTGCAGCACCGTTCGCTTCCGCCTCTTCCGCTGCCGCTGCAGCTGCGGCTTCAGCGGCTTCGGCAGCCGCAGCTTCGGCAGCGGCTGCAGCAATTGCAGCCGCCTTGAGACGAAAGTACTGAGACAGCACCTTCTTCAAGGTCATCATGAAGGTATTGTCGGTATGCTTGCGAAAAAGATGATTGATGCGTTCTGCACGCTTGTCATAATCCGTGCTTCCGGGCAGGCCGTCCATCCGGACGGGATTGCCCTTCACGGTAATGGTGCTGATGCCCGACTGTTCAAAACGGGCTATAAGAGACTCAGACAACTCCACGCCTTCGCCCACCAGTGTAATGCCGTCTTCGCGCACCACAGCTTTGGCGAGTTTCATGCCCGGAGCTGCCAATTTTACGGGTATTTTCTGCATATTCTCATATCGTCAAAATTCGCGTTACCAAAACCCTGATCACAGCATGCTACACGATAGCGCTGTAGTGCATGCCTGGCAACTGGCGCACTGCCCCCTGCACTTCCAGCATGAGCAGCACGGCACTGGCTTTGGAAGCCTGCCAGTCCAGCGCGCGGCACAGGTCGTCTATGTGCATGGTTTCGCGGCCGGAAAGCGCCTTGAAAAGTTCAAGCTCATCGGGCGTCATGTCATCGGTCAAACTCATTGATGCGACATCCGCAGGCACGCGGTGGCAGCCGGCTGACCTGACGGCAGCATCCATATGCTCACAGTCTTCATCATCCGCACTCCAGCCCATGCCAACGCCCATGCCAGCCGCAGTCGTGCGTTTGGGTGCCCCCCTTCCTGCGGCGGCATTTCGCCCTTGCAGAACGGTTGCGCCTGACTCATCCTGCTCCGCAGCGTGCCGCCCTGTGAATGTTCTGGCGGCGGGACTGGGAGGTGTAACACGTCTCTGTCGGGGAGCCACCTCTTCGGGGGTTTTCCATTCGTCCGCATTGATGCCGATGAGCGGTGCAATCTCTACCAGCACATCGTCGCAGGCAAACACGGCTTTCGCCCCTTGCCTGATGAGATCGTGACATCCGGAAGAGGTTCGCGCCTGCACCCTGCCGGGTACCGCAAACACCTCGCGCCCCTGGTCCAGGGCGTGGCGTGCGGTGATAAGGCTGCCGCTGCGCTTGGCCGCTTCCACCACCAGCACTCCGAGTGAGAGCCCGCTGATGATTCTGTTGCGCATGGGAAAATTTCTGGCTTCGGGCATGGTACCGGGGGGAAATTCGGAAAGAACCAGCCCGTCATCGCAGATGCGGGCATGCAGGTCCGCGTTTTCCGGCGGATAGATGCAGTCCGGTCCGGTGCCGAGCACGGCGATGGTGCTGCCCCAGCTTTCCAGCGCCGCCTTGTGCGCCTCGCTGTCTATGCCCCGCGCAAGGCCGGAAACAGTCGTCACGCCCGAGGCGGAAAGGCGGCGGCACAGATCCCGCGTTGTGGCAATGCCGTCACGCGAACACAGGCGGGAACCGACAACGCCCACGCCGGGATTGGCAAGCAGGCCCGCATCGCCCATGTAATAGAGAAAAATGGGGGGGTCGGTAATTTCCTTGAGCCGGTTGGGATAACGCGGGTCAGTCCATAACAGGATACGCCAACCGGCCTTGCCTGCGGCATTCCACTCCTCCCGTGCGGGTCCGCGCCAGCGTTCGGAACGATACTCCGAAACCATGCGGGCAGACACACCGGCACGTTCCACCCAGTTGGCCACATCCAGCACGGCGGAATAGGGAGAGGGATAGACTTCCAGCAGCTTCTTCCACGTCCGCGGTCCGAGACGCGAAGTATGCCGCAATGCGAGCGATGCCCAGAATTCGGTTCGTTGCGCGTCGTTCATTCCGCCAAGACTGAACGCAGCGGAAACATCAGTGCGCTGCATGAGAATCCTGCGGCCTTACAAGGAGGCGAGACGCTTGCGGGCCATTTCCGCAGGCGAAGAAGAAGGATAGTCCTCAACCAAGGTCTGCAGGTAGAAGCGCGCGTTGCTCTTGTCCCCAAGCTTTTCGTAGGAGAAGCCCGTCTTCAGCATGGAAGCCGCAGCCTTGTCATGCTTGGGGAACCTGCGCACAACCTCTTTGAAGGTAAGAACGGCCTGCGCATAGCGCTTTTCGTGATAGTAGGTCTCGCCCATCCAATACAGGGCATTGGGGACGAGAGTATGGTTGGGATTATCGCCGATGAACTGGTCGAGCAGCTTGCGGCCTTTTTCCACATCACCGGCACGAACGAGGGTGACTCCCTCTTCATATAATTTTTCGGGACCGCCGGAAGCATCGCCAACCACGACAGTTTCAGCAGCGGAAGGCTTTTCCGCAGCAGGTGCGGCTGCCATGGCCGGAGCAGAGGCCGGGACCGGAGCAGGGGCTGGAGCAGGAGCTTTGGCTTCAGGTTCGGCAGCCTTTGGAGCCGCCTTTTCCGCCACCTTCTTTTGTGGTGCGGCCTTCTTCGCTGACGCAGTCATTTTTTCCGGTGCAGCTTTGGCCGTTGCACTGGCAGCCGGAACCGGCTTGGGAGCGGCCTTGGGAACATCGGCAAGAGGCGCCTCTCCCGCTGCCACCAGACGGGCACGCAGAGCTTCCTTCAAAGCAGCCGTTTCCGCCTGCAATTCACCGGCCTTGGTCTTGGTATCGTTCAGTTCCTGCCGCACTGCGGAAAGCTGGCCGTCAAGATCCTGCACCCTGGTCTGCAACTGTGCCTCGCGCTCCTTCTGGCTTTCCTGAAACTCCAGAAAACGCGCTTCAATATTCTGCAGCCGCCACTCGTCGCTGGCCGCTCTGCTCTGCTCTCCCTGCTGGGGAGCGCATGCCGCGCACATTGCAATCAGAATACAACCAACCATCCGGTCGACACGAAAAGCCATACTTTGCCTCCGGCAATGTCTGCATCTTTTGCCTGCAAGCAGGAAAAAAGGCGATGTCCGCCTCTGCTGGAAAGAGCTGGTGTGCCCGAAACAACTTTCGAACGCACAATACCCGCCAGTTACACCATGCCTTTCATCCATAGGCGAGACAGGGATTTTTTTCAAGGAACAATGCGCGTTAGTATTGCTGTTTCCTGTTGCAGTCTGCATGCCAGCCTTGCACATATGGCATTTTTCAGGCACAAGACCGTTGCCGACAGAACGGTCCGGCAAGCGCAGACGCCGCGCTATCCGCACCAGAGGGCCGCACCCGCCCCGCCCGTTCCGTCTCCAATAGCATCAAAGGAGCCTCAGCAGCATGACCCCTATGCTCATCTCTCCGGCACAGGCTGTAACAGCCATCGTTGCGAGCTGCATCGGACTGGTACTGCTTGCCATTGCGGCAAGTCCGGCTATCGCCGTTGTCAACCAGCAGCTTGCCGTCCTGCACAAGAAGACCTTTCACGACAAGCTTGCCAAGCAGATAGCCACCATGGCTACCACCCTCGGCTGCCTCTTCTTCACCGCCATTGCCGCCGGTGCGGTGCATCTTACCATACAGAACCCGGAACTGTTTCAGGGGCCATTCAGACTGCCCCTCATGGCCAGCCTCGGTGCCGTAACCTTCTCCTTTGCGCTGCTCATGGCCTACACCCTGCTGTGGAAAAGCATGCGTCAGAGCAAAAGCCTGCATATGCTCATCGGCCTTTTTGCCGCCATCTCCATGCTGTTTGCCCTGTTCCTCTGCTACGGTCTTGCAGGCAGCATGCTGCGTGAAGGCCATGTCATTCCCGCAGGCGCAGGAACCATGGAAATTTTTGCTGCCATATACACCATATCTCCTTCCTCCCCCACGTGGCCTGTTTTCATTCAGAGCCTTCTCGGAGGATTCGGCGCCTCGGGCATGCTGACTCAGTGCTACCTGATACTGCGCCGCAACCGTGACGACTTCGGCCGCGACTACTACAAGTTTGCCGTCCCTTCCGCTGCCAAGTGGGCTCTCATGCCCACCCTGATGCAGCTTGCACCGGCAGCATGGCTGTTCTTCATGCTGCAGCCGGTGCTGGGTACGCCCGCCACAGACAACCTCACCATGTGGTGCTGGCTCACCGCCGCCGTCATGCCGCTGGCTGCCGCCGCCTTCTGGATTCGCGTAATGCGCAGCGAAACGCCTCTGCGCCACAAGGTTTCCATGACCATTGCGGTACCTCTCGCCATCATCGGTGCCGCAGCACAGCTACTCGCTGTCACGTACCAGCTGGGCCTGTAGCCCCGCATTTCGAAATCACGAAAAAGGCCGGGTAACCCGGCCTTTTTTTGCACAGGAGGCAGAACAGAACATGGGACACATCGTAGCCAAAGACATCTACCGCCAGCTCGGGGACAAGATAGACAACACCTCCGTGCGCACCCCATGGACTCCCGCCTTCCGCGAACTGCTGACCAGCCTCTACTCACCCGAAGAAGCAGAGCTCATCGTCAGAATGCCCTACCGTCCTTCAACGCTGGAGCGGGTAGCAGCCGTAACCGGACACCCCGCCGCAACGCTGCGCCCGAAGCTAGAGGCTTTGTGCGGCAAAGGGCTGGTCTGCGACATATGGGAAAAAGATCAGTACCTTTACATGATCAGCCCCTTCGTCATCGGCTTTTTCGAATTCACCATGATGCGCACCAAAGGCGACCTCAAACCCGTACAATGGGCAGAGCTTTTCCAGCGCTACATGTTCGGTGACAAGAGTTTTATGGAAGCCAACTTCGGCGACGGGCAGATCATCTCGGTCATGCGGGCGCTGCCTCATGAGGAAACCGTTGCGGACGTGGACCATGTGGAGATTCTGGACTACGAAAAGGCCTCTACCCTGATTGCGGAAAACACCGTCTTTGCCGTGGGCCTATGCTCCTGCCGCCATGAAAAGCACCATCTGGGCACTCAGCAATGCGACGTGACGCTGGAGACCTGCACCTCCATGGGGTCCGGTGCCGACTTTCTCATCCGCAACAACTTTGCCCGCCGGATAGACAGGGCAGAGATGCTCGACATTCTGGCCCGCTCCCGCGACATGGGCTTCACCCTGTCCACGGATAACGTCCGGCAGGGAGCCGGTTTCATCTGCCACTGCTGCGGCTGCTGCTGCAATCTCATGCACGGCATCAAGGAATCCGGCTACGCCGGGGTGCTGGTCTCATCCAGCTTCATAGCCGAGTGCGACACGCAGACCTGCAACGGCTGCGGACTGTGCGCCAAGGCCTGCCCCATAGACGCCATCCATATACGCGAAGAACTGACCGGAGAAACCGGCGCAAGCGGCAAACCCAAGAAACGGCGTACCGCAGAGATAGACGATTCCATCTGCCTTGGCTGCGGCGTATGCGCCCTGCGCTGCAAGCAGGGGGCGCTGCAATTGAAAAAACGCGCCCGCAAGGTGTTCCATCCGGAAGACACTTTCGAGCGCGTTATTCTGCAATGTCTGGAGCGCGGCACCTTCCAGAATCTCATTTTCGACAATCCCAACAGCCGTACGCAGGAATTCATGCGGGGGCTGGTGGGGGGCTTTCTGAAGCTGTCGCCGGTCAAAAAGGCTTTGATGGGCGATGCGCTGCGATCGCGCTTTCTTCACGCTATCAGAAAAGGAACCGGGGCCTGATCGGGCCCCGTTCAGGAAAATCTACAATCCGGCAACACGGCGGACTGAACGCACCAGCCGCAACAGCTGGTTGGTAAAGCTCGCCTCGTTATCATACCACACCACAATACGCAGCATGCTGCCGTCCATGACGGAAGTAAGCGCCCCGTCCACCACACTGCCGTAGGTACAGCCCGTGTAGTCGGCTGAAACGAGCGGCTCTTCGCTATATCCCATATGCTCATCCGCATGGCTTCGCAGCAGGTCGTTCACCTGTGCCACCGTTGCGGGGCGTTCCAGTTCACAGACCAGATCGATCAGCGAAACGCTGGCCGTGGGCACACGGAAGGCAAGACCGTGCAGCTTTCCTTCCAGCCCGGGCAGCACCTTGGCCACAGTACAGGCGGCACCGACCGGCGTGGGCAGCATGTTCATGCCGCAGGCACGGGCGCGGCGCAGGTCTGAGTGCGAACCATCCAGAAGACGCTGGCGCAGCGTGTAGGGATGAATGGTCGTCATATGCCCGCTGCGAATACCGAACTCGCGCAGAATGTGCTGCGCGGGCAACGCCAGACAGTTGGTGGTGCAGGAAGCACAGGAGATTATTCTGTGCTCCGGCAGAAGCTCGTTGTCGTTTACCCCGGGAATGATGGTTACATCCGCCTCAGGTGCCGGACAGGCAACCACCACGCGCCTCGCACCGGCGGCAAGATGCCGTTCGTTGCTGGCCCTGTCCGCAAAAGGCCCTGCGGATTCCACGAGAATATCCACGCCATCCCAGTTCCACCCCGCAGGCTGCACGGTGGTATAGCGGACAGGTTTGCCAGCCAGCAGGAATCCCTCATCGTGCGGCATAACGCCGTCAAAGCGGCGATGTATGGAATCGTAACGGAGCAGATGGCGGGCCTCTTCCAGAGACATGATGTCGTTCACTACCGCCAGACGCAAGGATTCATCCGAACGCAAAGACTCATCCCCGCCGTTTCCGGCAGCAGGTTGTTCCCCCAGCAGACGAGCCATGTAGCGCCCTATGCGCCCGAATCCGTTAATCCCAATACTCGTAGGCATGTACCTGAGACTCCTGCAAAACAACGAAGGAAAATGGCGCGTCGCAAGACCCGCCATCGTGAAAAGACGAAAAGGAGATCACGGGGAATCTAGGCTTCCCAGATCTCCACGCTGTCTTCGGGAATTTCCAGATCTTCAATAAAGGCACTGGCAAAGCCTTCTTCACCTTCGGGAACGATAACCACGAACTGGGCTTCCTTCTCGTTTCCGAACTCGGCAAAGGCCTTCATTCTGTCGGCCACTTCCTGCTCGGCGAAGAATTCCTTGGTGATTACTTCAAAGATGAAGGTAATACCCTTCTTGTTCTTGGCCGTGATGTCCGGAATATGTCCGCCGACTGGGTCAGGCGCGGGAAAGTCTTCATAGCCTTCCGCCTTGAGATCCCGATAGCCGGATTCAAGAAGTGCTTCTATGACGGCATCGGCCAGATCGTCGCGCATATCCAGAATTTCATCATCAATGGACATAATGCCCCCGTTATATTTAGCGGATTAGTGCAAAGTTAAACCTGAGAAGCATTTTTCTCACTCCGGACACACGGCCGAACTGAGGAAAAAGCCAGGGAAGTGCAAAGCAGCAACGGGCTGAAGCCGCCCTTTCAGGCTGCGCCAAACTAGACCCAAGGAGAAAACGCGTCAAGCATTCAGGCGCCTGCACGCCCTTACTCCCCAACTTTGTTATATAATGATGGCTGGTGTTATTTCCTCCCCTCCCAGCCCGATGTCACGCTGGTCAGTTAATCAATTTTACTTCTTACCGACATGAATTTTTTTCGTTTGCGCATTTCGCAAACATGCGTATTTTGATCTCACGCAATGACTGCATGCATCAGTACCGTATTGGTACTGCAATTCTTCGCTCGATATCCTGCTTCTTGGCTATCGACACGTGTTCGTGAAACGATGACGCATTGCATGAGATGTTCGCAATGTGACTTATTTCACGAAATGCCTTTACAGACTATTTGCCCTGCACGTCCACCAAAAGACCTGCGAAGACACCGCACTTGATCATATTTTCACAATTGCTATTGTTGTGATCTGTGTGATGTCAAATAACACTTCCGGAACAATGCAACGCTTATCACAACGGTGCACAACTTCCGGACGCGTATAATTGCGCCCTATTGATGCATTCAAAATTCAGACGCAGTGCCCCCTGCACAGCAGGCTGCGTCGAAAAAAACATACACTCTTTGGAGAAAAACCATGTCTTTTGCTTTGATTCCGCTGCTGATGATCATCACTTTCACCGTTCAGGACCTTGTAGTCGGCAGCTATGACCTCGGCCAGCGCATTGTCTTCGCTTCTGTTGTATTCGCCACCGCCCTTCTGGGCATTGCTTTCCTCTACAACGAATACAAGCACGAAGCTCCTGAAAAGCGCTCCAAGGGCTTCATCAGCTACTTCCTGCACAACTAGCTTTTCCTTCCTTCCTGAAGGGACACAACTCCTCCCTTCTTTCTGGACGCCGTTACGACTTGCCCGTAACGGCGTCCTGCTTTTGTCCCGCCCTCGTTATTATATTCACAAAACTCAACAATCGTTGTCGACATCATAAATTTGTTTTATATACTGGGCGACCAAATCTCATGACAAACGAGCCGGAGGCTTTATGAATCTTCGCCAGCTGGAGTTGTTCATCTCCCTAGCGAAAAACCCGAATATTTCTCAGGTGGCCAAAGAGAATTTTCTCACCCAGTCCGCAGTTTCCGTGGCCCTCAAGGGTTTGGAACAGGATCTTGGCGTACAGCTTTTCGACCGCCTGAACCGCAGACTTGCCCTCAATCCCCACGGGCGTACCTTCATGCGCAACCTTGAACCTGCTTTGCAGAACTTGAACGAAGTGCTGCGCATCTTCGAAGGCGACAACATGAACGGAGAGCTTGTCGTAGGCGCCTCTTCCACCATTGCAGACTATATTCTGCCGCAGATCATGTTCGAGTTTGAAGACAGGTACCCCAACGTCACCATAAAGACGGTCTTCACCAATCCTCACGACATCGCAGAGGGACTGGAACAGGGAGACATAGACATAGGGCTTGTGGAAACCGAGATAGACAGCCCCGATCTGGAATTCATCCGCCTGTGCAAGGACGAACTGTTTGTTGTTTCCAGCGACGACGACTTTGCCAAGGAAGGCCCCTATTCCATTGAAGAGCTTCTCAACAAGAAATGGGTTCTGCGTGAGCCCGGTGCCGGTTCACGCGACACCTTCACCTACTACATGGGTGACTACATGAAGGATCTGCGCATTGTCATGGAAATGCACCACACGGTTTCCATAAAACGCGTGCTGCAGAACCCGGACACACTGAGCTGCCTGTCACCCTTTGCCATCCAGCGCGAGCTGGAGCATGGTGAACTCTTCAGGGTGCCGCTCAGAAACATGCAGCTCATCCGCCACTTCTATGCTGTCATGCACCGCGACAAATACCGCACCCGGCTGATGGAAACCTTCTACCATGCCGTGGAATCCTATCTGGGTACCGATCGACAGATCTTTTCCGAAGAATAGGAAGGGGATGCCGTGGCAAATAGTGATTGCTAACCACCCTTTTCTTGTGAATAATATCACGTGAGGCTCATTAAAATAACCCGGCCTGCTGGTTGTGACCGGGGTTTCGTGCTACAGTTGCCATATTGTGTATCAGGTGAAACAGATTCAAGAGGAGTTATGCATGTCGACTATTTCCAGAAAGAACATAATCATTATCGCAGCGCTGTTCCTGGCTGTCCTGTTCTTCGTGACCATGGGCGACGACAACGGATCAGACGTTAAAACCAAGGATAAGCGCACCCCCGCTCTCTCCCTTCAGTTACTGAAGGAAGGGAACGAACGCTTCGTGAACGGTGAAGCGCTGCATCCGCGTACCGACACCATCCGTCTTGAACAGGCCGGTTCGCAGAGCCAGGGCGACCATGCTTTTGCAACCGTGCTGGGCTGCTCCGACTCCCGTGTTCCCGTGGAACGCATCTTTGATGCAGGCATTATGGACATCTTCGTCATCCGCGTTGCAGGCAACGTGGTGCAGGGCGACGAAGCCGGTTCCATCGAATACGGCCTTGCCCATGTAAATACGCCTCTTCTCGTGGTTCTGGGTCACACCCAGTGCGGTGCGGTTACTGCCGTTACCAACGCCATTGAGGGCCACGGACACGCGCTTGAACGCAACATCCCCGGTCTGGTGGCCCCCATTACCCCCGCTGTTGAAAAGTCCATCAAGTACACCGGCAAGCACGGTGCAGACGTTATCCCCGTGGCCATCGAGCAGAACGTTTGGCAGTCCATCCACGACCTGTTCATGGTCAGCCCCAGCACCCGCGAGCTGGTCAAGAGCGGCAAAGTGCAGGTTGTCGGTGCCATTTATGACGTTTCCACCGGCCGTGTTGAATGGCTGAAGGAAGACAAGCCTGCTGAAATCCTCGCTGAAGTGGAAGCTGATCCCGCGCGCGCAATGGAAGCCATGGCCGGTGAACATACAGAAACACCTGCTGCCGAAGGCCACATGGATACCATGAAAACCGAGCATCAGAATGATGCCAAAGAAGCAGTTCATGAAGCTGAAGTAGCTGCCGAACCCGCCAAGGAAGAACAGGCAGAAGCCGCAGCTCCCGCCAATATTGAAGAGCTGAAGGCCCTTGCAGAAAAGGCCGCTGAAGCAGCAAAGAATGCTGCCGCCGCTGCAGAAGCTGCCACCAGGGCCGCAGAAGAAGCAGCAAAGGCTGCAGGCTCCGCCCAGTAAACCTGAACAACCCGTTATTCAAAAGGCCACCCCGCCTCAGGGTGGCCTTTTTTATATCCTGCAAACACAAAAACCCTACCAGAAAAATGAGGGTTTTCCCCCATATAACCATTGGCGCAAGCGTACTATAGTAGTGTATACTATAGTGAGTGATAATAATTCGTATTCAGCGTGGAGTGTGGCATGAAGTGGGTTTTACTGGCGGTGCTTGCAGCAGGCAGCACTTTGGGGATCATCTATGGCTATTTCACTTTCGCCAACCAGCCCAGCATTTCATATTCCTCGATAAGCATTGATCTGCAGGTCGTGTATCCTGACGACACTCCGGATCACTCCCTATCCGATTCGGACATAGAAACTATACGCACCTTCCTGCGTTCCAACCACAATCTCTTCAAATCCAGCACACTGTACATGAACTGCTATCCGAAGCAGGCCGGCTTTTCCAATGAAGATCAGGTTAACTTCCAGCTTGTCATTGTCTGCAACAACGGATGCATTTATGAAAGTAAACGCACCTATACAACCGACACTAATCTGACCAGAAAAATCATAGAAAAATTCTCGACTGCCTTCAGCGTCATAAAGCGCAATGAAGACAGTAGTCCCAAGCCGAGCAAAATTACCTTCTGAGGACGCGGCTCCTCACAACACGCCCCCGGACACCTCCGGCACACCGCGCGGTATGTATCGTGCGATATGCCGGAGGTTCTTTATTTCCCGAATCGCAAACCGGCAGCACACCGGAACAAAAAAGCAGCGCACACAGATAATGTTGTGAATATTCACCGACTGCAACGAAGATTGAATCAACCGCCGGAGTGGGCTATAGGAACCCGAAATCACTTTCCAACAGTTACGGAGATTCCATGCCCAAGAGCCAGACCATGCGCTATACCTTTACCCTTACGGATACCAAGGGCACCGTCGGCTATGTTGCCTGCAATCCGGCAGACCCCATTTCCTTCGATAACGCCCTCGCCTATCAGGAAGCCCACCCCTATGACGAGTTCATGCACAAGTACCTGCTTGAGCAGACCAAGGAATTCGATGCTTCCCGCATGGAAAAGCTGCTTGCAGCGGCCGTTGAAAACGGCAGCATCATTCGTCCGGTACTGGCTGCGCTGCTTCTGGAAACCTGCCTGCTGAACAGCAACCACGGCAAATTTCTGGCACGGTTCCCCGATAACGCGCTGGCGGAACTGCGCCACCACACGCCGCTCATCTATCTTAAATGGTGGATGCAGGAAGACCGGGATGCGCACAGACTATGGAGCGCCAAGTTCAAGTCCAACATGCAGGAGCACAGAATGCTGCCCCTGCCCGAGACCATGGAAGACTTTGACCTGCCCATGCTCTATCCCGATGCAGAACGCCCGAAGGCTGTAACTGTAGCCGACATGCGCGCATCGCTTGCCGCCGAACCTTACGGAACACCATGGAATCGTCCCGCACCCGAACAGACCGCCATGCTCGCACTGGAACGGCTGGTGGAAAACGGCTTTGTGGCAGATGTGGAAATGCGCCACATCGCCTCACTCTCTCCCATTGCCCTTCTGCGCCGCTGGAACCTCGACATTTCCGTGGAATGCGGCAGGCATAATCTTTCCCTGCAGGGTCTGGCCACATCCTACGGACGCGGCCTTTCCCTTGCCGATGCCCGTGCAGGCTATTCCATGGAAATGGTGGAACGCGGCTCGTCGTTCGCCTCGGTCGGCCCTTCTGCGGTACTGGAAACAGCACGTGAGCATCCCGTCATGCTTGCCCGCCTGTCGGAACTGACGACAAAGGGCATCGTCGCCATGGACCCGAACAGCGTGCCGCTGGAAGTGCCCTATCAGGATGAGCCCCTGCACTGGATGCAGGGACACACGCCAGGCGCAAACGGCCCCGAGCCGGTCATGGTTCCTGTGCAGATGGTCTACATGTTCTGCAATCTCGATGAAATAGCCCTGTTTTCGGCACAAGGCTCCACGGGGCTCGCCTCCGGCAACATCATTGAAGAAGCCAAGGTTGCCGCGCTGACCGAAATTATCGAACGCGATGCAGAAGCCACCAAGCCTTTCATCAAGGCTGAATGTTTCCGTCTTTCCAGCGAGGACGACAAGGTGAAGCTGCTGCTTGCGGATTACGAAGCACGCGGCGTGCATGTGATGTTTCAGGACATCACCACCGAGTTCGGCATTCCCTGCTACAAGACCTTTGTCATGAGCAGAAAGGGAGAGGTCATCCGCGGAACAGGCGCAGGGCTTAACGGTAAACGCGCTGTCATTTCCGCCCTGACGGAGACACCCTACCCCTACCCGCAAAGCCCTCAGTCTGCTCCGGCACTGAAAGACCTGCCGGTGCGCCGCCATGAAGACCTGCCCGACTACAGCTTGGAAGATCCCATCCGCAATCTGGCACTCATGGAGCGCACCCTCATCGCCAACAACCGGCGTCCGGTCTATGTGGAGCTGCAACGCAAGGACCTGCAGTTCCCTGTAGTCAAGGCCTTCATCCCCGGTCTGGAACTGACGGCAGACTTCGACAGTTTCAGCCGTGTCAGCCAGCGTCTGTTCGCGAATTATCTGTACTGCTACGCATAAAAAAAGCCCTCCGAAAGGAGGGCTTTTCACTACAGGTTAAGTCATTTCTGTTTTTTGGCTCCGCCGGGCAGGAACCTAACGTTCCTGCCCCTCGTGTACGCGATGAAAATTCGTTTTTTGACTCCAGATCCGGCTTAATCAAGTTCATGTAAATGAAAAGCCCCGTTTATCATCAAACGGGGCTTTTTTCTCGTAAGTACTGGTGCTGCCCAGCTCTGAGCCGATGCTAGGCAGGTATGGCCAGCATCTCCAGAACATTCTCCACTATTTCCTTCGGTTCCTTCCAGGCCTGAAGAATGTAGTGCAGGGTCATCATGCACAGGGGTTCCATCTCCACAAACAGGGCGGAGATCGCTTCCTGCTCGGGAATGGACGTTTTGTTAAGGCGGTAGGCCATGCGCAGCACTTCTGCCATGAGGTAGAACACCTTCCCCTTCTCGCGCACGGCAGCGCGGATAGCTTCATCGCGCAGGGCTTCGCAGGGCAGCACAAGAACAATACCGGTATCGGCACATGCGGCATTCAGCGCTTCCACCGAATCAACGACTTCGGGGGCGACAACGCGCATATTCAGGCGCTCTGCAACCTGCTCCGCCAGTTCCAGTCTGCCGCTGCCGGGCATACCGATAAAAATGATGCGCCCCGTCGCGGGATCGAACGTATCCAGCCCTCTGGACTTGCCGAACACGCGAACGGCATCGGCTTCCTCAACCTCGGTCTTTTCCTTGATGAACTCTTCCGTGGAAAATTTGGACATGATTGCTCCGGCAAGATATCGCCCGCTTCCGCATGCGGACGGACAGGGTTAGTATCATATTCCCGCTGCCAATATCCCGACACAGCCTCCGGGTCAATGGCGCATGCTGGCACCGGCTCGCGTACTACCACGAAAATGGCAATGCCGGAAGGATGTTGCGCCTTTCCTTTTCATGCGCGGCGACATGCAGTATAGACCCTGCAAACGCGGCAGCTGTTATACAACTGCTATATGGAGGATACTACATGCGGCTTGCCATCCGGCTGCACCACATACTGCTTATCCTGTGCCTTGCACTTGCGCTTGGCGGGTGCACTCCCCGACGCGCCGACAAGGCCTTGCCCAAAGTGACCACCCCCACTGACCTGCGAGCCGATCCCGGCTATGTGCAATGGCTGGAAAAACAGGCCATGCTGCGGTCTTCGCAGGAACTTTCACGCATAGTCTCGGACACCGGCATCCAGTGGCTTTCGCCTTCCGTGGCACCCCGCCCTGAAACGCTGCTTCAGGAAGCGCCGGTCTGGCTTACCCTGCACCCTGCTTCCGTGCTGACCAACGACAACGAATCGCTGTTCAAAACCTTGCTGCATCCGGAATTCTGGCGGCAGAGCCAGAAACTGGGCGTACGCGGCCTGCTGCTCTCTCCGCTGCGCGAATCTGGCGGCATATGGGGATATGATATTTCCGGCACCCAGTTCCTCGGCGCGGATACTGTCCAATACGGTTTCAGCAAATACGCCGGAACGCCCGACGAATACCGCAGGCTCACCCGCGCGGCCAACACGGCAGATGCCGTCATGGGCGATACACTCCTGCCTGCCGCCACCGGCATGGGAGCCGATTTCTTTCTCTCGGCCCGCGCAAAGCCCGACTATCAGGGCATATATTGCATGATAGACATTCCTGCAGAAGCGTGGCCGCTGCTTCCGCAGATTACCGAACAATGGCAGGCCGAACCCGTTTCCGCCGAATCGGCGCAGGAACTGCGCAAGCAGCACATTCTGCCCCCCCTGCGCCTGCGCGAAACGCTGGATTTGCCGCTCGAACCGTTCGGCTGGGCCGCAACCGGTGAAGTGCGCGGCATAGACGGCACAAGCAGACGCTATGTCTACCTGTATCACGGCTCACCGAGCCGCCCTGTTCTGAACTGGACAGACCCTTCCGCCAATGCGCGCAAGGTAGTCTCCGGTTCCATCATCCAGCAGGTAGGAACCCTCGGTGTGGCGTTTACCGGCATCAGCGTGGCACCGTATGTCGGTATTGAAACAACCAATCCGGCAGGCCAGAAGGACATGGCCATTGCCGCAGACAATGCCCGCAACGCTGCCGCCACAATAGCGCAGGAAGTACGGCGCTACGGCGGCTGGTCGTTCCTTCAGGACTCCCTGCCCCTGCCCATGCAGCAACTGCTGATGCGCGAAGGGCCGGATGTGGCTCTGGACCATGCAGGCTCCGTCAGCGCGCTGGCCGCCCTGCTCACGGGCAATGCCACAATGCTGCACACTACGCTGGATATTCAGACATCTCTGGGCATGGACAAAGGCCGCCTTGTGCACGCCATAATGCCCTCGGAAGGCATGGATATGTCCCTGCGGCACCTCTATGGCATTGCGGATGACAAACTCCCCGCCCTGCGCGAACACTACCGCAGGGAGATGATGCGGATCATCACCGCTTCCGGCGGTGACATTCTGGTCAAGAACAACGTGCTGCACACAACGCCTGCGGGCCTTGTGGGGCTGGCTGCGGGCATTCGCGACATGCGCCATCTTACGCCGGAGCAGATTGCGGAACTGAATCGGGGCATGACGGCGCTTGCAGCGTATCATGCCATGCAGCCGGGTATATTCATTGTTTCGGGCAAGGAACTGGCTGGTACCCTGCCGCTCAAGCAGGGACTGGTGCCCGCCCGCAACGAAGACGAAGCGCTGCTCCAGAACATGATGGGCGCCTATGACCTGCTCAACACCGCACGGCAGTCACTCATAACACCGCTGGGCATGCCCAAAGCGCAGACCGTTTTCGGCTCCATTCCCGAGCAGGCACTCACGCCGTATTCCTTTGTCTGGAACCTCGGCCGCATTCTGGCAGCCCGCAACCACTACAAGATTCAAAATGCAACGCCGGTTGCCGTGCTTCCTGCCAAAAACAGCGGCACGATCATGCAGTTGCTGAACCTGCCCCGCAAGCAGGGCAACACACTGATGCTTGTAGCCACCAACTTCGGCAGGCAGAAGGCTACGGAAACCGTCACCATACAATCCGCATGGGCCAAACTGAATTCCCGCAGCAGCGTGCACGACATCCTCGCGGAAGACGAAACTGCCAGCCCACTCCCTCCGGATGGCAACACGCTGGCGCTGGAAGGCAAAAAGCTGACGCTGGAACTTGGTCCGTGGCAGACACGCGCGATCCTCATCGGTGACAAAAGCAAATTTGCTGTGCAGCCGAAAAAGTAACTGCAACGCAAAACATCTGAGACCTCACCCGAAACGCACTCCCTGACCGGAGTGCGTTTTTTTATGTCACATGCCGCGTTGCGCCCCTGTCGGCATCGTGACGCCTGCGGGCCGTCATGCCCTCAATGCTACAGACCAACACGGCATAAAGCGCACACAACACACCGGAATCAAATAAACATTCAACACAGCCATAGCCGTGGCAGTATTTTTGCATATACGCGCACATGAAGTACTCGCCATTCTACACACAGAATCTTGGGGCCATGGCCGCGCAGAAACAACCCGTTGCCGCGTGGCTTAGGGAACAGCAGCCGGACCTTGCGGACATCGACACCCGCATAGGTCTGAATCGTTGGGAAATTCTCGATTTCCGCCTGAAGGACGGGAGGACCATCTTCGAGACCATGCCTCCGGCCCCCTTCTATCAGGGATGGATTCCCCGCGAGCAGACACCGCTGGATGCGACATTCGTTGTCGGCAGCAACCTCGGGTACGGCATTAACCAGCTGCTTTCCAACACCCGCGACACCCACAAGGTGTATGTGCTGGAGCCGGACCCCGAAATCCTTGCCGTGTGCCTTGGCCAGACGGACTACCGTCCCTTCATCCAGATGGGCAAGCTGGTCTTTCTGCCCCCTGATCGCAACGTACTTCAGCAGACCGTGCGCAGCTGCGACACGCAGTTCCTGTTCGGCAAGATATACATGCGGGCAGACATGCCCAGCCAGCAGATAAGCCCCCAGTATGCGTACTGGACCCGCGAATGCAAAGAGATGCTGGAACACCTGAGTGTGGAAATGGGCACCCTGCGCAGGGCGCAGGACATCATGGTGGGTAACGAGCTCAACAATTTCCGCCGTGCCCTTTCCGACGGCACGGTGAACCCCCTGCGCGATGCGGGCAAGGGTATCAAGGCTGTAATCGTGGGTGCAGGCCCCTCCCTTGCGGAATACGGTCCGGCGCTCGCTGCTATGCCCCACTCCGCCCTTGTGGTAACCGCCCTGCAGACGCTCACGGCTGCGCAGCATGTGGGCATAAAGCCACATTTCTGCATGTCCATCGACTTCAGTGACGGCATGCTGCATGTTTTCAAGCGGCTTGATCCGGAATTCGCGCGCGATATTCCGCTCATATATTCCACCAAGACCAAGCAGGAAGTGGTGGAACAGTACCCCGGCCCCACCATTCCCTTATGGACGGTCGGCGGCCTTGCCACCTTTATAGCCGGAACCGACGATCTTGTTCTGGACGCCGCGGGGAACGTATCCGTAGCACTCATGCGCTTCCTGCACTGGATGGGCGTGCGCGATATAACCCTTGTGGGGCAGGACTTCGCATGGCGTGAAAAATCCCACGCCGCAGGCCACCACTGCACGGGCACCGTTGCCAATTCGCTGGAACTGAAGGATTTGGACGGCAACCCCATCCGCACCAGCGTGCAGTACCTGACCTCTGCCCGCGAAATGGAGCAGGACATCAAACGCCTCGGCCTGAACGTGCGCAATATTTACGGCGGCGGCTACGTCATCACCACCGCAACGAACAGCACCCTTGAGCAGGTGGCGGATGACGGTTTCCTGACGTCGGAATCACCGGCCCTTGAGCTCTACCGTCTGCGTATGCTTCAGTCCCGCTCCGCCTGCGAGCAGCCCGTTTTTGAAGAACGCGCCCCGAGCTGGCGAAACTCGCTGCGCCATGCCCATAAGCGTATGGAAAAGCTGTTCAAAAAACCCGACCGCAACTTTGGCGAAATCCGGTCCCTGTTCGGCAGCATCCACATGTTCCTGAGTCAGGACCCCATATATCTGCCCTATCTCTACAACGAGATCATGGACGTGGCAGGACTGCGTGACGGGATTACGCGCTATACGGCCAAGGAAGCGCAACGCTTCAAGGCCGTTTCAAAGAAAGTCATGGAAAAGGTGGAGTTCATGGATTTCATTCTGGGCAGGCGCTCACTGGAAGCCCACAAGGCTGCCTAACCTTTCCGCTTCAGCAAAAAAACGGGCGGGAGAGAACTTATGTTCCCTCCCGCCTTTTCTTGTGTCCGGTTACAGGCTACAACTCGCCTGCGCCGCGTGTCGCAACGCACCGTTCCGGCGCGTCAGAATCATCTCAAGCACAGGAGCAGAATCATGTCCGTCATTGCAGAGCTTTCCATTTTTCCCATGGATAAGGGCGACAGCGTCAGCCCCTATGTCAAACGGGCACTGAATGTGCTTAAATCCAGCGGTCTCATGTTCCAGCTCAACCCCATGGGCACGGTCATCGAAGGTGACTGGGACAGCGTAATGGCTGCCGTGAGCGACTGTTACAAGGCGCTGGAAGCCGACTGTGACCGCATCTACATGACGCTCAAGATCGACGCCCGCAAAGGCCGTGAATACGGCATGCTCTCCAAGGTTGCCGCCGTGGAATAACCGCAGGGCCTCCAAGACCCCGATTGCCCCTGCCTAATCCAGAGACACACACTTGCGGTCGGCATCATCCTTAACGGCTGCTTCCGGCTGCTCCCTTTCGATCACCAGCATGCTCTTCCATGGTCCGTAGTGGAACCTTCTGTATGCAATTGCGGAAAGCACAACCACATAGAAGGTGAATACCGCCCACAGTCCGTTCAAACCCGCATCAAACACCAGCTGGGCAACGAGCAACGGCACAGCCAGCAACATAATGGCACTGAACACGATGGCCCACATGACATAGTGGGTATCACCCGCACCGCGCACCGCGCCGAAGTAGACAAGAGCCATGGAACTGAGCAGGCTGTAACAGGCCACGAACCGCAACAGCACCACGCCCTCTTTCTGCACTTCGGCAAACCATGCGGCGTTCATATCCTGCGGACGGAATACGTCCAGCAGCCAGCCCGGCACCGTTACAAAGAGCAGGGCCATGGTACCCATCCACAACATTGCTATGTGCAGCGTACTGGATGTGGCGCGCACGGCCTCGTCCGGCTTTCCGCTCCCCAGAGCCTGCCCCACCAGCGTGGAGATGGCGATGTTAAGACCGATCATGGGCAGGAAGGCAACCGTATCCAGAGAGAACACGATGTTGGAGGCGGCAAGCTCCGCACTGCCCAGTCTGCCGACGATGAATATGAAAAAGCCCACGGCGAACAGGTCGAAAAAGCTGTTCACCCCGCTGGGCAACCCGAAACGCATCATGCGGCGGAACAGGGCAGGATCAAAGGCCCGCGAGCGCCACACGGCGAATTCACAGTCATTTTCCTTGGTGAACACAAGCCAGCAATACATGACAAGCTGCATGCCCCACGACGATGCCGTGGCAATGCCCGCACCGGCTATACCCATTTCGGGGAAAGGCCCCACACCGAAAATGAGCATGTAGTCGAGCGGCACGTTAATGGCCGTGGCAATAAGGTTGACCACCATATTGGGCTTGGTGATACCCCGGCCGGAGAAAAAGCACCCGATGCAACTGGCGGTGAGCGCAAGACCGCTGCCCACGGACAGGATACGGAAGTAGATGACCTCCTGCCGGAAGACGGATTCGCTATGCCCCGCCAGCCTGAATATGGGCTCGGCAAAAAAGGACATGGATGCGAGCACCACAGCGCCGAAGATGGAGAAGTAAATGGCCTGCCACAGAGCCGCGCCCACGCGCGAACGCTGCGCAGCACCGCTGTACTGGGCAATGAACACGTTGGCATAGCTCCCCACTCCTATGAAAAAGAGCAGAAAGGTCAGGTTGGCCATAGCGGCGGGCATGGATGCGGCGATGGCATCCTCAGAGTAATGGCTGAGGAAGACGCGGTCAGTGAACTCCATGAGCGTAGTGGAGCCAAGGCTCACCACAAGGGGCAGCCCCACCCGCAAAACGTCCTTGTAGCCGCCCGGTGCGTGCCATCGATTACGAAGAGCTGATAACATAGGTAATCCTCCCTGAACGGGAACTGATAGAAAGTGAAAACAGAAGCGGATACTCCGCAGTAGAGCAGAACGGCCTACACTTGCTAAAAAGTCTCGTCAATAGGTTAACGCATTTTTCTGCACCCCTCGTGGCCCCAGCTTTTTCTTCACTTGCGGACCAATTCACCGTATAAGGCCCCATGCGTTACAGCTACCCCGTCACCCAACATGTATTGAGCATTCTGCCTCTATGCCTGTTGCTGCTCCTTGTTACGGCAACAATAGGCACCTCGGCCGAAGTCATTCCCTTTTTCCGCGCTTACCGCGCAGCGCATCCTGACACAACCTATTACATGAAGCTGCTGACAGACTGGGGCAACCCCACAATGTATGTCATTTACGCGGGCATACTCATTGCCGCCCGCAAGCGGCACGATGCCAGGCTCACCCGTTTCGTCGTGGCATATATTCTGGTCCAGCTTGCAGTTTCCTTCCTGCTGGTGCGTATTTTCAAAGTAGCCATCGGCAGACCCCGCCCCGGCGTGGACGGGCTGTATATGCCATGGTCCTTCGATTCCGCCCACAACTCCCTGCCTTCAGGTCATACCGCGGAAATCATTGGCAGCACCATACCCCTGACCTACTTTTTCAAAAATCATATAGTTCCGTTGCTTCTGGGATGCTACGCAGCCCTTCTGGGCTTTTCCCGCGTGTATCTTGAAATGCATCACACCAGCGACGTATTCTTCGGCATACTGTTAGGCAGTTTTTCTGCGTACGTCATACACACCATCTGGAACAGGGACTGAAATGACCGACTCTCCCGATCGCCCCAAATCTACCGACTGGCCCATGTCCGATTCCTCAAGCGCGCCGGAACGCGAACAGCAGGAATCTGCCGGACATGGTCCCGACCGGACTTCTACAACCTCCGCCACGAACGAACAGTGTGAACATTCGGCCCTGCCGCCCGAACACGCTGTCGGCACATACGCAGAGCATGCCTCTTCTACGGACGAACATGCCCCCGCAGATTCCGTAACCGCCGAACCTGCCGATTCCGCAACTGCAAAAACAGGCAGGAAGGGTAATGGCAAAAAGGTAAAGGGCGCACAGTTCCAGCCCGTTCCCAAGGGTATGCTGGACCACTGTTTCGACACCCTTGCCTACCTGCCCATGCTCACCCTGTTCGTGATTGTGGCGCTGCAGACATGGTTCACGCTGGACAGCCGCGCGCTGTGGTTCTCGGATGAAATCCGCTACGCCAACGTGTTCGAGCACGTTATCAACGCCAAAAAGTGGATCGTTCTCTATCTGAACGGCATACCCTATCCGGACAAGCCGCCGGTCTATTTCTGGCTGCTCAAGGCTCTGTATCCGCTGGTAGGCGAAGCATCACCAAAGCTCTTCATGCTCGGCGCAGCCGTGTCCGGCCTGATGTTCACACTGGCGACCTACCTCTTTGCCCGTGTCCTCGGCGAAGACAAGAAAACCTCGCTTGCCGCCGGTCTGGTGCTGCTCTCCACCTTCTTCACGGTGGGCATGATGCACTATTCGCGCATGGACCTGCTGTTTGCCACGCTCATCACCCTTTCCCACCTCTGCCTCTTCAAGGGCTGGCAGAAGGAAAGCGCCTTCGGCTGGGTCGTGCTCGGTTTCTTCTTCGCAGGTCTTGCCACAATAACCAAGGGACCGCTGGGTCTGGCCTTCCCCGTTGTTTCCACCATCCTCTTTACCGTATGGCGGTTCCGCATCAAGCGGCTGCTGGGCTGGGATGTTGCCATAGGTTTCGGCGTCATGACCGCAGTCTGTCTTGCGTGGGTCAGCGCCGCCTACTTTACGGAAGATCCTGATTACCTGCGAAACATCTTTCAGCAGCAGATCATAAAGCGGGCAACGGATACCTGGCATCACGGCCAGCCGTGGTGGTTCTACTTTGCCACCCTTTCAGGCGTGATGATGCCGTGGACATTCCTGCTTATCACGGTGCCGTGGGAGCGCCTTTTCGGGGTACAGTTCTACAAGAATCTCTGGGCTACCAGACAACCGGAACGCATGGGCCTTGCCTATGTGTGGATTTCCGTGCTGTCAGGCTTTGCCCTGCTTTCCGCCATCAGCATAAAGCTGCCGGTGTATCTGCTGCCACTCTTCCCGTTGCTCGCCATTCTGAGCGCGCGGGCGCTCATGCGCCTCACCCCGGGCCGGTGCCGCATGATGTTCCGCCTCTTCGCCCTGCTGTTTGCGGGTATTGCCGGCGGCCTTGTCTACATTGAGTTCTTCAACAATCCCTTCCATGTTCAGATTGTCGGCTGGGACTACCTTGCCGCCATTGCCGGTGTATCCGCCGCCATTCTCTGGATAGCCGCGCCGCGCCGCGCTGAAGGCGGACTGCTTCTGCTTGCAGTATGTGTAACCGTATTCATATTGCCTCTGGGCACCATAACGGCACCCGCGCTGGATTCCATAATGAGCCCCAAGGCGCAGGCCACTGTCATGCGCACATATATGCTCAACGGCTTTGCTCCGGCGAGCTACCGCATCTACTCCGGCACCTACAGCTATTACGTCAAGGCCAACATCTTTGAGACCAACGACTGGCCCGAACTGGATGCCTTTGTGCAGGAACATCCCGATGTGGTCATTGCCATGCGCAGAAAGCACTGGGAAGAATGGCCCAACAAGCCCGAGGGCATGGAGATAGTCCATCACCAGATTCTGGTGGACCCCAAGCCCAGCAATGAATACCTGTTGGCAATACGGCGCACTACGCCTGAACTTGCCGCACCGCCCGATCCTGCGGCACAATAGCCACACGCCGCAATACCAGCCAGAAACGCCAAAGGCCGGAAGCATCATGCTTCCGGCCTTTTTCACATCTGCATTTCTGCCCTGCAAAACATACAGCCGGCGCAAAGCAGAGACTTTCATCATTGATTATGCAAACAATCAATAATTTCAGGCAATTATATAGTACCACTGACTCAAAATACATCAGCTACATATTGAAACAATGCATCACATATAAATATAACAACACCACACCACAATATCACAAAACAACACAGCACCAGTTGAGTTAAATGCAGCAACACGACACTAACAGAACTGCAGTAATGTTTCACTTTGTCTTAATTGGACTGAAAATGCACTTTGTGCTTGCATTCACAAGCTCGAATTGTACATTTGAACTGTGGCCACACCTGAGTGGCCCATCAATCAAAAGGAGGCGTTATGGAAATCATCCTTGGTACTGCATTGTATGCACTGGTTGTGTTCATCTCTGTCAAGATCATGCGCGCGGCTTCCGGTCTCCTCTCTTTCCGGCGTTCCACCATGTGCAGCACCGGCAACAGAAAGCTGAGACTACGGCCCATGTATCACCAGCAAGACCATCTCTGTCTGGGCAAAATGTGTCACAATTCGCGAGAGGCGTGCCCGCACCACCTGCACCACGCCGTTTAACCTCACAAAAGCCGATTACACTCGAATCAACGCCCCCGTGGCACAATTGACAGGTTCTGCCAGAAAGCTAGCCCACAGAACCTGACTACATACAGCAAAAGGCCGGAAGCAGATGCCTCCGGCCTTTTCATTTTCAATCGCACGCGCAACGAGTGGCCGGGCGTTATTCCGCTTCCACAACAAATTATCCCGGCAAACCTTTCAGCTTTCTGATTGTTGAAACAACCACACTTTGCAAAACCAGCGATGGCAACGCACCTCTTAATAAGTACAACACAGCGAATTATACGTGCGCGACATATTGCAACCTCAAAACGAATGTTGCATTTGCAACATCACAAAGAACCATTGGTGCAGTAGCGTCTCAAAAGAACTGTAAGATTGTTTCATTCCGTCTCATTTGGGCAAATAATATAGTTTGTGCTTGCATTCACAATCTCAAAGAGTATTGTTTGGCCGTGGCCATCATTGAGTGACCCACCAATCAACGGAGGCGTTATGGAAATCATTTTTGGAACTGCATTATATGCACTAGTTGTATCTTCCTGCGTTAAGCTGATGTGCGCAACATCAGGACTTCTCACTTTCCGGCGGACCACGCTGTGTAATACGGGCAACCGCAAACTGAGACTGCGCCCCATGCATCACCAGCAGCAGCATCTCTGCCTCGGCAGCATGTGTCAGAAATCGCATGATACATGCCCGCACCATCTGCACCACGCAGTATAGCATTTTACCCTGGACGCAGACGCAGGGCTGCAGACAGGGAACCCGGCTTGCCGTTGCTGACCGGCAAGTCCCGCGCATGCTGAATGCATATGCGGATAATGCACCGGCATTACCCGGCCAGAAGCTACGCTTCGAAAGTATGAACCAGAAGCGAAGCTTCGAAAATACGATCTGAAGCGGAGCTTCGTAAGTCCGAACCAGCCGCAAGGCTTCACCAGTCCTGAACTGTAAAGCGATGTCTCAAGGGTCGAAATAGAGACAAAGCTTCTGCAAGTTGGCTACAGCTATCCTAACCGGTAGCGCAGCTTCTCCAATCCGGATAGAAGGAATGTTTAAACGTCCGGCCACGCAAGCCGGACGCTGTAAATTCCGACGGGGATGACGAAGACCGGACCAGAGAGAACAGGCAAGGCCAGATAAGGACGGATAAGGACGGGTAAGAACTGACACAAACGGAGACTACCTGGTCGGGAATACCGGTGTCATTATGAAAACAACGTGGGGTAACGCGACCTTCATCGCGTTACCCCACTCTTTTCTGCAATATACGGGATTCAGCCTATCCCATGGCCTTCTTCACAAGTTCCGGCAATCTGGCCAGATCGGGGCAGATGGTGAACCCGGCATCGCGCATGGCCTGCAGCTTGCCGACAACGCCTCCGGTTTTTTCATCCAGAATTGCTCCGGCATGTCCCAGCCGCTTACCGGGAGGGGCTGTCCGCGCTGCAATGAACGAAATGACCGGCTTTTCAAAGCCCGTATCCCGCACGTAGCGCGCAAGCTCCTCTTCAGCAGAACCACCCACCTCGCCCAACACCAGTACGGCATGCGTATTATCGTCATCACGCACCAGCTCACACAGATCAATAAAGTTGGTGCCGATGAATGAATCGCCGCCAATGCCCACGGAAACCGACTGCCCTATCCCCGCAGCGGAAAGCCGCGCACAGGCTTCATACGTCAGGGTTCCGGAACGGGAAAACACGGCCACATGCCCCGGTTCGAACACATAGCCGGGCATGATGCCTATCTTGGTCTGCCGCGGCACAATGATGCCTGGCGTATTGGGACCGATAACACGGGTGCGTGATGGCGGAATGTTCTTGAACGCCGAAAGCATGGCAGACTGCGCAATGCCTTCAGTAATACACACCACCCACGGCACATCTTCCGAAGCCGCCTCGAGCACAGCATCCGGCGCAAAGGGCGCAGGCACGAAGATGATGGAAGCGTCTATTCTGTGTTGCCTGCATGCCTCGTGAACAGAATCATAGACCGGCACTCCCAGAACATCCGATCCACCCTTGAAGGGGGTTACTCCGGCCACAATACGGGTGCCAAATTCCTGCATGAGCTGCACATGGCGCTGCGCCACCTTGCCGGTGATGCCCTGCACCAGAACATTGGAACCGGCCCCGAGGCCCAGACCGACACTTCTGCCGGATTCTATGCGCCCCACAGGAGGATTGGGGGCAGCCTCTTCAATGAGGGGATAGTCGTATACTGGAGCATCCTGCGGCTTGATGGTCCGCAGATGGTCGAGAGCCTCGTGCATTTCCGTGGCAATGAAGATGTCCGGATGTCCGGCCTCTCGCAGCAGGGCGCGGCCTTCTTCCGATTCAAAGCCCGCCATGCGCACCACCAGCGGCTTGGGAGAACGGTTGCCGTCAAGCACCGCCAGCAGCGCCCGCGCCACCTCGGCACAGGAGACAATGCCGCCGAACAGATTGATGAACACGGCACGCACATTGGCATTGCGGAACAGCAGGTCAAGCGCCCGCTGCATGCGCTCGCGGTTGGCAGCTCCGCCCAGATCCATGAAGTTTGCGGCAGTCAGGCCGTTGAAGTTGAGCAGGTCCATGGTGGCCATGGCAAGCCCCGCCCCGTTCACGAGAATGCCCACCCAGCCCTTGAGTTCCACGTAGCTCAGTCCGGCTTCGCGGGCGAGGGTTTCCTCGCGGGAGTAATGCTCGGGTGTGTAGAATCTCTCCAGTGTCTCCGCGCGCATTTCAACCACGTTGTCATCCAGCTCCACCTTGCCGTCCAGCGCCACCCACTCGCCTTCTCCTGTCAGCACGAGGGGGTTAATTTCCGCAAGCAGCAGCCCATTGTCACGCACGGCGGCGTAAAGTTTGGTGGCCAGATCGCGGAACCCGGGCCAGTGGGCCTTTTCCACGCCCATTTCAAAAAAGGCTGCACGAAGGTGGTGATCTCTGAGTCCTGCATCAATGGGAACCCGCTGAATGAGGGGTTTTTCCTGACCGGAGGCATTTTCCACCTCCATGCCGCCTGCGCGGCTGGTGGTCAGCAACAGGTCTTTGCGTTCACGGGAAAGGATGAAAGAAAGATAGCATTCCTTGCGGATATCCGTTGCCGGTTCCACCCGGATGAAGGGCACGTTATGCCCTTTGATGGTCATGCCGAATATTTTTTTCGCGCATTCGCGGAAGGCTTCAGGCGTTTCGGCACGCAGTATGCCGCCCGCCTTGCCGCGCCCGCCCGTGAGCACCTGCGCCTTCAGGTACCATGGGGCAGGAATGGAGGCAGGCACCTCCACGGTATCGGGGGTAAGCAGCACCCCCTGGGGTACGTTGATTCCAGCCTCGCCAAACAAAATCTTGCTCAGGTGTTCGTTCAGGAACATATCTCTCCGTCCGGTGATGAATGGTTGCAGCATCGAAGTTCCGGGCCGTGTGAGCTGGATTGGCTACGGTGTGCGGTGAACGGTCTTTCCTCCCTGTATTCGAAACAGCGCCCTGAGAAAACGGACGCATGCGCGGGGCACACTCTTTCCTGCACGGCGGCAACGCATGCACAGGAATCTCTCTCCCGCCGGAAATCTGAAGTCGCGGCAACGGCGCGCGGCAATCTACGCGCGCCTCCATACACGACCGGCAGCCCTCTGCGAAGAGAACTGCCGGTATGATGGTCAACTATGCTGCTTCAGACGCTCCTAGAATCCAGCATCTTCATTTATCAGTACAATACGGATGCGCCCCTTGGGGAACGACTTTTCCGTAATCGTCCATACATTGCATATGCGGTCCGGGCTTGAACAGTCCATGCAGCGAGATGTCTGGCGGCACGGGGTCTTTTTGTTCAGACGCATGGCGTTTACCGGAGCCACGTATTCCTTGATGCGCGTCATGGCATCCTGCACGGTGTCCACAACCTTGTTGCGGCCGATGAACAGCACCACATGGTTCGGGCCGTAATTGATGCCCCCCACGCGGTTGCCTATCATATCCAGATTCACCAACTTGCCGCATTCGGTCACGGCGTTGGTGCCCGTGAGAAATACATCCGCCAACAGGGAAAGCCTGCGACGGGCCAGCACTTCTTCGCGAGTAAGGGACGTGTCAAAGGTGTCTATGACTTCAAGATCGGGATTGGCGCGCACGGCATCCACCACGCCGGTGGCGACGAGGGTCATGGAACCGCCGAACGAAACGGTCTTGGCACCCTTCAGCGTCGGCAGAATGGTATCCATGAACAGCGCCCCCGCAGCGGCAGCGGTATCGGCGATGAATACTTCAAAATTGTTGGCCTCCAGCGCTTCCTTCAATTCCTCAAAACGCAGGGTCCAGTAGGTATCGACAGGAGAACGGGGTTCCCCTGAAGCGGGAGTGACGGCCTTGGTGTCAATCACCACGTCCTCTGCGGGAGTCTTTTTGCGAGCCATGACTATATCCTTATTACTTTCAAATCATTTATGCAATATTACTGCAAATTATTGCGGTATGGAACGCCCTGCGAATAGCCTTCCAACCTGGCATTCCAGTCTGCGAGCTGTTTTTCGGAGAGTCCTGCCTGCTGACCTATGAAAATGGCCTGTTTCTGCGCTTCAATGGCTCCGAGATAATCGCCGGATTCCGCAAGGGCGGCCGCCAATGTATCGAAATAGCCGGGAATGGGACCGGCGGAAAGCTCTATGGCTTCCTTGGTCAGCTTCACGGCGCGGGCACCATCGCGCACCTTCGCGTCAGGACAGGTGGCAAGGAACCAAGCATATTCGTTAAGCACGTACGGATCGACATTGCCCAGACTGTAGGCCGAAGCCATGTCTGCGGCTGCGTCCTCATACTTGCCCATGGCAGCATGGGTGTAGGCCCTGCCGATAAACATTTTGACGGAACCGGGATGCATGGAGAGGCCCGAAGCAAAATCCGCCAGCGACTCATCATAGCGCTTGAAGGCCCTGAGCACATTGCCGCGGTTGATGAGCGCCTCTTCGTAGGCCGGATTGATTGCTATGGCGCGGGAAAAATCCGCAAGTGCATCATCGTAACAGTCCTGTGCCAGCCGTATCATACCACGGTTATTAAGCAGCGCGGGCGTTTCTCCGACTTCGGCTATGACGTTGGAAAGAATTTCGTCCGCCTTTGCATGCAACCCGAGCGAATGCAGAAGCAGCGCATATTCCATGGAAAGGTCCACATTGGCAGGGGCAAGAACCACTGCCTTGCCGAACCATTCCATTGCCATGGGAAAATCGCCGCGGGCCTGAGAAAGTTCGGCAAGATTCCGGCAGGCTTCCCACATGGCGGGATCTTTCTGCAAGGCTTTGCCGAAGTCCTTTTCCGCAGGAGCCAGCTGACGGAGCATCATGTAGGCGGTTCCCCGCATCAGCCAGCCGCGGGCGTTATCGCTATCCAGCTGCACGGCCTTGTCGGCGGCATCCAGTGCGGGACCGGGTTCTCCCTGCTGCACATGCGCAAGGGCCATATAGGTATACGCCTCGGACTTTTCCGCATCGGTCAGCATATCGGAAAACACGGCTGTCTGTGCTTCCGCCTTCACCTTATCCCACTGGCCGGTGGCAACAAGCGGAGCCAGTTGCTTCACATCGGGCCGCAGTTCGGCCCTCAGGCCGGCGGCAGAGAGCAGGATCACCAACAGGAGCAGGACGCTGCCTGCCGGAAACCTTGAACCTGACATGCCGACTCCATGGCCGACGGGAACGGATGCGCTAGAACCCATAATGCGTGTACTGTTTTTCCTTACGGTTGATGCATTGTATGTAGCGGTAGTTGCCCTTCACATGGGCTTCTTCAAGCAGACGGTGGCCGATGCCGAGGCAGCGGTCGCAGGCGTCTATGGGAATCTGTATGCCCACGCTGAGCGGATTCACCGTGGACCATGTGTCTATCTTGAGGGTGCCGGAACAATCCGGACACATGACAACGGACTCCACCTGACTTTCCCTGATGCCGTCGGTATCATAATAGATATCCTTGGTACGGACAAAGAACTCTCCACTCACCTCACCTTGTCGGGGGGCCGGCGGCGGATTGCGATACAGGTGCAGCAGTTCTTCAGAAAGCTTTTCGATATACTCCGTCACTTTGGGGCTCTGCTCAATGGCAGCGGGGTTAAGATCCGGTTCGATCACGTGGTCAAAATCCAGACCGGCCATGGCAAGGCAGATGCCGAGGTTCACATACGGCAGCGCCCCCTGAATGGCATAACCGCCTTCAAGCACGGCAATATCGGGATTGAGCTTTCTGTTCAGCAGCGCATAGCCCCGTGCCGTGAAGTTCATGTTGGTGATGGGGTCGGAAAAATGATTGTCCTGCCCTGCCGAATTGATGATCAGGTCCGGCTTGAAGTCTTCCAGAATCGGCAGCACAAGGTGGTCAATGACATGCAGAAAACCCTTGTCCGAAGTATTGGGCGGCAGGGGAATGTTCAGCGTCTTGCCCAGCGCATTGGGGCCGCCGAGTTCCGAGGGAAAGCCCGTGCCGGGATACAGGGTGCGGCCATCCTGATGAATGGAGATGAACAGGGTGTTACGGTCGTGCCAGTAGACATCCTGCGTGCCGTCGCCGTGGTGGCAGTCGGTATCGATGATGGCCACCCGCAGAGGACCGTACTGCTCGCGGATATGCTCAAGCATCACAGCTTCGATATTGATGTTACAGAAGCCGCGGTTCCCGTGCACCACCTTCATGGCATGGTGACCGGGGGGACGCACCAGCGCAAACGCCTTGTCCTTCTTCTTTTCCATGACCAGCTGGGCAGCCTTGATGGCGCCGCCCGCCGAAATAAGATGCGACTTGGTACACACGGAGGATACGTCGGGAATGCAGAAATGCACCCGCTCCACATCTTCCCGCGTGGCTATTTCCGGCTTGTATTCGGTAATGCCTTCAATATCGAAAAGCCCTTCTTCACGCAGCTGGTCCTGCGTGTAAAGAAGCCGTTCTTCCCGTTCCGGATGCGTCGGGCTGATGGCCCAGTCGAATGCCGGAAAAAAGATGACGCCCAATGAATTCTTGGCCTGCAACATGCTGCCCCCTTTTCTCGGACTGCAACAATCCACCCGGCTGCCGGAAACACGGCGAAAACAACCGCCCTGCCCCGTACGCCGTTATTCAGCCGGCTTAAGCTTGGCCAGCACTGCGGTTTTCACCTGCTCAAACACCTCATCGGGGCTGAGGGATGCATCAATCACCGCAAAACGATGGCGGTTCACGGCACCCCACGCAAGATACCCGTCGCGGATTCGGTGGTGGAACAACAGGGATTCCGCCTCGAAACGCCCTTCCGTCTGGCAGATGCCTTCTGCCAGATTGCGCGACATGGCGCGCTTGAGTCCTATCTCGGGGTCAATATCCAGAAGCAGGGTCAGGTCCGGCCAGAGCCCCTGCACCGCCACCTCGTTGAACTGGTGCAGCAGCTTGGGGTCCAACCCGCGTCCGTAGCCCTGATAGACAACGGTGGAATCGGCGTAACGGTCGCACAGCACAAGCATGCCTTCATCCAGCGCGGGCTTGATGACCTGCCGCACATGCTGGGCACGGTCGGCAAGATACAGGAACAGTTCGGCCTCGCCCGTCAGGTCCTTGTTGGATATATCCAGCAGGATGGAACGCAGGGTTCTGCCCAGACGGCTGCCGCCGGGTTCACGGGTGAGCACCACGCCGTGTCCCTGCTCCATGAGCCAGTCCTTGAGACGGTTGAGAACAGTGCTTTTGCCCGAGCCCTCGGTTCCTTCTAGAGTAATGAACATTGGTCTTCCTTGGGAATCTCGCGAGCAGCCTCGCGTTTAGCAGCCTGTTTCGTTTCCGGTTCGGGGGTACGAGCGGGCTTGTACATGTGCCTGCCAAGCGTTGTCTGGTACGGTGTCCAGCCAGTGACATCTCCGGCAAAGTCGGCGAAAAGGCCGCGCACCTGCGCCAGCTTGGCATCGATGTTGTCGGCGTAATGCAGCACCAGCGCCTCGGGCGTGGCGGGCAATACGGGCGAACCCCATTCTTTCGTGCCATGGTGGCCAAGCACCAGATGCTTGAAATGCATGACCAATTCGGGCTCCAGCCCGGACTTCAGCAGATACGGTTCCGCCTTTTCCAGCCCGATGCTGATATGCCCTATGAGACGCCCCTCGTCCGTGTAATCGTTGGCAATGCCGCCGGAGAGCTCCCACGCCTTTCCTATATCATGGAAAATGGCTCCTGCCAGCAGTACCTGCCGGTCCAATTCGGGATAATGGTCGCAAAGACGCATGCACAGCTCGCTGACGGAAAGCGTATGCTCAAGCAGACCGCCCGCATAGGCATGGTGCACGTTCTTGGCCCCGATGGCGGTTTTGAAGCGCCGCAGGATTTCTTCATCCTTGAAGACGGCGCTCAGAAATTTAAGCCACGGTTTGTGCGTGAAGGTAACACGGCACAGCTGCATCAGGTCGGCCATCATGTCATCGGGATGCCGCTCTGATGCGGGCATGAAGTCGCCCATATCAAGCGCTGCCATTTCTTCTTCAGTAAGAATATGCAGGGCCTCGATGTTTATGTCGAGCTGATCGCGGAAAGTGGCCGCGCGGCCGCGCACGGAAACGAGCATTCCTGCGGTTATGCTGGCAAACTGCTGGCTGAGCGGACTCCACACCTTGGCTCCCACGGAACCCGAGGCATCCGCCAGCTCAAGCCGCCAGAACGGGCCGTTGCGCGCCTGTCCCTGTGCCGCCAGAGTGACGGCAAAAATCGATACCACTTCGTCATTGGCCGATATATCGCGAATGAATTGAATTTTCTGCATGTCCGTTTTATGCTTTTGAGGTCGGTCGGTAGCCGGTTGCGAACGGCTGTTCACGGATCGTCATTTCACATTACCGATCCATGTTTTCGGCGAAGATGTCAATTTCTATCCCCTATTGTCTTGGCAACCGGACACTTGCATAACGTATAATCGCCTCAGGACCAACCATGATCATAGCCCTTACAAACGATGACGGCATTCAGGCCCTCGGCCTGCGCGCCCTGTACAAAGCCCTGGTTGAGGCGGGTCACACCGTGCACTGCATTGCTCCGGTCACCGAGCAGAGCGCGGTGGGCCACGCTGTTACCATCTCGCTTCCCCTGCGCGTCAAGGAATTCAAGGAAAACGGATTTTCCGGCAAAGGCGTGTATGGCACGCCTGTCGACTGCGTGAAACTGGGGCTCACCTGCCTCATGGATGTGAAACCCGATGTTGTTGTATCAGGCATCAACGCAGGAGCCAACGTGGGGCCGGACATCCTGTATTCCGGAACAGTCTCCGCCGCCACGGAAGGAGCGCACATGGGCTTTCCCGCCATTGCCGTTTCCTACGACAACTTCCGTCCCGAAGACCTGAGCGAACAGGCGGCCTTTGCAGCCGAACTCATCGACAATATGCCGTGGAAGAACCTGCCCCCGCGCTGCGTGATCAACCTCAACTTCCCCGCCTGCCCCATGCCGGAAGCCAAGGGGCTGCGCGTATGCCCGCAGACCAGCGCAGTTTGGAAAGACTGGTATGACCATCGCAAGGACCCTCGCGGTTCGGACTACTGGTGGCTGAATGGCGTTATCCCGCCGGAAACCGTGGCTGCGGGGACCGACAGAGCCCTGCTCACAGAAGGGTACATCACACTTACCCCTCTGCGGTTCGATTTCACGGATGATACGGCCCTGCAGGCCCTCTCCGTACTGGATACCGACAACAGGTAACATTGCCCGCAGGCGGGCTGCATTACGCCCGCCCCAGACAACCATAAATCCCCCGTCCCATCGACGGGGGATTTTTTTTGGCGGAGTGCAGAAATAAATAATACATACCACATACACCCAAGCATATAAAGTGTGGCAAAATGAACCACGGGGCAATAATACGTTCAAGGAGGTATGCATGTACACGTATTTTGGTGATTCCCGTCTGCTTTCGGCACTTCCCATCCGCCGGGCAGCGTATTCGGACAGAACGGCATGGTTGATGGCCGAAATCTCACGGCTCATATACGAGCCCCTTCCCGGTGAGACCACGGTTGAGGAGTACGTGGAGGAACTGCGCAAGGCCATCAAGGAAGGAAGACACGAAGACCTGCTGGAAGGGCTGATCTCCAAGTGTTACGAGATCAACGGCAAGGATTGCGCACTTGTGGAACGAGAGCTTCGCGCGGCGGATTTTGAACTGCTCGGCACCTTTGTCAGAAATGATACGGAAGCCATGCTCGCCAAACTTTCCCGCGACGGAGTAGACCCGTTTCTCGTGCTGGCATTCAGGGGCACGGCATCTGTAAAGGATGTTGTCACCGACATGTGCATAAACCTTGTTCCTGCACCGGGCGGCGGGCGAGTGCACCGGGGCTTTCTGAGAGCATTTCAGTCTGTTGAGCAGGATATAAAAAAGCTGCTCGAACAGTATACCGACCTTCCCCTCTACATTACCGGACACTCGCTGGGCGGTGCGTTGGCAATTGTAGCCACACGCTACCTCGGATCGGACAGCACAGGCGCAACATACACGTTCGGGGCCCCCAGAGCGGCGGACGACGATTTCTACACTCCCATCAAGACTCCCATCTACCGCGTAGTGAACGCAGCCGACGGCGTTCCCCGTGTTCCCTTCGGCTACGGCTTCAACTTCGCGCTGGCGGCACTGCGGCTTTTCCCCATACGGGGCTATGAGATGTCCGAATGGCTGAGGCGGTTTTCAGGATACACCCATGAAGGCAGCCTCATTTTCATGGATTCCCCCCAGAATGTGCAGGACGCAAAAGGCATTCCCTTCAAAGACCTGAAGGTGAAGCAAAGCCCCAACTATGCATGGCGGTCCATGGTTGTGGTCCAGCGCCTTGTCACCTCAAGCGGCAAGGCGGCCCTGGCAGACCACGGCATTGCCGAATATTGCCAGAAACTCCACGCCCATGCATCCAGAAGAATCTGACCCCGCGCCCTGAATACAGATGAGCAAGCCCCGTTGCGTGGTGCAAACCGACGAAACGGGGCCTTATTGCATCTGCCGACACACGTTCTGAGCTCCATGCAGACGCAGGTAGTTTGCCCGGGGAAGTAGCCCCTGCAAAGGGGTTCAAACGGGCTGCGCGCAGTGATGATATCAGGTTCCGCCTTAATTTTCCGCAGCACCACAGCAAATGTGGTAACAAAAAGGGGCAACCATGCTCATCCCCTTTGATTTTCTTCCCGTTGCCGTGTAAAGTCTCCGTGCCTTTGTTGACAGGGTGGCAGCCTCCCCCTACGCTGGAGAGAGTACCACCCCTGCACTCAATAGCCTTTTCCGGCGCGATTACAGTGGACGCGCCGTTATTTTTGGTACATTGCCGCAATCGCGACAATGCAACTGCCACACATTCTGGAGGTTTGTATGCCCCTTACCGGCACAAGGGAGATGTTCGCAAGAGCCTACAAGGAAGGCTACGCTGTTGGCGCATTCAACGTTAACAACATGGAAATCATTCAGGGAATAATGGCGGCTGCCGCGGAGGAACGTGCACCGCTCATTCTCCAGGTTTCCGCCGGTGCCCGCAAGTATGCCGGTCAGGCATACATCCGCAAGCTGATCGAGGCTGCTCTCATCGAAGATGACCTGCCTGTTGCCCTGCACCTCGACCACGGTCAGGACTTCGAGATCTGCAAGTCCTGCATTGATGGCGGCTTCTCCTCCGTCATGATCGACGGCTCCCATCTCAGCTTCGAGGAAAACATCGCCCTGACCAAACGCGTTGTGGAATACGCCCACGACAAGGGTGTGGACGTGGAAGCTGAACTGGGCCGCCTTGCCGGTGTTGAAGACGATGTGTCTTCCGAACATTCCATCTACACCGACCCTGATCAGGCCGTTGAGTTTGTCCAGCGCACCGGCTGCGATTCCCTCGCCATTGCCATCGGCACCAGCCACGGCGCATACAAGTTCGCCGGGGAAGCCAAGCTCGACTTCGACCGCCTTGAAAAAATTACCAACATGCTGCCGAACTTCCCCATCGTACTGCACGGCTCCTCCTCGGTTCCGCAGGAATTCGTGAAGATGGCCAACGAGTTCGGCGGCGAAATCGGCTCCGCCTCCGGCGTGCCGGAAGAACTGCTGCGCAAGGCTGCCACCTTCGGTGTATGCAAGATCAACATCGACACCGACATCCGCCTTGCCATGACCGCCGTCATCCGCAAATACCTTGCGGAAAATCCCACCCATTTCGATCCGCGCCAGTACCTGAAGCCCGCGCGCGAAGCTGTCAAGAATATGGTCCAGCACAAGATCAAGAACGTGCTCGGCTGTTCCAACAAGATATAGAAGGTCAGGAGACTAACGATGGCTGTAACTCTCGGTGTCAATGGATTCGGTCGTATCGGCCGTTACTTGCTCAGACTGCTCGCGGATGATGCCGATCTGCAGGTTGCCGTTATCAACGCCCGCGCGGATAACGCTTCGCTTGCTCACCTCTTCAAGTATGATTCCGTTCACGGGACCTTCAAGGGTGATGTTGCCGCAAACGATCAGGGTCTTCTGATCAACGGCAAGCAGGTTATCGTAACCCGCTGCAAGCAGAACGAATGGGAATGGGCCAAATACGGTATTGATATCGCTGTTGAAACTACCGGTACCATCAAGGACCGCGAAGGTCTTGCGGGCCACATTGCATGCGGTGCGAAGAAGGCTGTCATCTCCGCTCCCGGCAAGGATGTGGACGCAACCATCGTCATGGGCGTGAACGACAGCATTTATGACCCTGCCAAGCACGACGTCATCTCCAACGCCTCCTGCACTACCAACTGTCTGGCCCCCGCAGCCAAGGTGCTCAACGATACCTTCGGCATCATGCACGGCCTGATGACCACCATCCACAGCTACACCATGAGCCAGCGCATTCTGGACGGTTCCCAGAAAGACCTGCGCCGCGCACGTGCAGCGTGCATGTCCATGATTCCCACCACCACCGGCGCTGCCAAGGCTGTGGGCATGGTCATTCCCGAACTCAAGGGCAAGCTGGATGGCATGGCCGTTCGCGTTCCCACCCCTGACGGTTCCATTGTGGACCTGACCTGCCGTGTGGAAAAAGCCACCACGGCAGAAGAGGTAAACGCTGCGCTGAAGGCTGCATCCGAAGGCCCCATGAAGGGCAACCTCGGCTACAGCGATGAGCCGCTGGTTTCTGTGGACTACATCGGCGACACCCACGGCGGTGTGGTAGATTCCCTGTGCACCACCGTAATAGATGGTACACTGGTCAAGCTGATAATCTGGTACGATAACGAAGCCGGCTTTACCAACCAGCTCGTTCGTCTGCTCAAGAAGGTCGGCGCTTCTTTGTAGTTTCCGTTATTGCATCTATTCAAAGCCCTGCCTCATGGCAGGGCTTTTTTTATGAATCACTCACTATTTCCACTGTTGCAGCATGAGCAAATAATATCTCTTTTCCGAATTCCGGCGTAGTGCTTACACTGCAAGAGGACATAAGCATGAAAAATCCGTTCGCTGTTTTTCTGCTCGGCTTCATTCTGCTTTTCCCCGTCACCGGAAGAGCAGAATCTATACTTCTGGTTGCGGATTCATGGTGTCCGTACAATTGCTCCGAAGGCACAGCCGCCCCCGGTTATCTCATAGAGATTGCAACCGAGGCTCTGGCCCTCTCCAACGTTTCCGTAAGTTATGAAGAGATGAACTGGACCCGCGCCATTTATCAGGTAAAGACGGGCAAGGCTCAGGCCCTTGTGGGTGCTGTGCTGGCAGAAGTGCCGGACTTCGTTTTTCCCAGACACTGGCTCGGCATTGCGCCCAATGCCTATTTCACGCTCAAAAACTCACTCTGGAAGCCCACAGACAAAGACGCCTTTGCCAATATCAGACTCGGAGTGACCAGAGATTACGACTATGGCGGAGAGCTGCAGCCATGGATAGACACACACAAAGACACCCCTCTCGTGCAGGAAGCACAAGGCACCGATGCGCTGGGAACGAACCTGCAGAAATTGCTCTACGGAAGGATAGATGTGCTTGTTGATGAAAAGATGACCGTAATGCTCAAGGCACATGAGATGGGCATGGAGCGGCAGATACGCCTTGCCGGCGTAGACCCTGTCCGACCTGCGGAAGACAGAGTCTACATTGCATTTTCTCCGGCTGTGGCTCGCTCACCCGAATATGCGGCAGCGCTGGACAGAGGAGTGGAGGTGATGAGGAAAAATGGCAGGCTGGCAGCAATCTTGAAAAAATACGGCATTGATGACTGGGAATGACAACAGGGACGGAGACAACAGCAGAGAAAGATCAGAAGAGAAAGGTCAGAAACGGCAGATAACAACGCATATGCTTGCTTTTCTGCGCGTTACGGTCTCCCCTTAGTTCTCTGAGCCGGACATGGAGTCACGCGCGCCCAGCTTACGGCTGCAGCATAACGGCCTGAACTGCCTCAGACCACCTTTTCATCACCTGAAGAACGAAGCCGCCCACAGCAATGACTGCTCGTAAGCCTTCAGCACCTGCTGTTCATTGAGCCCCAGCAGTTCAATATCCATCATGGCCTTGTCCCATTCCGCACGCTCATAGTGGGAAACCAGCCGCAGCCACGGCGAATACCCGCTCTCCTCTCCCTTCAATGCCGCAACCATGGCCTCTTCAATAGGCATATCCTGAAGCAGCGAATCCAGAGAAACGGACAGCAGCGTTTCTATGAGGGACAAAAGCCCCAACAGGAACAGACTGGCCGGTTCCTGCTCTCTTCGGGCATCCTTGCCAAGCAATTCAAGGAACTTGCCCCGCTGGGCGGACTGCGAAACGATATGGCGGGACATGGGAGTCGCTTCAAGATCGGAAAGAACCGTCACGCACAGCCACTGTTTGAGCTTCTGCGTGCCGAGCAAAGTCACACCGTGTTCAACACTCTTGACCTTTGTCGGCAGGCCGAAGTGGACAGAATTCAGATAGCGCATGAATTTGTAGACCAGAGAAACGTCCGAACGCAGAATCTCGCCCACCTCGGAGATCTCGAAATTATCATCCCCAAGCTTCGCCAACAGACGCATTTTTATGGCTTGCGAAGATGAAAGCTTTTTGCCCCTCATGATCTCGGGGCGCGCAAAGAAAAATCCCTGGAACAGGTCAAACCCCATCTCGTGGCATTTGAGGAAAGTATCCCTGTCCTCTATCTTCTCGGCCAGCAGCTTGCACGGAAACTCCTGCAATCGCTTCACATTGTCATACACATCGGCCAGTTCCCGTCCGAGAACTTCCACTTTCACGATATCTGCCACCTTGATGAACAACTGCAGTTCACTCTGGCCGGTGTAATCATCAACTGCCAGCAGATAGCCTTCACGTTTAAGCTGGATAAGGGACTGCAGCACCTCTCTGGTGGGTGTTACCGTTTCCAGAATTTCAACCCCGCATTGGGCGGCTGGCAGAATGGAGGGAATACGTTCGGTGAGAAGCTCGGCGGAAAAATTGATCAGCACCTTCTGTTCGGGCAGAAGCACGGGCTGAACGATGGAAAAACCGTCAGATATGACAGAAGAAGTGGCGATGGAAGAATCGACGTGTTCGGGAAAGTGGAGCATATCGGGCGGCTGCCGGAAAAGCAGTTCAAATCCCCATATATGGGAATCCCGGTCGAAAATGGGTTGCCGCGCAACAAGGGTTGAACGGGTATGCACGTGAGCATATCCACCATTCGCTTCCGCAGAAGAATCAACTGCCGCGCCGGAAGGGGCGTCAGACCGGGAATCGAAAAGTGAGCGAAACCGTTTAAGCATAGCTACCCTCGTCGTAACACGCAGCGTCCCCCCCGGTCCCCTCACGCGTCTACAATCTACCCCCCAACCTTGTTCCATGCCATACACAATATAGATGCAACATATAATTCAGCAGTCAGAATTATAATACACATTCAACAATCGCAGTCAATTAGATGTTTGATAACAGGAACGTTACCTCCCGCCATTTTTCCTATTATTTCTCTTTATAGAACAGTGTCAACCGCCAGTGTTTTCTCGATATCCTGACCGAGATCAACCAACAGTGAGCGCTCCATGCGCCCCACATGCACAGCCCCCACCGCAGCCCCCTTGACCTTGCGCACATGGCGCGCCACAGCACACATCACTCGGGCCTGGCCGCCATCGCGCTGCCAGCTTTTCACACCCACCAGCTGGGCGGCTTCAATCATAGTGCGCTCCGGCACCTCCTGCCCCGGAAACTCCAGCCGCAACACAAGGTGCGCACTGGGTCCGTCTTCGGCATGAAACCACAGGTCGTGCGGCATGGCCTTGTTCAGAATCTCGTGGTTACCCTTGGCATTCCGGCCACGCAGCATGAGAAAACCGTCCGAACTGCGAAAACGCTGATAGAGCTTGCTGTCAGGGTGTGCAGCCGGTTCAGGGCGTCCTTTCTGCCTTCCGCCCGCGTTCTTGCGCGGCAGCACGGCATCCGGCTCAAGCTCTCCCTTTTCCAGAGCATCAATCTGACGACGCAGCGTATCTCTGCGCTCGTTCAGCATACGCAGTCCGCGCTTGCCGCGCATGGCCTGATGGAACATGCGCTCCATGTTACCACGCACGGTACGCAGAGAATCCAGCGCAATGCGCTTGACCGAACCGTCGGAGAGCGTCACCTCTATCTCGGCAAGACGACTGTCGGCCCCGATCCTCCACAATTCGGCCTGAATTGCCAGCGCGTCAGCCTGCCCCGCCACCATGCCGGACAGACGGCGTTCTTCCGAATCCAGCTTATGCAGAGTCTTGCGAAGCCTTTTAATGGCAGCATTGGCCGGAGCCACCTCCTCTGCCTTCTTCTGCCGCACCATGCCGCCGAACAACGATTGCGTCCCCATCAGACGCACCGCCTCCATGGCGGAAGGCACAACGGATTCCGTCATGCCCTTTGCACAGGCAGCAGGCAGAGGCCAGACGCTTACCATTTCGGGAACATCTTCCCGGCTGTAGAGGTAGACATCAGCAGTGCAGTCACCGGGACCATACTCAAGGTCGGCAAGCAGCGCCTGCGCATCCATGGGGTCCGTTTCGGCCAGTTCGGCAAGCGTTTCCCTGAGCAGAGGGGTATATTGCGGATACGCAGCCCACACCTCGCGTCCTTCGAGAATGGAGGCAAACCTTGCATGGTCGGGCCATGTCGGCTCGCTGCCGAATCCATCCTCAAGGGTGTCCGTGACAGTCACGCCTTCACGCAGACAGAGCACCAGCCAGCGCACGGGGCTTCCGGAGAGAGGCACCGCCATTCGGCGGTTCACCCAGTCCACAAGCGGAGCTCCCAGTCTGCGGCCTCCGGCATGTTTGCGGAGCCACATGGCGTGTGCTGCGGGGGATGCAGGATTCTCCGGACGTTCGGGAGTAAGCAGCAGGAGGGGGAAACGGCGACCGGCCCGAAGCAGGAGATTCTGCTTCAGGCCGGCGGCATAGAGAACAATAGTTGTTATATCCGGAGCGGGAGCGTAAAACCGCTCAATCCGACTGCCGGTCAACACCTGCGCCAGTTCGGCGGCAAGGCGTCGGAATACATGAGCGTCCATACGAAATTCGCCTGTTTCAGGCTAATCGGCCCGTTCGCGTTCGTCTTCTTCCTGCTTGCTTTTGCAATTGATGCACAGCTTGGTAACAGGGCGGGCTTTCAGACGGGGAACGCCGATTTCATCGCCGCACTCGTCGCAAACCCCGAAAGTACCATCTTCCATACGCCCGATTGCGGAACGAATCTTCTTGATAAGCTTACGCTCGCGGTCACGGATGCGCAGGGTGAAAGCACGGTCAGATTCAGCAGTGGCTCTGTCTGCAGGATCGGCAAACATCTCATTGCTGTCTGTCAATTCGTCAAGAGTAGCATCTCCATTCTGCTGGGCTTCTTCCAGCATGGTCTGCAGAAGCTCACGGAAATAATCGAGATCTTTCTGTTCCATACTATCCTCCTCGGCATGGTTCACGGCTCAGTGAACTGCAAAAAAAGAAACGGGGAGAACCACGTCGCCAGCCGTTATTACTGAGCACACAGGCATATACCAATGCAGGGCCAAAAGTAAAGCACTACTTGATTTTAGTACAAAACAACTAACATACCGATAAGATAAGATAAAACATCGCAAAACAACCTATTTCGGGGTATTCTGCGTTCAGTTTAGAATAAGCACGATTTCGGGCAAGTACAGCTCCATAGCGCAAACGCCTTTGCTTTATCATTAACTCTGCGCCTGCAAGCCACACGACGGGCATTTTAGCAACAAGTAACGTAACGAAAATACTAACATAAAAAGAAAATACAAAAAATCTCAAAATAATCTTGACGAGGGGCGCCGCTTTGCCTATAAACCCTCCTCGTCGGACGGCAAGTCCGGCTCCAACGAGCGGGAATAACTCAGTGGTAGAGTGCAACCTTGCCAAGGTTGAAGTCGCGGGTTCAAATCCCGTTTCCCGCTCCAAATCGAGATTAGTGCCATACATGGCCTTACGACTCTGTGTATGGCTCACATACAAAAGAGAGCCCCCGATTCCTCTGATCGGGGGCTTTTCTTTTGTATGAGCTACACTGCGCGCGGCGCCTGCTCTTTCCTGGCCCTGCTCTCTTATGGCCATGCAGGAACCTGCCCCCAAAACCGTATTGCACCCATCAGCAACACCGTTGCATCAGGAGGCGGATTCATCCTTCCGCGGACGTGGCAGCCGGACTGCAAACCGCACGCCGGCTTCAATATTCTCGACCACAACGCCGCCGCCGTGATCCACCGCAATTCTTTCCACAAGCGCAAGGCCAAGTCCCGTGCCGGGCACATCTTCCCCCACGCCACGCGAGAAAGGCTGAAACAGAAGGCTGATCTCCTTCTCCGAAAGCTGCCTGTAGCTATTTGACACAGCCAGAACTGCCCCCGCATTCTCTGCAGCCAGCTCTATCCGGATAAAGCCGCCCTGCTCGGCAAATTTCACCGCATTTTCAAGCAGGTTCTTGATTATCGCGTTAAAGCCTTCCTTCTGGCAGTCCTGCACAAGATGTTCCGGCAGATCAACTTCCACCTGCAACTGCTTCATATCAATGGTCGGCGCATAGCGCTGCAGCATGGAGCGGACCATCTCTGCAAGATCACAAGAGGTGAATACTCTATACGCTCCTCCGGCATCGAAACGGCTCAGTTCGATAACACCGCCTATGGCGGAATCAAGGTCCTCAACCTCCTGACTGACAGCGGCAAGATGCCGCAGGGCATCCTCTGTGCGCCCTTCTTCGATACGCATTTCCGCAATGGCGAGAGCAACACGGATTCGGGCAAGGGGGCTGCGCATTTCGTGCGACACATTGGCCATGAGCTCCTGCTTCATGCGCAACATGTTTTCCACGCTGTCCGCCATGACGTTAAACGCCCGCGCCACACGCCCGACCTCGTCACCGCGTTTCATGTCCACCCGATAGGAAAGATCGCCTGAAGCACAACGCAAGGCCCCCTCCTCCAGTTTTCGCAGGGGCACGGTGATACGTCTGATGACGGGAAAGGCCAGCAGAAGCGTAAAGATGCCCACTGCCTGCACAACCATGAGAAAAAACGGTGCGGCGTCCCTGTAATAGATATCGTCGCGGCGCAGCATGGCCAATGTGGCATTATGCCCGAACACGGTCACGGGGTAGGCAAAATAGAAATCAGCTTCAGGCAGCCCCTTCACATCGGCATAGAACAGCCTGTCCTGATACTTCTCATTGCTGATGGTAAATTTGGGAACAGTGCGCGGGCGGGAGGAAAGAAAAACCGTTCCATCCGGTTTTTCAAGCCACACCTGACCCTTGAAGATGACATCAAGGTCTTTGATGTAGTGCCGCAATTCCGCATGCGCTACCGGATCGTCAATGTTACCCTCGCTGGCGAGCAGTTCAACCCCTTTGCTGGTTATGCGAAAGGCGGCGATAAGCTCGTTCTGGACATGCTTGTTGAACCGGTTTTCAACAATGAGAATGAAGATGATAACGATACACGCAAGCCCCGCAGCAAGTGCGGTGAAAAAGCTCAACATGATCTTGGTATACAGGCTGTTTATTCGCATCACTGCCCCAGAAACATATACCCTTTGCCCCATACGGTTCTTATGCGCTCCGCATGTTCGGGATATGGCTTCAGCACCGAGCGCAGCTTTGAAATGTGCACGTCGATGCAACGGTCATACGCATTGAACTCCCTGCCCCAAACTCGGGTCATGAGATCATCGCGGGAAAGTTCCACTCCCGGCTGGCGCATGAGCTCCGCCATCAGCTTGGTCTCGGTGGGTGAAAGGTCCACAACCGTCTCGCCTATGACCAGTTCCTGCCTGCCGGTATCCAGCACAAGTCCTACACATTCCACACGACCGGCGGAAACACTGACTGGCGAACTCTCCGCCCGCCGCAGCACGGCGCGCATTCTCGCAAGCAGCTCCCTGGGATTGAACGGCTTGGCGAGATAGTCATCCGCACCAAGTTCAAGCCCCACTATCCGGTCGGCATCGTCACCGCGCGCGGTGAGCATGATCACCGGCACTCTGGATTCAACCCGTAACATGCGCAAAACGGACAAACCGTCCATTCCGGGCATCATGATATCCAGAATAACCATGGAAGGCTGTACTGAATGCAATGCAGCAACGGCATCAAGACCGGTCTGCCTGCAATGAACTTCAAATCCTGCCCCCTGCAAATACTCAGTCAACAACGACTGAAGCTTCACATCATCATCAAATAACAAAACCTTAGGTTGTACTTCCATGCATTCCTCTTGAATTACAGCCCTGCCGCACAATGGCTGGCAGGTCGTGTTCCCTACTACACAGGAAGGGAACATGTAAAAGCCCGTTTACCATTCAAGGCGTTTTTTACACCTTTTAACGCCTTGTAGCGATATTAAGCAATTTTTGACGAAAGCCATCATACTTTTCCGCCAGTTTTCCCCTGATCTGTCGTCCATCCTGTTCGGCCGGTCATTCCGCGCCACACGCCGAAACAGTGCCGAAACCATGCTCCCCCCGTCCAAACCGGCCAGCCCTACGGATTGATCTCACAACCGAGAGGGATACATGGAACTCTCTGGCTGGAGGGTTGGAGTTCAGGGGGAATATGACATACCCCAGAGCCTCTCCATCGCGGGTGGTCTGAGTTATCATTTTGCCCGTACCATGCGGATATACGATTCCTCCGGTGACGAAGACAAAAAGCTGGATGTTGACGGCGCTCCAGGAATATCTCTGGGCATCAGCTACGCATTCTGATACCCACACCTGTATTCCATACGGAAAAGCCCCTCATAAAGGCGTGCTCATCTGCCGCAGCATCGGGATACAATAAACGGAACAGATCAACCTGACCGTTTTTGCTGTTCAAACGATTGACAAGTTCCGCCAGCTATGGCAATTTCCGGCTTCCCAAACGGCAAGTACCCCCTCTTCGGAGCAGGAAAAACCGGGCGGGAAAAAAGTTGAAAAAAAGCTTGCAATCCAATCCGGGTTCAGGCAAAAGGCTCTCCGGCGAGAGGAAATCACTTCTGATTCCGAGCGGATACAAACCAAACAAGGTGTGTCTTCGCAAAATCGCCAACGATGAGGCGGCATAGCCAAGTGGTAAGGCAGAGGTCTGCAAAACCTCCATTCTCCAGTTCAAATCTGGATGCCGCCTCCATAACGCGGGAATAACTCAGTGGTAGAGTGCAACCTTGCCAAGGTTGAAGTCGCGGGTTCAAATCCCGTTTCCCGCTCCAGACATTTGGGCTGGCGGCATTAGCCGCCAGCTTTACCCCGAACGGGGACGGAGCACCTGATAGAGCGCGGGAGTAACTCAGTGGTAGAGTGTCAGCTTCCCAAGCTGAAGGTCGCGGGTTCAAGTCCCGTTTCCCGCTCCACTCGTCGGATCGCCGAAAGGCATACATATATTCCTTAGCGGGAATAACTCAGTGGTAGAGTGCAACCTTGCCAAGGTTGAAGTCGCGGGTTCAAATCCCGTTTCCCGCTCCAGATTTCAGGGCCGGTCCATGACCGGCCCTCTTCTTTTGTGCCCCCCCTGCCAACAAGGCCCCCCCTGTCTGCAACAACCGGCATCTTTTTTCGCATATTCCCACAACTAATTGATCCAAATCACATACCCCATAAGTCAGATGGGGTAGTCTTTGCGTTAAAAGACGCGGCGGCGAACTATCTCTCGGTATGCACACAGACAACAAAGTGAGGCAGCATGAGTTTTCGACTGACGGACAACGTGACATGGGTAGGCAAAATTGACTGGGAACTGCAGAAATTCCACGGAGAGGAATACTCCACCTTCAAGGGATCTTCCTACAACGCCTATCTTGTGCGCGATGAAAAAACGGTCCTAATTGATACGGTATACATGCCATATGCCAAAGAATTTGTGGCGAACCTTGAGCAGCAAATCGACCTTGGCAGCATCGACTACGTTATTGCCAATCATGCAGAGATAGACCATAGCGGCGCGCTCCCTGAACTCCTGGAACGCATTCCCGATGTCCCTGTCTACTGCACCCCGCAGGCAGTGAAGTCGCTGAGGGGCTACTACCACAAGGACTGGAATTTCCATCCGGTTAAAACCGGAGACACCCTCTCTCTGGGAACGCGCACCATCACCTTCATCAACGCTGCCATGCTCCATTGGCCGGACAGCATGTTCTGCTACATGGACAAAGAGAACATTCTCTTCAGCAGCGACGCATTCGGCCATCACTACGCATCGCACCGCATGTTCAACGACCTGGTGGATCAGGGTGATCTCATGCATGAATGCATCAAGTATTATGCAAACATCCTCACCCCGTTCAGCAAGCTGGTGGAAAAGAAAATACAAGAAGTGGTGGGATTTGGCCTGCCGGTGGACTACATCATGCCCGGCCATGGCATAATCTGGCGCGATAATCCGCTGCAAATTGTTCACAAGTATCTGGAGTGGGCTGCGGATTATCAGGAAAATCAGGTTTCCGTGCTGTACGATACCATGTGGAACAGCACCCGGGACATGGCAGAAGCCATCGCAAGGGGCATTTCCAGCGTTAAGCCTGAGATGACGGTCAAACTTTTCAATGTGGGTCAGCGCGACAAGAATGAAGTGGTGCTTGAAGTGTTCAAATCGAAAATGGTCGTCGCAGGCTCCTCCACCATCAACAAGGGCATTCTCTCCGGCATGGCCGGGGTTCTGGAAATGATCAAGGGGCTGGGATTCAAAAAGAAACTCGGCGCTGCCTTCGGCTCCTACGGCTGGTCCGGCGAAAGTGCGGGTATTGTCGCCAAGGAACTTGAAAAATCCGGATTCGAAATGGTGGGCGACGGCCTCAAGGTACTCTGGAAGCCGGATGAGCAGGCCATTCTGCAATGCGAAGCGTTCGGAAAAGAACTGGCCGAACGGTTGTAGACACGAAAAGATAAAGGGCCGCGCCACATGGCGCGGCCCTTCAGACTGCTGACAAAGTCATTTCTGGTATTTTCTGGCTCCGCCGGGCAGGAACCTGACGTTCCTGCACCTCGCATACGCGATGAAAATCCGTTTTGGGACTTCGCTTCCGGCTTAACGGGAATACGGTTGTATTGAAAACGCGGGTTTGTCATCGACCTGAAGAGCCCTCACCTAACTATCCCAGACGGGGCCGCATAAAAAAGGCGGCCCGAAGGCCGCCCTACTCTACACTCTATCTGCCTTACGCCTATTCAAAACGGCGGGCAGAGATGATTTCAATGTCATCCACGGGCAGGTCATCAAAGTCGTTACGGGGCTTTGTCACCTTCCAGTTGATCTTCTTCACCACATCCATACCTTCCACAACGCGGCCGAACACGGTGTAGCCATAGTTTTCGTCGCTGTCGTCCGTGTGGTCGAGGTCAAGGTTGTCTTCGGCGTTGATGAAGAACTCGTCGCAGGCGGAGTCCTTTTCCGTTGCGCGGGCAAGGGCCACGGTTCCCTTTACATTGGAAAGACCGCCCTTGGCCTCGTTCTCAACGGGGGCCAGCGCCTCTTTGCGCTGCAGGCGGTTATTGTATGCGCCGCCCTGAATCATGAAGCCGCGGATGACGCGGTGAAAAATAGTATAATCATAGTGCTTGGCATCCACATACTGCAGAAAATTGGCAACGCTCTTGGGCGCATGTTCCGGCAGCAGTTCTATAAGAATATCGCCCAAGGTCGTCTCGAGCAGTACATACGGATTTTCCATGATTTCTCCTGCGATGTTCGCGATTACGTTTCATCGGCCTTGGCCGTAGCCTCCCCTATCAGAAAAAGATGCCGAGGTCAGCCCCCGCGATATGGTGCTACGTGCTGAATACGCAATCGCCCGCCATACGCCCCCCCCTTGCAAGACACTCTCAGTGCCTTGCACAATCGTTCCGCATAGTGCATGAACCCTGTGTGCCCGTATCACGGCAACGTGGGGTTTCCGTTCCGGGCACCTATTCCATAGCCAAGGATTCACTATGCAATACCGTCTGGACGCACCGCTGGACGAATTACTCGATATGGCACGGCAACGGTTCGATGTTGCCTTTGAACCGCTGGTCGTGGGGGATACGCAGATCGAGATTCTGCAAGTGCAGAACATGAAAGAATACCTCGACAGTCTCGTCCCCACCATCAAAGAAGATGCACTCAGTGCCCTGCCTCTCTGGGCCAAGATATGGCCCGCCGCCTTCATGCTCGGCCATTTTCTGCGCCACGCGCCCTCAAAGGGCAAAAGCCTGCTCGAAATAGGTGCAGGCTGCGGCGTTACCGGCCTTATCGCCGCTTCTCAGGGATTTTCGGATGTAGTCGTTTCCGACGTGAACGACGAAGCCCTGCTCTTTGCCCGCATCAACATTCTGCAAAACGGCCTGCAGGACAGGGTTGCCGTCCGCAAGGTGGATATTCAGACCACACGCCTTGACCGGACCTTCGACTATATCGTGGGGGCCGAGGTTCTATACCTTGAAACGCTGCACCGCGCCCTGGTCAAGTTCATTCAGCGCCATCTTGCAAAGCAGCCTGAGGCCGAAGCCATTCTTGCCAAGGACTACAGACGAAAAGCCAAAAAGTTCTTCAAGCTTGCAGAGCGAGATTTCCGCATGCAGGAACAGACGGTGGGAACCAAGACCACTGCCGGAGACGAGGACGGCGCGGATCGCGCCCTGTACACCATCCACAGATTGCGAGCCAAATAGATGATACGACTTTCCAGTTGCCCCAAGCACTACACAGCCGATCAGGACAAGGTCATGACTCCTTCGGAGACCGTGGCCCGTGTGAAAGCCCGTCTTGCTGAGCTGGACACCCATATTCTGGCCGAAACGCGCCGCATAGATACCGGACGACTCGGCATTCCCGTATTTCTCTCTGTCTGCGGTGAAGACGCCCGCCGGTTCATGCCCACCAGAAAACAGATGGGCAAAGGCGCGTCTGTTGAGCAGGCAGAAGCCTCTGCGCTCATGGAACTGATGGAACGCTACAGCTACTGGACCTTCTGGGACCGCAAGCCGGACATGGTCCGCTGCACGTGGTCGCAGGCGGTGGAACGCTTCGGCGACAAGCTGGTCGGGCTCGACGTGATTCTGCACTCCGTTTCCGAATCACTGCCCCACGACAACGCCGCACGCATAATGGACCTCACCGAATGGTGGTTCTGTCCCGCAACGGACATTCACAGCGGCGAAGAGCGCATCATCCCGCTGGACTGGTTCCGCAAGCTTGGCGAGTTCAACGGCTCCTCGGCAGGCAACACAGATGAGGAATCCATTTTTCAGGGAGCCTGCGAACTGGTCGAGCGCCACGTCTGCTGCGTCATAGACCGCGCCTGCAAACCCGTGCCTACCATCAGCCCCGCCTCGTTCACCGATCCGGTGCTGGTGAATCTCTACAGCAAGTTCACGGATAACGGCATTGTCGTCATTCTCAAGGACTTCTCGCAGGGTATGCCCGTTCCCACCGTTGCCGCCATAGCGTGGGACCCGGCGACCTTCCCCTATCAGTCGGAAATCGTCTACACGGCGGGCACGGCCTCTTCTCCGGTCAAGGCAGCCGTACGCGCCCTGACGGAAGTGGCCCAGCTTGCGGGCGACTTTGAATCCGGTGCCTGTTACGAGGCATCCGGCCTGCCCAAATATGCCAGAACGGAAGAACTGGGCTGGCTGCTTGAAGGTCCCGAGGTCAATCTGGATGAACTGCCCAGCGTGGAGCACGGCGACATCTACGAAGAGCTCATGGCCCTTGTACGCGGCCTGCACACGCAGGGATACAGCCTGTATTCCGTGCAGACCACCAATCCCGAACTGAATGTTTCCGCCAACTACAACCTTGTTCCGGGCTTCCAGTTCCGCGAGCGGGACAAGAACGCCAGCCTCGGCCTGTTTGTGGGCCGTATTCTCAGCGAAGAATGCGATGCCCAGACGGCGGCACAAGGCCTTTCCGTGCTGGAAGAAATATACCCGCACGCGCACTTTCTTCCCTTCTTCAAGGGCATGCTCGCTCTGCGGGCAGAAGCCTTTGACGAAGCCTGCCTCCTGTTCGAACAGGCGGAACCCCTGCAGCCCGAAGCCGATGCCAAGGGGCTGGCCGCCTTCTACAGCGGCTACTGTCATACGCTGAAAGAGGACTGGCGCGCTGCCCTGCCCGGTCTTGACCGCGCAGTGGCCCTGTGCCCCGAGATGAAGGAATACTTCAACTTCCGTGGCGTGACCCGCTTCAAGCTGGGCATGTATGCAGAAGCGGCAGAAGACTTCCGCACGCTCATCAAGGATCTGGACAAAGGCTCGGCCATTGACCTTGCCAACCTCGGCCTGTGCTGCAAGTTCCTCGGACAGAGAGAAGAAGCCGAAGAATACCTCACGGCCGCTCTGGACATTGACCCTTCCATCGGTTTTGCGCGCGAGCATCTTGCCGAGCTTAAACAGGAAAGATAATCCGCGCCCCTACACGAATGGACCTGCCGCCTCCGGCACCCGTTGACGGATGCATCGCCAGCAGCGCTGTCAGCACAACTCGCTGACAGCAACACAAAGCAAAAACGAGGGGTAACGTGACACAATCACGTTACCCCTCGCTGCATGTTCTATCTGTCTGCTGAAACCGTGCTGTCCTTTGCGTGCGGCAGAGTTGCGTTCATGCAACCATCCGGCTTTCTGCAGGCCTTACGGCAGCCGGACTACCAGTTGGTAGCCTTGACTTCAAAGTGTGCCTGAGGATGCACGCAGGCGGGACACAGAGCGGGAGCATCCGCGCCCTTGTGGTTGTAACCACAGTTGCGGCAGCGCCACACGATCTCGGAATCCTTGTGGAAGACCTGATCGTTTTCGATATTCTTGATCAGCGCACGGTAACGCTCTTCGTGGTACTCTTCTGCCACACAGATCTTGCGGTACATTTCCGCAACATCGTAAAAGCCTTCTTCGTCGGCAATGCGGGCAAATTCGGGGTACAGGGAAACAAATTCCTCGTGTTCACCATCGGCGGCAGCCTTCAGGCACTCAAGCGTGGAACCGAGCTTGCCGGCAGGATAGGTTGCGGTGATTTCCACATCGCCGCCTTCAAGAAACTTGAACATCCGCTTTGCGTGTTCCTTTTCATGGTTGGCGGTTTCTTCGAAGATATGGGAAATCTGCACATACCCTTCCTTGCGGGCAATGGCGGCAAAGTAGGTGTAACGGTTACGTGCCTGAGATTCACCCGCAAAGGATTTGAGCAGGTTCTGTTCCGTGCGGGAGCCCTTGATGGACTTGGACATGATAATGCTCCTGTGATTGTTTTCGAATTCGAGTAATGTTCCACCCCACTTCCCTTAGGACCTATCTGGTAATGTCAGATCGGTCAGGTTACGGGGCGGACACGTATCAACATGAAATTGGACTGCGACCGGAAGCGCCATCAAAACCGGAAAACAACCGGAAATGCCGCCTGCCGTCACAGAGCACTGAACACTAATTATTTGTGTGCTCAATGTAAAGCCTATCAGGAAAAATTCCTAAAAAGAATTGGTTCTGATGATCTCTCACTCAGCTGCGTGCTGTCAACCTTTCCGCAGGGTTAAAGCACCACAGAGCCAGTATGATGCACGCAGCCAGAACAAACCACTGTGACTGGCTCAGAACAACCAGCAGCACGGCTCCGAGCAAGGCGGCGCAAACCCGCTTCCATACATGCGGCAGCATGACAATGCCTGTTCCTATGCCGATAATGGCATTGGCAAGAAAGAAGCCGCTTGCAATGGCCACAAGCGATTCAAGCTTTGCCACGCCTGCAATGCAGGCTGCCAGCGAACCTGCCTGCATCAGGCACAACACGCCGATGGAAACCACAGGCACGCCGTTCCTTGTCTTCGCAAACACGTCAGGCAGCGCCCCTTCAGCGGCAAGGGCCGCCATCAGACGGGCAACACCGCCCACGAACATGAGATACGTGGTCACGCACAGCGCTGTGACAAGCACGGAGCACACAATTCCGGCAGAGGTTCCAAACAGAGGGTACAGCAGCTTGGCCACACCGTAACCCGCCTGCACAGGTACATCTGCCGTCTGGATGGCAAAAGCCACGCACAGCTCCACGGCAGTAACGGCGATCACACTGCCCCATACGGCCGCAGGAATGGTTCTTTGCGGGTCATCCACTTCACCGCTGTAATTGCCCACAACCTCCCAGCCCACGATAATCCAGAACAGCATGAGCAAAGCGTGCCCGAACACATCGGCATCAAAGCTTGCCGGCTCGGGAAGCAGGTCCTGCCCCGAACCATGAAAAGCCATGACCAGCACGCCGCCCACAAGCAGCAGCACAGCCGATATCGATGAGATAGCCAGCGCCACGGTTCCTATGGAGCGGATGTGCTGCAGCAGGAACAAAAAACCCAGCGGCACCAGACAAAGTGCCACGCCCATGCGCCCGCCCGGCAGGGTATCCAGCCATGGCAGCGGCAGGTAACGGGCAATGGTCAGCAGCACCGCCGCAGGGCCGAATATGACGGCAGAAATGAGATAATACGAGGCCAGCCGCTTGGCTCTTGGGCCGAACACATGGCCAATGGCATCCGCCACACCCCCGTTACCGGGAAACTGAATGGCAAGAAAGCCGAACACAAAGGCAAATACGGCGTTGAGAGCCACGGTGATGAGCCACGCAGGAATGGCCCACTCTCCCGCAGCCTCATGCACCAGAGGCGGCAGAATGAAAATGCCTGATCCGAGCACGGGACCCACCATCAAACCGCTCAACATGAAAGGCCCGAGCTTACCACTCTTCATGACGCAACTCCTTATGTTTCCAATATCCTTGCAGTATGGCCCGACGCAGAGCGTTCTTGCCAACAGAATTATAAGAAGGCATCATTCGATTCTGCAGAACGGTACGCAAAACCTAAACCGCATCGTGCGGCAAGGGGGGCGTAAGACTCGTGGAGAAATCTTGTGGAACTCAACCAGCTCCGATCCTTTGTTTGTGTGGCGCGTGAACAGAACCTCACCAGAGCGGCGCGCATACTGCACATCAGCCAGTCGGCCCTCAGCACCCAGATTCGGGGGCTGGAGGATTCGCTCGGCATCATCCTCTTCGAACGTCAGGCGCGGGGCATGACGCTTACAGTCAACGGCAAGACCCTGCTCGGTCAGGCCCGGATGATACTTGATGCGGCCGAGAACATGCGGGTAACTGCAGGCAAACTCAATGCGGAGCTGTGCGGAGCCATAACCGTGGGCCTGAACACGGACCCGCTCTATCTGCGGATGCGCGCGCTGGATGCACGGATGGAAAAACTCTATCCCGAGATATCAATTGAGTTCATCACCTCGCAGACCATGGCCACAACCAGCCTGCTGCATGAACGGGTGCTGGATGCAGGCTTCCGCTTCGGCATCAGCCGTGACGAGGGTATATCGGAAACCTTCCTCACAGACGTGCCGCTCGCCGTGGTCATCCCCACCCGCTTTCTGCGACGGGTCAGCAAGGTCTCGGATTTTACGTGGCGGTCTCTGGCAGAATTGCCGTGGCTGTGGACGACCTGCGCATGCCCCTTTCACAAGCTGGTGGCAGACAGAATGGCGGAACACGGGGTAAAACCGCATCCTGTTGCTGATGCGCTTGACGAAGCCATTGTCCGGGAAATGGTGGCCAACGGCAAAGGCGCTTCCATTCTGCGGCGCGACATGGCGGAACTGCTGGAAGCAGAAGGCCTTGCCGCCGCGTGGGATGAGCCGCTCAGCGTACCACTGAGCATTGCCTGCCTCAGTTCAAGAAAGGAAGACCCGCTGATAGCGGCCCTTATTCAGGAAGTACGGTCCATCTGGGCAAAATCATGATCTCGACAATACCGCTGACAGAAACCTCATACGTCCGGAAAAAAATTTCCGGCCCTGCAGCGGCTCCACAGGCTTTTGCCCGTTCCACGCTATCCGCCCAGCGCAGACAACTCCGCCTACCCCTGCCCTCTGGCCTTTTTGAACAGTTTTTCGCGCGCACTTTCAAAAATCACGGCCGTACGCAGCGCGGCAAGCCCGAGGGCAAAGACGGAAAGGATGATGATAAGTCCCTTCTGAATCTGCCACTTCTGCTTCACAAGCAGACCGGTTGCCCATCCCGCTCCGCTGGTCTGCCCATAGTAGATGGTAAGCGGCAAACCGATAAGGGTGAGCACAAGGAAGATCAGCTCCATCCAGAAGAAGGTCTTGCCCAGAATAAGCATAAACAGCGTTGCATCGCGCACCACGCGCAGAAAACGCAGACGACCCTCCAGCAGGATGAGACGCTCCTCTTCCTGCTCGGCCATTTTCTGTGCCCGCTTGAAGGTTTCCGCCACCTGAAAATGCGTTTTGAGCGCCCAGTTCAGGTTGGCCGCGCACAAATTGTACTGCTTATTGAATTCCACCAGCACCTTGGGGAAGGGAAACCACGCGGCTTCATCACGAATGTAGGTGAGGCGGTCCATGAAATATTTGAATTTCTGCTTCAGATCCCGTGCTTCATGATTCACCCGTATCTGCAGGTCGCGGTCAATGCGTTCACGCCCTTGTACCAGCCCCATGAAAGAAACAAAGTTCTTCACCTCGGCCAGCTGCATCAGGCGGCTGATTCTTGCCGAGGCCTGTTCCGCAAAGGGGTGCTCCTCGGGGAACCAGAGCGATATATCGAGCCGCAGCTTCTCCAGCCCTTCCCGCATCTGGCTGGCCTTGGCTTCCGCCTCGGTCCAGGGAACATTCAGGGCGGACAGAATCTGGATATGTCCGCGCTCCATTTCCGGGTCCAGCAACACACGGTTGAACATGTTGGGGTCTTTTTCGATCAGGTTCAGCAAAAAACCCATGGCCTGATCTGCAAAGCCCATCTTCACCTGACAGACAGCCTGGCGGTACAGCGCTTCAAGCCACAGGGGGCAAAGCCGCATGACCTGCTTGTACATGTTGCTGGCCTGCTGAAAACGGCCTTGAATCTCAAGGTTTCTCGCCTGCAGAAACACGTGGTAGCCCTGCAGCAACGGCGATGTGCAGAAGGATTCCGCTTCCTTCCACAGCTGCTGGGCACGGATGAGGTCACCGCGCTCCATGGCAATAAAGCCGTTGATCGTGCGCGAACGGAAATCTCTGGGATAACGGATCTGCACCTGCTGCAAATCCTTTTCCGCATGAATGTGCTCTCCCGCCAGCATGGTACTGAGCGTGTTCCAAACGGGGTTTTCGTCACGGGGAGCCAGATCTTCGACTCCGGCGGGATAATCCTTGCCCCGCGCAAGCCACATACGGCGCATCATGCGGAGCTGGAAGGTATCCGTAACGGCGAAAACGGCCTTCAGGATCAGATGCTCCAATCCTTCTCTGCCGAGAATGGCGGTTATACCCTCCTGCACGTCTCCCTGCAGGGTGTCTTCGATGCGTTTGAATCCGGCATTGAAGGTGTCGAAATCCATGGCGGCCACTTTCTTCCATATACCGGCATCAAGCTCTTCCATATGCCGGGTAGGACAGGCGGCGGGCTCGTGCGTCCGCATGCCGCAGTAGAAGCAGTGGTTGTTGACACCGGCCACCAGCCTGTTGGAAATGGCAACCGGCAGCATGCCCACGGCATCATCACCAACGGTGGAAAGATTGATGTTGCACCAGTCGTCAACGCTGCTCGACTCCACGTTGAAACGGGTGTCGTGCACCTCGAATCCTTCTCCCATGAGATAGGCGTTACGGTAGCTCATGTGCGGGAAGTCGGGCACCAGCTGGTCCCAGTCCAGACGAACCTTCTTGTGCAGTTCGTTATTGAAATTGAGCCCCTTCTTATCCACCAGCGCCTGAACACACGGCCAGTATCGTTCGGGCGTATCTTCCTTCAGGGTGGCAATGAGCGACAGATAGTCCTTGCACCACAAACGCAGGGTGCGCAGGTTTTCAAGCTGGAAGAACACATAGTTCTCGAACAGCATGAACTTCATCTTCAGCCGCTGGAAAACTTGCTCAATCTCTTTGAAGAACTCACGCCAGCCTGCCTGAAATCCTTTTTCCAGAGGATTTCCGAGCGGCTTGAGCACACCGTACCACCCCAGCTGCGACTGGTATGGCAGACGTGGGTCGGCATGGAACATGAACCACGGAACGCTGGCCAGCCCCGTATAGGGCTTGGTTTCATCAAAGGAAAAACCGGGCAACCCCTTGCCGTCCTCGCGTGCTCTGGCGTGCACCCATATTTCCAGATCTTCGGGAACAATGGAGGATTGGGCAGCAATGACCGTATCAACCGAAAGATTTATCTCGCGCTTGCTGCTGAACAGCAGCTTGGCCGGAAATACCTGTGCAAAGACCGGCAGCTTGTTGAACTTGCCCCATATTTCAAGCCGGGCAAGTGCAAGAAAAACATCCGTTGAGAAAAAAAACCATACGGCCTGTCCGCGCTCGCTGGTCAGCAGCAACCCGCCGTAATCCTGCAAAGTCTGCGTGATGGAAAGGTTCAGATCGCCCTCCCAGCTCGTCCATAGGCCGTATCCGGCCGCCACCATTCGGGCTTCCTTGAACTGCGGGAGTTTGCTAAGCAATGTGGACAATCTGGCCATTCTCTATCCCATTCTTACGATCGCGGAGGTTTATTAATGGATATCAACAAGGCCCTTGCCGACCTCAAACGGGAGCCCGGCTTTGCAGACCATGTGGGAATGATGCTCATTCACAACGGCGTAGTACGCAGTTGGTCTCGCAAGGACAAGAATAATGTTGTTGCCGTGCGTGTTACGCCTGATCATGACAGAATTGCCGCCATATGCAAGGAGATGGAACAGCGCGAAGGCATCTTCCGCATCGTGGCCGAGGCCAACGAGGGAGAACTGCACCCCGGTGACGACCTGCTCTACCTCATTGTGGCCGGCGACATCCGTGAAAACGTAAAGGCCGTTTTCGCCGAACTGCTCGACCGGGTTAAAGCAGAGGCAGTAACCAAGCAGGAAGTCTTCGGGTAACCGCATCCCGTCAATCCGCCATCTTTCAGGCGCTGTCGTCACCAACGGCAGCGCCATTTTTTTGTCGTTTCTGCCTGTTTTACCTGTCGTGACAATTCGTTGCAAATTGCATTCCTCACCCAACCTTCATAACTGACGTTCTGAGAAGGACATTGACAGGATTTAAGTTATATAATTATCTATATACATGAACACGCACAACCTCCAGCTGCCAGCCCTGCTCCTGCTCATACTGCTTAACGCATGCAGTTGTCTTGTTGGGACGGCAGAAGCGCGTGATACGGACTACGGGGATATGGATGCTGTTGTCATGCGCATTGTGGACGGAGACACAATCATTGTTGATATTCCCGATCTTCCTCCAGTGATCGGCAAGAATATCGGAATTCGCATTTCCGGCTGTGATACTCCGGAGCTGCATGACAAGCGACCGGAAATGCGGATTCTGGCCATACAGGCCAAATATTTTGTCACCACCCTTCTACAGGGCCGTAAGATACGCCTCAAAAATATAAAAAGGGGTAAATATTTCCGGCTTATCGCCGATGTGGAAGTAGGTGAGAGCAGTCTATCGACATTGCTTATCGACAAAGGGTTTGCCAGACCGTATTCCGGGGGGAAAAGAAACTGGTGAAATACCTGCGGAAACCCCGGTTTGTCGGCAAATGCTCAACCTTGACAATTGGTTGACATGACTGGCAAAGATAATACTGCGGTACTTGTGTTTCGCCAGCCCTGTAATCTTAGACCGACAATGGGTTTATGCGTTGCCAGTGTCGGTTCCCTTTGCCGAGACATATTTCAAGACTGGAGGTCATCGTGCAGCTCAACTTCAACAGAAAACTGTTACTCAGCATTGTGGCGGCTGTTGTCGTCATGCTTCTCTTTTCCGGTGTATATTTCTATGCAACTTCAAAGAGCACCCTCCACACTTTGGGCGAGCACTTCATAGCCTCTCTCATCACGGAACTTGAAGACACGATTGATCTGCAGAACAAGATCACGCAGGAAAAACTGAATGCGGACCTTGTCGTCATGGAAAGAGATATCAAAACTCTCGGCACCATGTTCATCTCGGAAAGTGACACGATCAAGACCACCATCGTGAATCAGGTGACCAAAGAAAAGGAAGAGGTCACCATACCCACCCTGCAGCTTGGGGACGGCCTTTCCGGCATTACGCTCAATGACAACTTCATGCTTGTGGATCAGGTCCAGAAGACTCTTGGGGGTACCGCCACCATTTTTCAGGTACTGCCGGGCAAGCTGCTCCGCGTATCCACCAACGTAAAGAAGCTGGACGGCACCCGCGCCGTGGGCACCTACATTCCCGCAGACAGCCCCGTCTACAAAACCGTGATGCAGGGCGAAACATACCGAGGCAAGGCCTTTGTCGTGAATGACTGGTATGTTACCGCCTACAAGCCCATCAAGGATGAAGAAGGCAAGATTGTCGCCGTCATCTATGTGGGCCGCAGCATGATGACCCCTGAACTCAAGGCTGTCATCGACAAGCTGTCGTACGACGGCAAGGGCGAGACCTTCATCACCCTCTCAGACGGCAAGTATGTTTACGGTAACAATGCAGACGAAGATGCCACCATTACCGACTATGAACACGGCAAGCAGTTCCTCGACTCCAAGGAGGGCATTCTCAAATTTGCCCGTAATGGCGAGCCTTACATTGGGTACAAACGCTATTACAGTGCATGGGACTGGCACATCGGCTTTGCCCTGCCGGAAAAGGAAATGTACCTCGGCGCTGACGACAAGGCCCTCTTTGCCTCGTCGGCCATCATCATAGGCGGGGCTGCCGCAGCCATTGTACTTTTCTCGTTTCTTATACGCTTCCTTCTGCGTCCCCTTAACGACCTTTCCGCAGTTACCAAGCGCATTGCAGACGGCGACCTCAACGCACGCAGTGAATATTCTGCCAATGATGCCATCGGCAACACTGTCGGCTCCGTTAACGCCATGGTGGGCGAACTGAAAAACAGGCTCGGCTTCGCGCAGGGCGTGCTGAACGGCATTCCCACCCCATGTGCTGTTGTGGGACCGGACTTCAAGATTCTCTGGGCAAACCAGCAGGTCTGTACCCTGCTTGAAAAAACCAAAACCCCGACGGATTACATCGGCGTTCGCTCCGGCGAGTTCTTCTGGAACGACGGTGGCAGAGAAACCCTGTCTGACAAGGCAATACGCGAAAAGCGCTCCTTCCACAGCGAGATTGAATACAAAAGCCCCTCAGGCAAGCAGTACCACATCGATGTGAACACCACGCCCTTCCATGATGCGGACGGCAATATCCTCGGCTCCATCTCGTTCTGGTACGACCTGACCGCCGTCAAGGAAAACGAACAGCGCATCAAAGCGCAGAATGAACGTATCGCCCAGACGGCAGCAACGGCCAACAACATTGCCGACCAGGTTTCCGACGCTGCAGGCCAGCTGGCGGAGCAGATTTCCGATGCAACGCAGTCCTCGGCCCTGCAGAGCGACCGTATCGGCGAATCTGCTGCGGCCATAGAGCAGATGAACGCCACCACCCTTGAGGTGGCCCAGAACGCGGGCGAAGCTGCTGAAAAGGCCGAAGAGGCGCAGCAAATCGCACAACAGGGTGCATCCGTGGTGCAGGATGTTATCCGCTCCACCGACGAAGTGCACAGGCACACCCAGCAGATGGAAACCACCCTGAAGGAACTGGGCACGCAGGCAGAAGGCATCGGCCAGATCATCGGCGTCATCAACGACATTGCCGACCAGACGAACCTGCTGGCCCTTAACGCGGCCATTGAAGCCGCGCGCGCCGGTGAGGCAGGACGAGGCTTCGCCGTGGTTGCGGACGAAGTGCGCAAGCTGGCTGAAAAGACCATGACCGCCACCAAGGAAGTGGAAGGCGTAGTCAAGGCCATTCAGGGCAGCACGGCAGGCACCCTCGGCCATATGAAGGATGTATCCAAGCTTGTTTCGCAGAGTGCGGATCAGACCCACAAGGCCGGTGATTCTCTCAACAGCATTGTGGAAACCGTTCTCGGCACCTCCGACAGAGTTCGCTCCATTGCCACCGCTGCCGAAGAACAATCGGCGACGTCGGAAGAAATCACCCGTGCCACGGATGAAATCAACAACCTGAGCCGCGAAACAGCACAGGCCATGGAACAGTCATCGGATGCGGTGAACGAACTGGCAACGCTCGCACAGCAGCTCAAGCAGCTTATCGACGAACTGGCGCAGGATGCCCGGTAACGGCAACCGCCATACAGAACACATGAGGAGGCTCCCGCAAGGGAGCCTCCTTTTTTCTGCCAGATGGTGTTGCAACGGCATCTGATGCAAGTCCGCATTCCGGAACCGGCAGGACCACTATACATGTCCGGTCCGGCAGAAGTTACAAGGCTGTAGGCCACTGCGTGTCAAAGCTGAGATTGTACCGACAGACGGCATTCATGCAGAGCACGTAGTCCAAGCCTTTGTGTTGCTCTTCGTGCCCGCCCTCCCCTTGTTCTGCATCTGATCCTGATTCAGGGATTGCGATATATAGAGTTCCATGGCTCACCACGAAACGTGCACCGCCGTCGGCAACGAACGGCTGCAAAAAAGGAGACCCCCTTGCGGGGGCCTCCTGATCTTTCACTCGTATTCTCCAGCTAACTGGCTAGAAAACCTTGAGTCCCTTGAGCAGAACCAGCACCACCAGCAGCGGCGTAAGGTACCGTACAAGCATGAACCACACATCGATAAGGGCGCTGTTGGAAAGTGCGCCGCAGTTGCTCAGAGCCTTGCGGGACTGGGCAATTCCCCATTTCCAGCCGCAGTAAATACAGATGCAGATGCCACCCACGGGAAGGATAATGTTGGAGCTGAGGAAGTCGTAGATGTCGAAGAAGTTCTTGCCAAGCACAGTCACATCGGAAAGCGTGCTGAACGAGAGCGTTGCCGGAATACCGAACAGGGCAAGTCCCACCGCGGTGGCGACAACAGCCTGCTTGCGGCCCATCCAGCCATTGCCGGAAAGCAGCGCAACAGGCACTTCAAAAAGGGACAGCATGGCACCGATGGTGGCAATGCCGGTCAGCACGAAGAAGACCGTCATGAAGAACTGGCCGAAGGGCAGCGAGCTGAACACGGCAGGCATGGTCATGAACAGCAGGCCGGGACCGGCAGTGGGTTCGAACCCGTAGTTGAACACGGCGGGGAATATGGCGATGCCTGCGAGCAGAGAAACCACAAGGTCTGCCAGCATAACGCGCATGGTGGTCAGCGGAATGTCCGCATCGTTTCTGAAGTAGCTGCCGTAGGTCATCATGGTGCCCATGCCGATGGAAAGCTTGAAGAATGCAAGGCCCATGGCGTTCAGCACCACGTCCACCGTCACCTTGGAAAAGTCGGGACGGAACAGGAATGCAAGGCCTTCGCCTGCCTTGGGCAGCATGAGGGAGCGGATGCACACGCCCACAAGCATGATGAACAGAACGGGCATGAGGATCTTGGTGGTTTTTTCAATACCCTTGGAAACGCCGCCGAGCAGAATGGCACCCACAAGGATGAGCACACCCCACTGCCAGAACAGAGAATGCCACGGATTGGATACCATGGCACCGAAAACGGCTTCGCCCACCTTGGGGTCCACGGTATTCAACTCTCCGCTGACAGCGCGCACGATGAAGGAAAACACCCAGCCCACAACATCGGTATAAAAGGCCATGATGAGAAAGGCGGCCAGCACGCCCGCTGCCCCCACGAGGTACCAGAGGGTGCCGGGAGCCAGCTTCTTCCATGTACCCACGGCATTGGCCTTTGCTTCTCTGCCGAGCATGATTTCACCAATCATGACAGGCAGGCCCACAAGGAACGTGGCAAGCAGATACACGACAAGGAAGGCAGCTCCGCCGCCATCGCCGGTCATGTAAGGAAATTTCCAGATATTGCCGAGTCCCACAGCGGAGCCCAGCGTAGCAGTCAGCACGCCCAGTCGCGTGGCAAACCCTTCCTGATTGTTGATTGCGGACATGAATCCATCCTTGGTTTTAGCGCTTAGCGGGATGCAGGCATCCCATGCCGCACGCCCCCCTTTCCCTGAAGGAACGCGCTTCCCCGATTATCCTCAATGAGTCCGCGCCCAAAGCGGCCCCACCCTCTGCAGCATGTCGTATTCAGCCGAAATTAGTTTCCGCTGACCATTATTTCCATCGAAATCCGCACGACACACTGCAAGGCACATCACCAAGAGTGCCGCGCCTCCTGTAGACTGTTATCCTCACAATTTCAAGATCAATCAACAGACTGTCTGGATTTGACATTTTCCGCAAAACAATCGCAAGCACAATCATAATTATGCAAACTGTTAGCAATTCTACCCTATCCGGATGGTGTCTGCGTCCAACAATATCCCGCATCAGTCTGAACGCAGAATGATGAACCTGCAGCGCCGCCTGCTCCATGGGCAATGCGCAAAAAATAAGTCCCCCCGCCGAAGCGGGGGGACTTATAATCACCCGGTGAGATCGTTGACGAAGTCACATGCAAAATCTCTTTTGCAAAGTCTCAGGCAGCCGCCGTCGGGAGCAACTCAATCCCCCATGGTGACGACGGCAAGTCGCCCGGATAATAACGTATTGATTCTGCCTCCGTGTCAGCGTCTCACGCGTCTACCAGGTAAATTAAATATAAACTCTTCAGGCCCGCTTGTCACGCATGTCAGCCCTAATTTCCTCGCGGACAACGGGCCATTCAGACTCGCACCACCCAATGGGCGTTTGGCGACAGGGGGTTACAGTAAAGAGCATTTCGTTCGCAACGGGACCCTGTTCCGATCCGGAATCGCCCTGCTTGCGCAGGTCTGCAGCGCAGGAAACACGCACGGTCACGTCCTGACCGGACTGGACACTCTTGGGCGAAAACGATGCCGTAAATGCGGCAGCATCTGCGATCTCTTCCTGCGCCCATGCCTTGCCTTCAAACTGTCTTCCCACGGCAATGGGGCCGGGAAAACCGCGCAGGCGGAATATCAGATCGTCATCGCCGCACACCTTGAGCAGCGCGGTGTTGTCCATCTGATTGCGCCCCACGATCATCCATTTGTCCTCCGCCCAGTATTGGCGGCCAATGTTGGACAGCTTGAAGTCACGCACAGAAGGCTTGGGCGAAAATTTGAGCACAGGCCAGTAACGGCGTGCATTTTCCTTTTCCGCCAGCTTGCAGCCACCGCCCGGTGTGGGAACTTCTGCAAAGCCGTAGTGCTTAGCCAGTGCAAGCTGTTCTGAACGTCCGCGCCCCTTGATGCCCAGAAGGCGTTCACGGTCCACCAGACCGCTCAGTTCCACCTCTGTCGGGTCAAGATGCTTGGCGCACAGGGGGCGCAGCAGTACCTCGCGCACGTCCGCATCACGGCGGATGACGTTAAGCGTATCCTGCCGCTGCGACATGGGGCGCTGCCCCAGCACCTCGCCGGAGATAATGAATCTGGCTCCGTAACGGTGCATCATCTCGCTGGCCTTGCGCATCATGATGATCTTGCAG